>JAZUDM010000078.1:0-7475 GCA_045639635.1 Saccharofermentans sp. | reverse complement strand
TTTGTCAAAGGTCCAAGGATATTAAATACTGTTCTAAAACCAAGCTCCTTACGGATAGGTCCAACATACTTCATTGCTGAGTGATACTTCTGAGCAAAGAAGAAGCAGAAACCAGCGTTTCTTAAAAGTCCTGGAACCTTCTCTGGCTCGATTGAGATGTTAGCACCAAGAGCCTCAAGGCAGTCAGCTGTACCTGACTTAGATGAAGCAGCTCTGTTACCATGCTTGGCAACCTTAATTCCTGAAGAAGCGATAACGAAAGCTGATGTTGTTGAAATATTAAATGAGTGAGCGTTATCTCCACCTGTACCTACGATTTCGAGAACTTCCATTCCCTCTGTATCTACCTTAGTAGCGTGCTCTCTCATAGCTGCAGCACAACCTGAAATCTCATCGATTGTCTCTGCCTTTGCACTCTTTGTAGAAAGAGCTGCAAGGAAAGCTGCGTTCTGAGTAGGAGTTGTCTCACCATCCATGATCTCGTTCATGATTGTGTAAGCCTCATCGTATGTGAGATCCTGCTTGTTAACGATTTTGATAATACCTTCTTTAATCATTTGTTGATCCTCCCGTTCCTAGTAGAAATATATTTTTATTTTTGATTATTTTGCTTTTGCAATATCTACGAAATTCTGAAGCATCTTTAATCCATCTGGTGTCATGATTGACTCTGGATGGAACTGTACGCCATATACATCGTAGTCCTTGTGCTTGACTGCCATTACTTCACCATCTGAAGTAAGAGCTGTTACCTTAAGGCAGTCAGGCATTGTGTCTGGATCTGCTGCGAGCGAATGGTATCTTGCTACCATCAAATTCTTATCCAATCCCTTAAATAAGCCACTCTCGTTATCCACCTCACAAAGTGACTGCTTTCCGTGCATTAATTCCTTTGCATAAGTTACTGTAGCACCGTATGCTGCACAAATCGACTGGTGACCGAGACATACGCCAAGAATAACGTATTTTGAACCTAATTCCTTAACGACATCGATACAAACACCAGCATCCTCAGGACGCCCTGGACCTGGTGAAATAATGATTGCGTCCGGGTTTAATTCATCAATCTCTCTGATTGTAAGTTCATCGTTTCTAATAACCTTAATATCAGGCTCAACTGTACCAATAAGCTGGTAGAGGTTATAAGAAAAACTATCGTAATTATCAATAAGTAAAAGCATTTTCGTTATCTCCTTTCTACCTCTTATAAATTCTCATCGTTTGCTGCTTCGATAGCCTTAACTACAGCTGCAGCCTTGTTGATGCACTCCTGATATTCCTTCTCTGGAACTGAATCGTAAACGATACCTGCACCAGATCTTACGAATACCTTATTACCCTTCTTATATGCAATTCTGATTGCAATACATGTATCAAGGTTACCTGTGAAATCGATATAACCGATTGCACCACCGTAGATACCACGCTTGTTATTCTCAAGATCATTAATGAGCTGGCATGCTCTGATCTTAGGTGCTCCTGAAAGTGTACCTGCAGGAAGAATTGAATATACTGCGTCAAATGCATCCTTATCGTCTCTGATTGTTCCCTTTACAGTAGAACCGATATGCATAACGTGTGAATATCTCTCGATATTATGGTACTTAACTACCTCTACAGAACCGAACTTTGAAATCTTTCCGATATCGTTTCTTCCAAGGTCTACGAGCATGTTGTGCTCAGCAAGTTCCTTAGGATCCTGGAGAAGATCTTCCTCCAAAGCCTTATCCTCTTCTTCTGTCTTTCCACGAGGTCTTGTACCAGCAAGTGGATATGTATAAAGAGAACCATCCTCAAGCTTTACCAAAGTCTCTGGAGAAGCACCTGCTACCTCTACGTCTGTTCCTGAGAAATAGAACATATAAGGTGATGGGTTAAGAGTTCTAAGTACTCTATATACATTAAGAAGACTTCCCTCGTAATCAGCCTCAAGTCTGTTTGAAAGAACAATCTGGAAGATATCACCCTCCTTAATGTGGTGCTTTGCCTTCTCAACCATTGAGCAGTACTCTTCCTTATTAAAGAGAGGCTTAACCTCGCTTAAGAGCTTTCCTCTTTCTTCCTCAACTGGCTTACCAGTCTTAATGAGGTTAATGAGATTCTGAAGTTCAACTTCTGCTCTCTTATACTCTGTCTCGTAATTCTCAAGAGAGATATTAACGATAAGTACAATCTGCTGCTTAATATTATCGAAAGCAATTACCTTATCGAAAAGCATAAGGTCAACGTCCTTAAAGTTCTCGTTGTCCTCAGCATCCAGATTCAAAGAAGGCTCAGCATACTTGATGTAGTCGTATGAGAAATAACCTACAAGACCACCTGTAAATGTTGGAAGATAAGGAAGTCTTGGGCTCTTGTTGTCCTCAATAATCTGACGGAGGAACTGGCCTGGATCTTTTGTCTCTACTGTAAGGCTTCCTGCCTTCATGACACCATTCATGCAGGTGATTTCCATCTTTGGCTCATAGCCCATGAATGTGTAGCGTCCCCACTTCTCATTATTCTCAACTGATTCAAGCATATATGTATGACTTGAAACATTCTTTAAAATCTTCAAAACCTCAATAGGAGTCTTGATGTCAGAAAGAATAGTAGTGCTGACAGGGATTGTCTTATACTCTCCTGACTTTGCGTAAGCTTCAACTTCGCTTAATTCTGGTCTTAATTTCATGTTGTCATCCTTTCTTGCTTCAGTCCGCCAAGTGGATTTTTTGTATAAAAAAAGTCCCTGACAAACTGATCTAATCGATCTGTCTGTCAAGGACGAATAAATTCATAGAATAAATCCGTGGTGCCACCTTGATTCACCATAAGTGGTGCACTTAGCGAAATACTATCATATTCCCGGCAACTGACGTATGCCCTACGTTACAGAATACTCAGATAATTAATATCCTTTGACTGTACCCTCAGCGGTCCATTTGATGATTTGTTTTCCGCCGGATTCTCAGCATCGCCGGCTCTCTGTGGGAGCATCATCACCGTTATCTCCGCGTCAACGGTTTGATTCATATTTAATTGTAAAAAAACAATATGTAAGATTTTAATTCACTAAAGAATATTAGTCAAGCATCTTCTTAATGCCGTCAACGTCTGGAAGATCAACCTTAGCCTTCTTCTCAATGTTGTCGATGAGCTTATTTGCCTGCTCCTTAACCTGCTTGTTAGAAGAAATACCATCTACTGCCTTAGCAGCTGTATCCTTAACACCATCAGCCTTCTTAGCGATATCCTTAATATCCATAACCGTTCTCTCCTTCAAATATAAAATATAACTAATTATACCATATATAAAAAATTAGCAGTCCAAAGAATCAACAAACTGTCTTGCAAGTCTTGCAGAACGTCCACCAGCACGAAGCGCAAACTTTTCAAGCTCCATCTTGAACTCTTCTTCGTCCATCTTAATACCACGGGCTGTTGCAAGTTCCCATGCAATCTTAATGAACTCAATCTTATTAGGCTTATCGAAAAGAATTCTTAATCCAAATCTCTCTGAAAGTGACATCTGCTCTGCAATAGTATCAGAAGCATGAATCTCATCAGAACGATCAGAGAAAGTCTCCTTAATCATGTGACGTCTGTTACTTGTCACGTAGATAATGATGTTCTTTCTGCCACCTGCTGCGGCCCCCTCAAGAACTGACTTAAGGCTTCCGATACGCTCATCGTTGGCCTCGAAAGAAAGATCATCAACGTACAAAATAAACTTCATTGGAACCTGTGACAAAGTCTCAATAACCTTAGTAAGATTATTAATTTCAGGCTTTGGAAGTTCTACAAGTCTTAAGCCATCTTCCTCAAACATCTTGGCCACAGCCTTAACAGTTGAAGACTTACCAGTACCAGCATCACCATAAAGAAGAATATCTGCTGCAGGCTTACCACTAAGGAATGCCTTTGTATTTGAGATAACCTTCTCACGCTGTCTTTCGTAGCAGAACAAATCCTCTACAGAAATTGGATCTGGATGCTTGATTGGCTTAATCTCGCCATTTTCAAACTTAAAGCTTCTGTACTTGGCGTACATACCGTAACCAGTCTTCTCGATGTTATTAACCATATCGAGATATCTTTCCTTGAAATCAATCTGAGAAGATGTGAAATCTGGAAGGTATCCGTCATAGTACATCTCTTCCTTAAAAGTATAAGAAGTATGTCTTCCTATCTCTGTCAAAAGATCAAGCTCTCTTTCACATGTGAGCTTAATTAATGTACTCATCTTTTTCTGCTCTTCTGGTGCAATGATTGAATCAATCTTATAACGTAAGAATGGATTCATATTTGCAAGAAGCGAATCCCAGATTGCAGCAGATAAATCTGCATCAGGTCTGAGCTCATAAAGTACAGAAACAAAGTGACCATAACTATCAATCATGTCCTCGACTGAAGTTGAGTCTTCTCTCTTTTTTAAAAAGTCACATAAGCTCTTAAGGGGTTCGCTGTTACGAACCCCTCTGAATAAAGCTATTGAATTAATTTGACGAATTATATCAGACATTAATAATTGCACCCTTATCAGCTGAAGAAACCATCTTTGAATATCTCTTGAGATATCCTGTCAATTCCTTCTTATTAGAAATATCCATTGTCTTCTTACGCTCAGCTAGCTCCTCATCAGAAACCTTGAGCTCAATCTTATACTCAGGGATATTGATTGAAATGATATCGCCATCCTTAACGTATGCAATTGTACCGCCACTTACAGCCTCAGGGCTTACGTGACCGATTGAAGCACCACGTGTAGCGCCAGAGAAACGACCATCAGTAATAAGAGCTACGTCCTTATCAAGTCCGGCACCTGCAATAGCAGATGTTGGTGAGAGCATCTCTCTCATACCAGGACCACCGGCAGGACCTTCGTATCTGATTACGATTACATCATCCTTCTGAACCTTGCCAGAGAAGATAAATGCAATACAGTCCTCCTCAGAATTAAATACACGTGCTGGACCTTCGTGAACGAGCATCTCAGGAGCTACAGCAGAACGCTTAACTACGCATCCGTCTGGAGCCAGGTTACCCTTAAGGATTGCAAGACCACCTGTCTTTGTGAATGGATTATCGAGAGATCTGATTACTTCTCTATCTGTAACAACAGCGTTTTCAACATTCTCACGGAGTGTCTTGCCTGTAACTGTCATTACATCACCATTAATAAGGTCTGCGTCAAGAAGTGTCTTCAGAACGCCGTAAATACCACCAGCCTCGTTAAGGTCCTCCATGTATGTTGGGCCAGCAGGAGCAAGGTGACAGATATTAGGTGTTCTTTCTGAAATATCATTAACGTGATCAAGATCAATCTCGATTCCACACTCGTTAGCGATAGCTGGGAGGTGGAGCATTGAGTTTGTAGAGCATCCGATAGCCATATCAGCAGCAAGAGCATTCTCGAAAGCATCCTTTGTAAGGATATCTCTTGGACGGATATTCTTTCTAACGCACTCCATTACCTGCATACCAGCGTGCTTAGCAAGCTCGATTCTTGCAGAATATACAGCAGGAATTGTTCCGTTACCCTTAAGGCCAAGACCCAAAACCTCTGTAAGACAGTTCATTGAGTTAGCTGTGTACATACCTGAGCATGAACCACATGTAGGACAAACCTTCTCCTCGAACTCACGAAGCTTCTCATCGTCCATCTTACCTGCAGCGTAAGCACCAGTAGCCTCGAACATTGCAGAAAGTGAACGCTTCTTACCGTCTACCTTACCTGCGAGCATTGGACCACCACTTACAAATACTGTAGGAATGTTAAGTCTTGCAGCAGCCATAATAAGACCTGGAACGTTCTTATCACAGTTAGGAACCATAACAAGTCCGTCAAAACCATGAGCGTTTACCATTGACTCTGTTGAGTCAGCAATAAGATCTCTTGTAACAAGTGAATACTTCATTCCCTTGTGTCCCATAGCAATACCGTCACAAACAGCGATTGCTGGGAAAACGATTGGTGTACCGCCAGCCATTGCAACACCGAGCTTAACTGCCTCAACAATCTTATCGATATTCATGTGACCTGGAACAATCTCGTTATAAGAACTTACGATACCGATAATTGGGCGCTCGAGTTCTTCCTTAGTTAATCCAAGTGCGTGATAGAGTGAACGATGTGGAGCGTTCTGAAATCCATCTACGATTGTGTCTTTAATCATAATGATCTCCCTTGTATTTTTATTGTGGTTAATTCTAAATTAATAGCCTCTCTTTTTGTCAATGATTAAGCCAAGAGCTGCAATTACGAATCCAAAAGTACCAACAGCAATTGATGTTGGAAGAAGCCACATTGGTCTGAAGAGTTTGCTCTTCATAACGTGGTAATTACCTTCGTAACCCATTACAGTAATCTTCTCGCCTTCAGCATAATCATATGTAATCTTAAGTGGTGAGCTTGTTCTAAATGTAGCATCATCACCATTATCAACGAGTACTGTAATTGTATTAATGTACTCGGCGCTCTCACCTGTACCAAAATGAAAAACTCTAAACTGAGAATTACTGATTACAGTTGCCTGATATTCCTGAACCTTAGCTGCGTTTTCGGTCTTAATTACTTCAGGTAAAAAGAGATTAAGACAAAAAGCTACTACAAGCAAAAGAAGACCAAATAATTTCAAAAAGAAAGTGCCCTTCATTTTCTATTCTCCCCTAACTTAAGCAAAAGGCATCTCAATAAGCAAATTGAGATGCCTGATTAGAAACGAATCAATTATGTAAGATTAGTTATTGATGAACTTCTCTTCGTCGTTCCAGCTATAGAGCTTTCTGATATCAGCACCAACAGTCTCAAGCTGACACTCAGCACCCTTCTTACGCATAGCATTGAAGTGTACCTGGCCACCAGCCTCTGACATGTCGAGGAGGAAGTCCTTAGCAAATGTACCATCCTGGATATCTGAAAGAACCTTCTTCATAGCCTTCTTTGTATCATCAGTAATGATCTTAGGTCCTGTGATGTAATCACCGTACTCAGCTGTGTTAGAGATTGAATATCTCATACCAGCGAAACCTGACTGATAGATAAGGTCAACGATAAGCTTCATCTCGTGTACGCACTCGAAGTAAGCATTACGTGGGTCGTAACCAGCCTCAACGAGAGTCTCGAAACCAGCCTGCATAAGAGCTGTTACACCACCACAAAGAACTGCCTGCTCACCGAAGAGGTCTGTCTCTGTCTCTGTCTTGAAGTCTGTCTCGAGAACACCAGCTCTAGCACCACCGATACCTGCTGCATAAGCGAGACCCAAGTCCCAAGCATCGCCTGTTGCATCCTGATGAACAGCGATAAGGCAAGGTGTACCTCTGCCACTCTGGTACTCAGAACGTACTGTGTGTCCTGGAGCCTTAGGAGCTACCATGATAACGTTAACGTCTGCTGGTGGAGTAATTCTACCAAAGTGAATGTTAAAGCCGTGTGCGAAAGCAAGTGTCTTACCAGCTGTAAGATTTGGCTTAATTGACTCATTGTAAAGCTT
>JAZUDM010000077.1:0-29061 GCA_045639635.1 Saccharofermentans sp. | reverse complement strand
ATTGATGAGTATCAGGATAATAGTGAGATTCAGGATAAGATCATTGAATTAATAACTCATGATAAGAAAAAGATATTCCGTGTAGGTGATGTTAAGCAGAGTATCTATAAGTTCAGATACGCTGAGCCTAAGATGTTTATCGATAAGATGAATGCTTATAGCGAAGTTAAGGCAAAGGACGACTTTGGCTTAGATTCAGCTGGTCTTTTATTCCTGCTTAATAATAATTTTAGAAGTGATAAGACAGTTATTAATTTCATTAATGAGATTTTCTATCCAATAATGACAGCAGAAGGTGCTGAAATTAGTTATGATGAGAAGCAGCAGCTTAACTTCCCAGAGGTTAAGGCAGCAGGTGAATTAGCAAAGCCTAGAGTTCTTCTTGTAAACAGTGATGACAATAGAAAGTACAATAAGCAGGCTATGTGCTATGGCGTTCTTAAGGAAGTAGAACTTCTTAAGGAAAGTGGTATCAAAGATGGTGAAATCTGTGTATTAACACGTAAGCACGCACAGGCTGATCTGGTTTCGTCTTATCTTAATGAGCATGGTCATAAGGCAGTTTATGCTGACGAGCTTTCTGTATTTGATGATAGTGACATTCATTCTATTTGTAATGTCATTATGTCTCTTGGTAATAGTTATAGAGATGAGTATCTGCTTGGCATCTTAATCAGTCCATATGCGTTCTCTAATTTTACTTTGGATGAGGTTTCAAGAATCATTGCGTTTGCTAACAGATTTAATCCTGCAATGAAGAGCCAGGCTTTAATTGAGAAGGTTAGAATCTTTTCTGAAGAAGCACCTGAGGGATTAGGTGAGATTAAGCTTCGTGCAAAGAAGTTTATTGATACTTATGACAGCTTAAGAAATGATCAGATTATTACTGATATTGGTGAACTTACTGACAGAATCTTTAAGGAGAGTGGAATTGGAGCTACTTTAGGTAATTCTTCTCCTAAGCTTAATATGTTTAAGGACTGGCTTTGTTCTAATTTCTTAAGATACGGTAGTGATATTTCAAGAATCGCAACTGAACTTGAATCAATGAAGATTAAGCTTGGTTCTGGTGCTTCTGTTTCTTCCAAGGCAGCATCTTCTCCAGATGCCATTAAGTGTATGACATATCACGCAAGTAAGGGTCTTGAGTTTAAGGCAGTTATTGTTACTGAACTCAACGCATCTGTTAAGGCTGACAAGAATTCTCAGATTCTTTTCGATGCCAGAAATGGATTCGTATCTGATGATTATTCGGAGGAGGCAGTAAGACTTGATGAGTCAATTGAGATGATGGCTTATAAGAATAACCAGCTTTTGTACGATAACGCTGAGATTTTAAGACTTCTTTATGTTGCATTAACAAGAGCAAAAGACAGATTATCAGTTGTTCTTCCTATCAAGCTTGATTCTAGCGGTAACGAGAGTTTCTATCGTATTGTTTCAAGTAATAAGGAAAATACATACGATAAGTATCACTGGCTTAAGTGTAAGAAGTCTATGGAATATGCATTCCTTTCTGGTCTTCTTAAACTTAAGGGTTCTGAGGAACTCAATTCTTTCTGGAAGGAATTAGTTGATCCTGCAAACGAAGAAGCAATCAATTACTCTTCTACATTTGATGAGTTCGATTTGGAAATCGATACTCCTGATTTTGAGGAGTTGGATTCTCAGATTTATGAAACAGAAGAGGACGATGATTCTTCTGATAAGAGTGAGGATTCTGTTGAAATTAAGTTCGAAGAAAAGGAGAGCTTAATTCCTCTTAACAACGATGGATTTGATGAGGATGGATATCCTGTATTTGAGAAGTATCCATACGAGGACGTAGCTAAGTATCCATTTAAGGTTTCAGTTTCTGGAATTAAGGATGGATTAAGTGACGCTACTATGCCTGTAAATTTAACAGTAAATGGTCTTTCTTATTTTATGGCCAGAATGAATGGCGATGTAGGTGAGACTCCATCTGAGCTTGGTACATTCGTTCATAAGCTTTTAAGATTTGTAGATTTGAAGAGAATCGCTGGAGACATAAATTCTTACGAAGCTGAAATCGATTCTTTGATTGAAGATAAGGTTATTTCTTCAAAGGAAAAAGAAAAGGCAATGAGATATAAGGATGGTATCTTCAATTTTGCAAAGAGTGATATCGGATCAAGACTTATTAGTAGTGATGAAAAGGGACTTGCGTATTACGAAAAGCCAGTTGTTTTCTCAATACCAGTAGGTGACAAGGACGATGTAGTTCTCGTTCAGGGAATTATTGACCTTTTGTTTGAAGAAGATGGTGAATATGTTCTTATCGACTATAAGACTGATTCATTCCCTGAAGACTTCGATATGGAGAAGAGAGCTTCTGTTGCAATTAAAAACCATAGTAGTCAGATTAACTACTATAAGAATGCAGTTGAAGTATCAGGAATGAGAATTAAGGAAAGTTACCTTTATCTTGTTAATTACAATCAGTTTGTTTGCGTTTAAGTCTAAGTTCCCTGAAGAAGGATTTCATAATATCAGAACATTCTTCTTCGAGAACGCCGCCTTCTGATTCAACGAAGTGGTTATGACCATTAGATACGTCGAATATGTTATTGCAGGAACAAACTGCGCCACTTTTTGGCTCGAAGGCGCCAAAGTAGACTTTCTTTATACGTGACTGAACCATAGCTCCGGCACACATTGTGCAAGGCTCTAGTGTTACATACATCTCGCACTCATCGAGGTGCCAGTTGCCAAGCTTCTTACATGCCTTATCGATGGCAATGATTTCAGCGTGGAGAAGGGGATTGTTCTTAGTAACTTTTTTATTATGTGATCTGGCGATGATTTTGCCGTCACGAACAATAACACACCCGATTGGGCATTCTTCAAGGTCGTAAGCTTTACGAGCCTGTTTGATAGCTTCATTCATGAAACGTTCTTTGTTACCAGGAAATTTTTTCATGAAAGAATTATATCACAGTTGACAATCTGAGGGTTGGCCTGTATTCTGTAATGTGCATTTTAATGCGTTATTGCGCCCATTTGCCAATTTACGCATGAAATTCAATTAAAAGTAAGAGGCGGTTAATTAATGGCTACTATTCAGGGTTTATGTAAAAACTGTGGAGCATTGATAATGTTCGACGATAGAGATGACAAGTGTGAGTGCGTATTTTGTAATTGCGTATTCTCATCTGCAGAAGCTATCGAGATTATGAATAATAGAGAGGACTATACTTTCGAGAATAAGGAGTATGAGCCTTCAGAGGATAACAGACATCACTATTCAACCAGAGTATATTCAGACGAAGGTCTTGAGAAGGCTATCAAGCGTGAAGAGCTTGCTAAGGCTAACAAGTCTAACGGTACAGTAGAGAGAAACGAGTTCGAGATTTCTCCTAGCGATGTAAAGGCACCTAAGAAGTTCGTTATTGGACTTATAGCTTCTATTGCTGTTGTAGTTGCTGCAATTGTATTTATCGCTTTCCCACTTCATACTGCTAGAAATAATACATATAACAACATCACAAGCAATATTAATAAGGTGTTTGCAGATACAGTTAATGTAAACACAGAACTTGATGAAGGAAAAACTAACGGCTATATCGTATTTGGACAGACATGTCAGAATATCAAGTTTGTCACTGACGATTCAGTAGATAGCGAGACTGCAGTATTAGTTTACAGAAATTATTGTGCTGTAAGAGCAGAGGCTCTCGGCAAGAGTGAATCAATGGACAAGTCTGTAACTATGCTCATCTATGCTTCTAACGGAATCTTTGAAGTTACTTATGACGGCAGTGAAGTACTTGTTTCTGAACAATAAAAAGGATGGTGGAAAATGGCAGGTTTTGATGACGCATTAACAAAACTCAAGAAGCTCGCAGCAAAGAAGAACAATGTAATCGAGGAGATGGATTTCGAGAACATTGCAGAGGACTGTGGTGTTTCACCAGAAGAAATGGAGAAGCTTTCAGTAGATCTTTCTGCAGCAGGTATTAAGGTTGAGGCTTCAGAGACTGACGAGGAGTCATTTAG
The DNA here is from genome assembly GCA_045639635.1 of Saccharofermentans sp. GTDB lineage: Bacteria > Bacillota > Clostridia > Saccharofermentanales > Saccharofermentanaceae > Saccharofermentans. The sequence continues at coordinate 25,044 of JAZUDM010000077.1, read as the reverse complement.
TATTACTCTTTCACCAAGTGAAGATGTTGCTGTAGACGACTCAGTAAGAATGTATCTTAAGGAGATTGGTAAGATTAATCTTCTTAAGGCTGACGAAGAAAGAGAACTTGCAAGACGTATGCAGGATGGTGACCAGGATGCAAAGGATTTGCTCGTTGAGTCTAACCTCCGTCTTGTTGTATCTATCGCAAAGAAGTACATGAACAGAGGACTTTCACTTCTTGATCTTATTCAGGAAGGTAACATCGGTCTTATTAAGGCTGTAGATAAGTTTGATTATTCTAAGGGATTTAAGTTCAGTACTTATGCTACATGGTGGATCAGACAGGCTATTACAAGAGCTATTGCTGATCAGGCTAGAACAATTCGTATCCCTGTTCATATGGTTGAGACAATCAACAAGCTTACAAGAGTTCAGAGAGCCCTTGTTCAGGATCTTGGCCGTGAGCCAACAATCGATGAGCTTGCTGAGAAGATGGGCATGTCTGTAGAGAAGATTTCTGAGATTCAGAGAATTTCTCAGGACCCAGTATCAATCGATAAGCCAGTTGGTGAGGAAGAGGATAGCCATCTCGTTGACTTCATTTCAAGTGATGAGTATATCTCTCCAGATGAGGAAGTTTCACGAGAACTTCTTAAGGAAGACCTTCTTAACGTACTTGAGCTTCTTACAGAAAGAGAAGCTAAGGTTATCCGTTTGAGATTTGGTCTCGACGATGATAAGCAGAGAACTCTTGAAGAGGTTGGTAAGAGCCTCGGTGTTACAAGAGAGCGTATTCGTCAGATTGAGGCTAAGGCTATCAGAAAGCTTGGTAGATCAAGCTACGCTAAGCGCTTAGAGGGTTACGCTGATTAATGCTTTTCGGCACCAAGAATTATTCATTTCATAAGAATATTTTAAATGACAACGCTTTGGATTTTTCAAAGCGTTCGTCTTTTATGCAGGAAATAATGCTCGAGAGAGTATATCCAACAAGAATAATTCTTCCTATGAAGCAGCACTATGGAGATCCTTGTGTTCCAACAGTAGAAGTAGGTGAGCACGTTTTAATTGGACAGTGCATTGGTATGCCACTTCCAGGAACATTTGCAAGTCCGATTCATAGTGGTATTTCAGGTACAGTAACAGAGATTAAAGATATTAGCCTTCCAAACGGTACTACATGTAAGGCGGTTTATATCGAGAGCGATCGTAAGAGAACTAATCACGAATCTATTTATCCAAGATCAGACGTTAATGTTAGTGGCTCTGCTGTAATGGGCATCGTAAGTGACGCTGGTATTGTTGGTATGGGAGGTGAAGGTGTACCTTCTATTGCCAAGATTATTCGTGCAAAGAAGTTAGGCGCCAAGGAACTTCTTATTAACTGTCTTCAAAGCGAGCCTTTTGCGTACTGCGATTTTCTAAGAATCAAGGATTCTGCTGAATATATCGTAATGGGTGCCGTTGCTCTTGCAGGCGCCATGAATATTAAAAAGATTTCTTTCCTTATTTCAAATAAGCATAAGGCTGAAATTGACATGATTCAGAATGCCATGCAGCTTACTGCCCACAGATATTCTGGATATGCATTTAATGTAAAGACTTTTGAGGAGAGATATCCTCAGGGTTACTACAGAATGGTAGCAAGAGCTTTATATGGCAAGGAAATTTCCGAAAACGAGTCTTTGGAGGAAGCATGTGGCGCAGTAATGTTTAACTGTTCTACTGTATATGCATGCTGGGAAGCAATTGCTGATAATATTCCGCTTGTTTCAAGAGTAATTACTGTAACAAGCAGTGATGGACATTCCCATAATGTTCATGCGCCAATCGGTACACCTGTATCTGAGATTCTTAATACAATTAATGGTGTATCTGAAACTAATAAGAGAATTGTATGGGGAAATGCGTTTACAGGAATCACTTTGACTGATCCTGATAATACTCCAATTATTAAGACAACTTCTGGTATTTCACTTTATGATCGAAAGGAAGTAATTAAGTCTTCCTGCATTCATTGTGGAAAGTGTTCCAGCAACTGTCCTATGCGTCTGAATCCATGCTTGCTTTATAACCTTATTGGAAGAAACATGACAAAAGAGGCAGAAGCAAATCGTGCTGCAATGTGTTTTTCCTGTGGTATTTGTACTTACGTATGTCCATCAGGAGTTAATTTGTCACAGACTGTAGCTGCATTTTCTTATAGCCTTAGAAAGATTCCTGTTGGTATTACAACAAATACAGAGAAGATTGATATCGGTTCTGTATCTTTGCTTGAGACATATGATAGGGAAGATTATGTGGACGATGATTCATCTGAGGATTCATTCGTACTTCCTTTCGAAGGAGGTAAGAAGATATGAGGCCTGGAAAGTTTGCACCTTTTATCCATACTTCAATTACAACTCCTTACATTAACGTTAAGTACTTGATCGCACTTATTCCATGTGTTGTTTATGCTATCGTTTCTTACGGAATCAGAGCTCTCGTTCTGATTGCTTTTTCAGCATTTCTTTCTACATTCTTTGATGTGGTTGTAGAAGCTATTAAGAATCAGAGCATAAAGACTAATAAGTATTTTGACTATGCTTCAATTTCTGGCGGAATTGTTTTTGCGCTTCTTCTTCCACCAGACTGCTCACTTATTGTTGCAGCTGTTGGTATTCTTGCAGGAAGCCTTGTGTTTAAGCAGTTGTTCGGAGGTGCTGGAACTAATATTTTCGTAATTCCTGTAGCGGGACGTCTTTTGATTGAGGCTTTGTTCCCATCCCAGCTTGATACATTTGCTACTCCTGGAAGTGCTTTCTTTGAGTATAGAAGTCTGCTTTTTGATTCCAATACACACGAGTCAATATTTCAGGTTGGTCACGATTTTAAGGAATATTCTTTTGTTGAACTTTTGGCAGGAAGATATCCATCCTTTATTGGAACAGGCTGCGTAATTTTGATTATCGTAAGCCTTGTGTATCTTATTATGTCCAAAACAACTCGTATTACTACAACAGCATCTTATTTGTTCTTCGTTTTTGTTGCATCACTTGTTGTTTTCTGGGATGAAGGAATCTTATATGTATGCTCATTTATGCTTATTTCAGGCGTATTCTTTGTAGCAGTATTCCTGTTAAGTGATTACACAACTACATCTAACTCATTCTATGGTTCTGTTATCTCTGGAATAGTTTCTGCAGTTGTATTCGTATTATGCTTTAAGTATTCATCTTCGATTGTTGCAATTTGTGGTTCGGTTCTTGTTTGTAACCTTATGTCATTTATTATGGATTACTATAAGCTTGGACATGTCACTTTGGTAGAGGAGGTAGAAGAATAATGGACAGAAAAATTATTCGTAAACTCTCTATCGAGTTGGTAGTAATTACTCTGATTAGTGTTTTTGTGCTCTCATTCTTCTATCTTATTTCTTCTGATGACAGTAAAGAGAGAGTACAGCAGAACTATTCAGAACTTTTCGCAAACGTTCTTGAAGCAAGTTACTATGAAGAAATTGAGATTGATAATCTCGATGACTATAGCGGTCTTTTGGGTGTATACGAAGGCTTTAATGAGGATGGTTCACCATTAGGATTTATTACAGATGTTCTTGTGGTTACAGATAATAACGAGGAACTCCATCTTCTTACTGGTATTACATACGATGGTGCTGAGCTTACAGGACTTTCAAGAATCCATGATGAGAGAAATCCTGTTGCTATTTCAGACCAGCAGATTGCAGTTATTGCATCTCAGGCTGTAGGTTCACAGATTCCTTTGTACGTAAATCATCCAAATGAGACTTTTGACTTAGATTCTTCATCTCCAAGAATTCCTGGACTTCACGATGGTATTTTCTATGCTCAGGTTAAGGAACCTGATAACAATGGTTATATCGACTATGTTGAAATCGAAGTAACTAACGGCAGTATCACAAGAGTTCAGTGGGATGCATTTAATATCGAGCGTAACATCAAGGACAGAATCGATGCTGCTATTTCTGGTGCTTATGTAATTTCAGGTGAGAACTGGGCAACACAGTCTTATAACCTCTGCCATGCTTTGATCAATTGCCAGGATCCGGCAAGACTTGCAATGAAGTCTGATGGAACAACTTCAATTGTAGATGGTGTTACTATCGAGATTTCTACTTTCGTTCAGCTTGCTTATGAGTGTATTAATAACTCTATTTATGATTTTAATGAAGAAGAGTATAAGGCTGGATTAGCATCTATTATTTCTGGAATCTTTAATTCTGATCCAGAGACTCTTGGTATTTATGATGATGAGGGAAATATCGTATTCTCTTTCGAAGATTATCCAAATGCTTTTGCTATCTATGACGAAGAGAATAACATTACTGGATACACTAATGTTTTGGGTAAGGTAAGAGGTATTGTTATTGATACTGAAAACATGAATATCAGTAGTCCTCAAACTACTGGAACCCCAAATGATTCAAGTGTAGTAGATGGTGCAGAGGATGGCGTAAATATTGGTGACGTTGATACATCAAGTGACAATATTGATGGTATCCCTGTCGCTGAAATCAGAACATATATCGATGGTATCGAAGGCGATTTTGTAAGATCACGTTACGTGGTAACAGCTGTAAACGTATCTTACAGATTCCTCAAAGATTACCTTAACTGGATGGCATAAAGGAGAAACTAATGCGTATTAAAAACAGTAGACGCAACCTGCCATTCGAAGATAATGGCAAAAAGAAGAATACTATAGTAAAGACAACTAATCCTTTTAGTAGTCTTCGTAAGTGGAACCTCAGTTTAAGAGGTACTACTTTGCTTGCGTGCCTTATGGTTTCTTTCTCTATGCTTCTTAAGATTAATGAAGGTTTTTCTCTTGCTTTGGTGTACGTGCCATTGATTCTTATCTTGTGGCGCCTTACATTGGCTCATATTGAAGATCCAAACAGAATCCCTTTGAATTATTTCCTTAATTCATTGTTCGTTTCTTTGTTTACTCTTATTCCTGTGGTTGGTATTAACTTAAGAGAATATGCTGCGTTCATGCCACTTATCCTTGGAATTACAATACTTCCTTCAATGATTGGGGATGGCCGTGTTTATTATTACGATGCGGATTGGGGTACAGAAGTAATGCTGCCATTAGCTGCAGCCTTTGGATCTTCGCTTGTAGCATATACTCTTACAAGACTTATGTTTGAAAAGCTTCTTGTATCAGTTCTTTTGTTTGTTGGCGCACTTTTGATTTCTGCTAGCTCTTTTGTGCTTTCTAAGATTTATGGAAAATCTATTATTTTAAGCTCCGAAAAGAATATTCAGGTACCAGAAGGCTTTATAAGCGGACGAGTACCAATTATTCTTATTAACATTTTAAATATCGTGTTTACTACTATCTATAAGTGGCTTGTAGTGAAGTTTAGTCTCAATATTCCGTTTGTTGTTGCTCCGTTCATTGGCGTAATAATTACAACAATCTTCCTTCTTTCTTCGAGAAGATATCGAAATGGTTTGTTCGTTGGGGAAGCAGTATTAACTCAGTTGATTGTATTGGTTGTAATTACTTATATTGGCCCTGTAGTTGCAATACTTGCAGATTTCCTTATTGTTGGATTCCTGGCTTCTTATGACGGTTATAAGCTATTTACTAACAAGAATAAGTATTTTGAAGGACTTCCTGCAATAATGGTTGTACTTTCAATAATGCTGATGATTGCAGAATTTTTAATTAAAAGATAAAAGGAAGAACCAAATGGTTCTTCCTTTTTTGGTGTTCGCGAGCGGATTCGAACCGCTGGCCTACCGCTTAGGAGGCGGTCGCTCTATCCATCTGAGCTACGCAAACGAATTAGCCTGATAATTATATCACATTTTTGAATTTGCAAAGGTAGCATTTCAGCTTCTGAAAATACAAAAGAACAAAATTAGAACAAAGCGTAAAAGTGTCCCAATAATGTCACAACGGTAATGCTAGAATACATCCATAAAAATAGTTGGAGGTAGATAGTATGAATGGTAATAACGTATTTTATGCAATGCTTTTTGCAGGGGACTGGTCTGGTAAGGAATTTAATGATGCTTTGGTTAATTACTTAACTTTGGAGACAGGTTACTCCAGAGAGGACGTTATCTCTTACGTTGATGCTATTAATGATTATGAGATTGAGGAGTTGGAGTGGTATTGCTCTAAGAGTGCTTTTAATTTTGAGACTGAGGTTGCAGGTGTTACTAGTTATGTAGAGAAGAAGACTGGCCTTCCTATGCTTAAGGTATTGATGCTTAATAAGGCTGAGGAAGAATTCCATAATCTTCTTGAGGAGTCTTTTGACAGAGTTTCTGTTCTTTTAACTGCATAATAAAAGGCCGAATGTATTCGGCCCTGGGTTTACTTAATGAATTTTTTGATTGCCTGGAATGTCTCGTCACTTATTACGTGTTCGATTCTGCATGCATCCTCTGCTGCAGTATCGTCTGGTACGCCGATTCTCTTAAGGAGAGTACTAAGTACAGTGTGACGCTCGTATATCTTCTTTGCGATTGTGTTGCCTTTATCTGTGAGGGATAAGTGACCATTCTTATCAACGTTAATGTAGTTGTTAGCCTTGAGGATTCCTACAGCTCTGCTGACACTTGGTTTTGAATAACCAAGATGATTTGCAACGTCTAATGATCTGACAACTATATTTTCCTGTGACAAAACATAAATTGTTTCAAGATACATTTCACCGGATTCCTGGAGAATCATATGAGCACCTCCTTAATATGAAGTAAATTTTAGCATAATTCACGCTGATTTTGTAAGGCAGATGACACAAGTAACTTTCATTTGATTTTGATAAGTTATGGTATAATTATTGTGAGTTTTTATGTTTGGAGGTCTACGGAATCAATGATAGATAATCCGTATGCAATTTATGGTGTTAGTGATGAGACAGCTTCTCTTGCTTTGAAGGCTGATGAGGCTTGTCTTCCTGTATATAAGAAGATTGATGAGATTAGATCATATAATCAGCTTCGCGTGTTAGAGGCTTTCCGTAAGAATAAGTTTTCTGATACACATTTTGGTAGTACAACTGGTTATGGATATGACGATTTGGGTAGAGAGAAGATTGAGGCTATTTTTGCTGAGATTTTTGGCGCAGAGGCAGCTTATGTAAGAATGCAGATCAGTTCTGGTACACAGGCTATTTCTTCTATGCTTTATGGTCTTTTAAGACCTGGTGATACTCTCCTTTCTGCTACTGGCAGACCATATGATACTTTGGCTTCTACAATTGGTCTTACAGAGGAAACTTATGACGGTTCACTTTTGAACTTTGGTATTAAGTACGATGAGGTAGACCTTAAGGCTGATGGTACACCTGATTTGGATGCTCTTCTTTCAAAGATTGATGATTCAACTAAGGTTGTATTTATTCAGAAGTCCAGAGGTTATACAGCCAGAAGAGCATTACGTGGTGAGGACCTTAAGTCAATTATCGATGCAGTTCATAATGTTTCTAAGGATATTATCGTTGCAGTGGATAACTGCTATGGTGAGTTTACTGAGAAGCAGGAGCCATGTAGCCTTGGTGCGGATATCTGCGCTGGTTCACTTATTAAGAACCCAGGTGGCGGAATCTGTCCTACAGGTGGTTATGTTGTAGGACGAGCTGACCTTGTTGAGAAGGTTGCACAGCGTATTACAGCTCCAGGTCTTGGTAGTCACGTTGGCCCAACTCTTGGTTATAACAGAACAATCGCACAGGGTATCTTTATGGCACCTCATGTTGTTTCAGAGTGTCTTAAGGGTGCAGTTTTTGCAGCTAAGATGTTCGAGATGTCTGGTATTAAGACTAGTCCGGCAGCTGACGAGCTTCGTGGCGATATTGTACAGACTATTATTTTTGAAGATCCTGATAAGCTTGTTGATTTCTGTGGCAGAATTCAGCAGTGCTCACCAGTAGATTCATTTGTATCTCCAGTACCATGGGATATGCCAGGTTATGAGGACCAGGTAGTTATGGCAGCTGGTACATTCACACAGGGCGCTACAACAGAGCTTTCATGTGATGGTCCAATCAAGCCTCCATATATTGCATATATGCAGGGTGGATTGGTAAGTGAGCAGGCAAGACTTGCAGTAATGCTTGCTTTATCTTGATTATAGTGAGGAAATTTTAAATGCCAGATTCTGAGAATAAGCAGTGGTTTGAGAAGGATTCAGCTCCTAAGAAGAATCCTAATCCTTCTAACAGAAGACCAAATGGCAAGAATAATAAGAAGAAGGTTAATGCCAATAGAGCTAATATGAATAGACCTAATGGCCAGATGCCTAACAAGGCTGGTAATAATCAGCCTAATCAGCCTGCAAGAAATGCTGGCAGAAATAATCCTAATATTCCAAAGAATGATCCTTCTTTGAGAAGAACTCCAACTGGAAAGAATGCTTCTGATGCCAGAAAAATGCACGCGTTAGATAATCCAAACCAGCAGAGAGTTAAGCCAAATCCTGATGCAGCAAAGAAGGCTAATGTACCTTCTGTTAATAAGAATGAAGGTAAGAAGGCCGTTTTAAATAACAAGCCTAAGAAGGCAAAGAAGTCTTTTAAGTTCAAGAAAAAGGACAAGAAGGTTTCAGAGGTTAAGAAGGAAAACACTGTAGTTACACCTGTTGAGACAAAGCCAACTGGTTTTGATAAGCAGAAGTTTGATTCAGAGAGAAAGAAGAGAAGCCGTAAGTCTGTAATGAATAAGGCTTTGATTGCTCTTTCTGTTTGTCTCTTGTTCGTTGTACTTCTTGTATTTGTAATTCACCATTTGTTTGATTACATTGCAGCAAAGCCTGACTTAACATTTATCAGCAACGGTTCAGTTGAGCATACAATCGGTGCGCGTGCTCTTATCGTACGTGATGAGGTGTTGGTTCAGACAAGTACAACTGGTGACCTTGTTACACAGGCAACAGAGGGTAGCCGTGTTTATAAGAATCAGAGAATTGGTATGGTTGTACCAGAGAATATGCAGACTGTTGTAGATAGTCTTCGTAACACTCAGTCACAGATTTCTGATGTACAGCAGGAACTTATTCAGACTGGTCTTGCTGAGGGTGCCGAGAACATCTATGAGGACTTTAATAATGGTCTTAATCCAATCGTTGATTTGATCAGACTTGATGCTATGGATGGAAAGATTAGTGATATGTCATCTTATGCATCTTCTATTGCTGTACTTCTTAATCAGAGAGAGACAACACTTTCTGAACTTAACTTTGATGATGAGAGACTCAGAGTATTAAGAAGTGATGAGGCCGCTTACGAGAATCAGCTTTCACGTAATGCTTCTACTATCAGAGCAACATCTCCTGGAGTTATTTCATTCCGTATGGATGGTATGGAATCAGAGTTGACATTTAATGTGTTGCTCGAGTCCAGCACAGATACAATTTATAACTATATTAGTGATTCTGTTGGTGTTATCCCAACAAATCTTGCAGTTGAGAATGGCGATTATGTTGCAAGAATTGCAAGTAATGAGAGACAGTATATTGCATGCTTCCTTGATGAGAGGACTGCTACTGCTGAGGCATTTAAATTAGGTTCACCTCACACAATTAACATTGGTTCTGAGGGTATCAGTATTGGTAAGTGTATCGTAGAGCGTGTAGAGCCAACATCACATGGTTTGCTTGTAGTATTTAGTACAACTCGTTATGTAGAGGACCTTCTCGATTTAAGAAGCGTTGATATTGAGGTTGTAATTAATGAGACACAGGGACTTCGTGTTCCAATTACAAGCCTTGTAAACCCAGACTTCGACAGAAACATTGCAAGCATTTATGTTAACAATCAGGGCTTCTGTGATGAGGTTGGTGTAATTATCGAGGACTATGACAGAGAGTTTGCTATTATTGCTCCTATTGGTGATGGTAGTGTTCCAAACCTTCAGACCGTTATTGTCACGAACCCGTCATCGATAAAACCGGGAGAGAAGGTAGATAACTAGTATGGATTTTGATTCTGTTTTATTTGATCAGTTTAAGACTCGTATTGAAGCAGTTAACGATAGCATCAGTGATGCCTGCAGGGAAGCAGGAAGATCTCCTGATGAAGTAACACTCATTGGTGTATCAAAGGTATTCCCAGTTGAGTGTGCTGAGGCTGCATTCTGTAATGGTCTTAAAAATCTGGGTGAGAATAAAGTTCAGGAACTTGTTCCAAAGTATGAGCGTTTCCAGGAATTGGGATTAGATGCTAACTGGCATTTGATTGGTACATTACAGAAGAATAAAGTTAAGTACATTATTGGTAAGACACACCTTATTCATTCTGTTAATACAATTGATCTTGCAGAAGAGATTTCAAAGAGATCCATTAATAACTCAGTTGTTAGTGATGTATTGATACAGGCGAATGTTTCAGGAGAGGAAAGTAAACATGGTTTCCTTAACGATGAAATCGAAGCTGCAATTGAAAAGATGAATGAACTCTCTGGCATTAGAATCTGTGGTCTTATGACAATGGCTCCAATCCAGCAGTATGAGGGTGAAGCACAGAAGGTATTTGAGAATACCAGACTGTTGTTTGAGAAACTCTCTGGCAAGGTGAATGACAAAGAAGCATTTAAGGTTCTCTCTATGGGCATGAGCCAGGATTACAAATATGCAATCAGGGAAGGCGCTACTCATATTAGAATTGGTACTGCAATATTTGGTGACAGAAGTCAGCTTCTTAATAAGTAATATATAGATTGTTTTTCATATTAATACGGGCATTAATGTAACATAGATATATGTTTATGTTACAAAGATATGTCCGTATTTCGTTTTTCTTACAACACACCCAAATCTATAGTCTTTGCAAAAGTTTTTTTATACAATTTGTACATGTGAATAAACCACGCGGTTATGTGGAAATAAAAATACTTCAGGAGGCATTAGAATTATGGGAAAATTTGGCGATTTCGTTAAGAAGCTTTACGACGTAGAAGAGGTTTACGATGAGGAGCAGGGCTACGAGGAGAGCTACGCTGATTACGAGGAAGAGTATCAGCCAGAGCAGGCTTACACAGAGTACGAGGATGTACCTTTCGTAGAGCCACAGGCTACATACCAGCAGCCAGTTGCTACAGTTACTCCAGTTGCTCCACGTTCAGCAGCTACAGTAGTAATGCTTACACCATATGACATCAGAACATCACAGATCGTTTGCGATCACATTCGTGAGGGTCACATCGTTATCTGTAACCTTACACCAAATGCTGTTAACCAGCGTGTAGTAGACTACATCTCAGGTTGCGTTTACGCTCTTGATGGTAAGGTAGAGCCAACACCAGTTAAGACAACATTCGTTTGCACACCTAAGAACGTTGATCTTATCGTTGATTCAGTAGCTGGCGAAGAGGCTGGCGCTAAGGTTTCAGCTCTTTAATCTGAAATTAGTATAATTGCTTAAAAGAACATCCCGGATTTTTGTTCGGGATGTTTTATTTTCTTTGAAATTTCTATTTGCTATAATTACTTAAGGTTGCTTGGGAAGGTGATTAATATGAAGGCGTCAGACAGAGATTCTATTTATAACTGCATTGTTTCTTCATGCGATACTCTTTGTAAATCCGCTAATTTGCTCTGTGAGCTTATTGATAGTATTGAAGATCGCGATAGTATTTCAAAACGAATCAGTGCTTTTGAAGATGAGGCGGATAATATTTTCCACGATGCCAGATTCTATTTTGGTACTAATAAGTTGTTTGAGGAGAAGGATGCTGCTCGTTTCTTCACTATTATGGAGAGTGTCGAGTGTGTTATCGATGCTGTAGATGAACTTGCACGTGATTTCTGCCGTTACAACATTACAGAAATGAAGGAGAATGCTATTAGCTTGATTATTAATATAGAGCGTGCATCTGATGAGGTAATGCAGCTTGTAGTTGCTCTTAATAAGTCAACTAATCGTTCAGTTTATTTTAAGGATGTTCTTGAGCTTGATAATTATAAGGTTGAGGCAACAAAACTTTACGATATTAATATGAATAAGCTTTATTCTACTGAGACAAATCCAATCGAGATTATGAAGTGGCAGGCAATTTATGCTTCTATCCTTAATGTCTATGAGGCTTTTGAGGATGTTGCAGAGGCTAGTGGTAAGTACATTTATAGCTGGGAATAATCTTATATTTATATAACTGATTTCAATGCTGCCGGTATAATGCCGGCAGTTTTGTTTTTGCCTGAAAATAATTGTTGACAATAGTACGTCCAAGGATTAACATATGAACAATGAAACATATGAATAAACATTCATATGAATAAGGGACAGAATTAACGGAGGAAAATATGGCTTGTAATCACGAACACCATGATCACGATCACACAGAGTTACTTAATAAAGTTAAGTATGAACTTCCAACAGATGAGATCCTTTGTGATCTTGGAGATTTATATAAGGTATTTGGCGATACAACTAGAATTAAGATTATGTATTCGCTCTTTGAAGAAGAGATGTGTGTATGCGCTATTGCTGAGTTGATCGGCATGACACAGTCAGCGGTTTCACACCAGCTTAAGATTTTGAAGGATGCTAATCTTGTTGCAAACAGAAGAGAAGGTAAGACAATTTACTATTTCCTTTCTGATGATCACGTAAGAAGCATTATTGCTCAGGGCTTCGAGCATATAATTGAGAAGCACGAAGAAGAATATTAAATAGTATTAAATTTTTAGGAGGATATAAATATGAAAAAGGTATTTGAATTAGAGGATTTGGATTGCGCTAACTGCGCTCGTAAGATGCAGGAAGCTATCGCAAAGATTGATGGTGTTACAAACGTATCAGTTAACTTTCTTTCACAGAAGATGACACTTGAGGCAGATGACGATAAGTTTGATGCAATCTTGAAGGAAGCAATCAAGGCAATTAAGAAGGTTGAGCCAGATTGTACAGTAATCGTTTAATTAATTTTGTTAAGAAGAGTTGTTAGAAGTTAGGTTTGGTTAGAAGTATGAAGAAGTATAAGCTTACAAAGAAGCAGAAGAAAATGTTATATAGAGTAATCGCAACAGTAATTACATGTATTGTTGCAGGTATTCTTACAGAAGTCCTTTTTGAGGGTATGCCTTGGTGGGGAAAGTTCTTAATTTTCTTGGTTCCTTATGTAATCGTTGGATATGACGTTTTAAAGACTGCATTTATTAATCTGATCCATGGTCAGGTTTTTGATGAGAAGTTTCTTATGATGGTTGCAACTGTAGGTGCTTTTGCAACAGGTGAGTATCCAGAAGCTACTTTCGTAATGCTTTTCTACCAGATCGGTGAGTTGTTCCAGAGTATCGCAGTTGGCAGAAGCCGTAAGTCTATCTCAAGCCTTATGGATATTCGCCCAGATTACGCTAATGTAATTAGAGATGGTGAGGAGTCTATGGTTTCTCCTGACGAGGTTTCTCTTGGCGAGATCATTGTAATTAAGCCAGGTGAGAAGATTCCACTCGATGGTGAAATCATAGATGGTAATACATCTGTTAATACTGCTGCTTTGACGGGTGAGAGCCTTCCTTCTGATAAGACAGTAGGTGATAAGGTTATTAGTGGTACTTTGAATCTTTCAGGCGTAATTAAGGTTAAGACTGAAAGCGAGTTCGCTCAGAGTACTGTTTCAAAGATTTTGGAGCTTGTTGAGAATTCTTCTGAGAAGAAGGCAAAGGCAGAGAACTTCATTACAAAGTTCTCAAGATATTACACACCAATCGTAGTAATTAGTGCTGTTCTTCTTGCAGTAATTCCACCAATGATTCTTGGTATCAGTTCTGGTGCAATCTGGAAGGAGTGGGTAATGCGTGCCCTTTCATTCCTCGTTGTATCCTGTCCATGTGCACTCGTAGTATCAGTACCACTTACATTCTTTGGTGGTATCGGTGGTGCTTCACGTGAAGGAATTCTTATCAAGGGTGCTAATTACCTCGAGGTATTGTCAAAGATTGATACTGTAGTATTCGATAAGACAGGAACACTTACAAAGGGTGTATTTGCAGTAGATGCAATCCATCCTTCGGAAATCTCCGAAAAGGATTTGATCAGAATTGCAGCTACAGCAGAGAGCTTTTCAAGCCATCCAGTTGCTGAATCAATTATCCGCTGCTACGGTAATCCAGTAGATAAGTCAGTTGTTACTGATGTTGAGGAACTTGCAGGTAAGGGCGTTAAGGCACAAATTGATGGATGTCTATATTATGTTGGTAACGGCAAACTAATGAATATGGTTGGCGTTACATGGGACGAGTGCGAACTTACAGGTACTATCGTTCATGTTTCAACTGATAAGGAATACTTAGGCCATATCATTATTAACGATGAGATTAAGCCTGATTCAAAGATGGCGATTTCAAACCTTAAGAAGCTTGGTGTTAAAAAGACTGTAATGCTTACAGGTGATAAGGATAGTGTTGCTCAGAAGGTTGCATCTAATCTTGGACTTGATGAGGTTCATTCAGAACTTCTTCCTGCAAATAAGGTAACTGAAGTAGAGGCACTTTTGGATAGTGGTGCTAAGCTTGCTTTCGTTGGTGATGGAATCAATGATGCTCCAGTATTAACACGTGCAGATATTGGTATTGCAATGGGTGCTCTTGGAAGTGATGCTGCAATTGAGTCTGCTGACGTTGTGCTTATGGACGATAAGCCATCTAAGATTGCAATCGCAATTAAGCTTTCAAGAAGAACAATGACTATCGTATGGGAAAACATCGTTATTGCACTTGTAGTTAAGGCTTTGATTCTTATCCTTTGTGGTCTTGGTATTGCTAACATGTGGGCTGCTGTTTTTGGTGATGTAGGAGTGCTTATTATCGCTATTTTAAATGCCATGAGAGCTATGATGAAAATCTCTAAGGAGTGACATATTTTGCTTGAGTTTTCTTCATTTGTGATACAATAAAATGAAGAGAATTTTGGAGGTCAAGATGAGTCAGCCAAATCAGGATTTGTTGAATCAGTTTAATGAAATACTTAAGCGACTTTCAACTGAAGATAAGCAGAAACTCTACGATCGTCTTAAGGCCATGAGCCCTGAGGATCGTAATAAAACTATAGTAACTATCGTTGAACGTTATGGTAATAAAAAGGCACCAGCTCCTAAGAGTCCAGAGGCTCCAAGAAAAGTAGAGCAGGCAAGGAAACCTGAACCTAAGCCAGCAAGTACCACAAGCGTTGAAGAAATTAGAAAAGAAGTAGAAAGTGCCCCTAAGGCTACACAGAGAGTTGTAGATTACGAAGAGGAGATTCCTGCAAGACCTAAGCCTAAGAAGAGACTTAAAAAGCCTGTAAAGATTGCTTTTACATTATTTGCTGTAGGTTTGCTCCTTGTAATTATCGCTATTGCAACATTCATAAATAAAGATAAGCTTGGTACTATTTTTGGCGATAATGGAAATACAGTAGCTTCTTCTGATATTGCAGAATCCGAAAGTGCAGCTGTAGACGAAACTTCACCTGAAGTAACAGATGAGACAATTGCTTCTGAAACAACAAGCGCAGAGCCTACTGAGATTCCAGGGCCTACAAATGTACCAGTTGTTCCAGGTTCTCCTGATCTTACAGGTCTTGTAATTGTATTAGATCCTGGTCATCAGGCAGTAGCAGATAACGAGGCTGAGGTTTGTGCTCCATGGCTTGATATTTCAAAGCCTAGATGTACAGCAGGTGCTACAGGTAGCGTAACAGGTGTCTGTGAGTACGATTTGACATTGCAGTATTGTCTTATTATTCAGAATTACCTTGAGCAGTGTGGTGCTACAGTAATCCTTACAAGAGATTCAAATGATGTGAATATGTCTAATCAGGAGCGTGCACAGTTCGCACTTGATAATAATGCGGATGTATTTATCAGAGTTCACTGCGATAACGCTAACGAGCCTGACGCTACAGGCGTAAGAGTATATGTACCTGATACAGGTGACTTCGCTGAGACTAGTGTAGAGCTTGGTAATCAGCTTGGAAATGCTGTTGCTGAGGCTGAGGGATTAACTTTCGACGAGACTCATTCTACATACTTGTATACTGGTCTTAACTATGCCAATACAATTCCTGCTTTCCAGATTAGTCTTGGATATCTCTCAAACAGCGAGAATGAAGCAGTACTTTTGGATCCAGATAACGAGATTGAAGTTGCAGTTGCTTTCGCAGACTTCTGTGCCATGTTTTTGTAATTTGTTATTTGCGCCTCGATAGTATATATTTAGAGAGGTTATTAAATAATTTTTAGGGGGATTGAAAATGGCGGATATCCACAATACAGGACTTGATAATGAATATACAGTCGATTTTAAGAAGCTTCTTAAGAGAATCGATGTTCTTGAGACAACAAACCATGCTCTTTGGTTAATGATTAAGAAGAAAGGCTTTACTGATGAGGAGTTCGATGCAGCTATGGTAGAGGCTGTTGATGCTCGTTCGCAGAACGTACCTGTTACAGGTCTTCGTTGCCCTAACTGTGGTAAGTCAGCACAGCTTTCTTCAATGTATAAGATTAAGTGTATTTACTGTGGTTCTGAAGCAATTATTCACCCTTATGAAGTATATGAGATTATTAAGGCTCAGGCAGAGGCTGATGCAGCAGCTGCAGAGGCAGACGCAAATAAGCCTTACGACGTATCTCAGGACTTAAGATTTGACGATATTTTGTAAGAGTAAATTTCATTTAAAGTAATTAACGAACCGAGTGGCTTATGCTACTCGGTTTTTTGTTCTTTTAGCCCGGTTCTAAGGTTTACATTTACTTTAAAACCCTTTAAAATACTTAACTGATATTATTATTAAAAGGAGTATCAATATGAATCTTTCACCACTTCAGACAGCTAGATATGAGTATCAGCCTAAGCTTCCAGGCATGCTCAGAAATGGTATTGCAGAAATCTGCGTTAAGGAAGGCGCTGCTACAGCTTCTGTAGCTGATCAGGAGAAGATCGCTGCACTTTTCCCTAATACATATGGTAAGCCAGAGGTTATCTTCGAGAAGGGTGCTAACACATCAGCTTCAAAGAAGCAGGTTGTTGGTGTAATCCTTTCTGGTGGACAGGCTCCAGGTGGACACAACGTTATTTCAGGTCTTTATGACGCTCTTAAGGCAACAAACCCAGAGAACGAGCTTCTCGGTTTCAAGGGTGGTCCAGACGGACTTCTTAAGAACGATTATGTAGTATTCGACGATCCATTCATCGATTCATACAGAAACACAGGTGGTTTTGATATCATCGGTTCTGGTAGAACAAAGCTCGAGACAGAGGAGCAGTTCAACATCGTTGCAGAGAATGCAAAGAAGAATGGTCTTACAGCAGTTGTTATCATCGGTGGTGACGACTCTAATACAAACGCTGCTACACTTGCTGAGTACATGGCAGCTAAGAACACAGGTATCCAGGTAATTGGTTGTCCTAAGACAATCGATGGTGACCTTAAGAACGAGGACATCGAGGCTTCATTCGGTTTCGATACAGCTACAAAGACATACTCTGAGCTTATCGGTAACATCGAGCGTGATGCTAACTCAGCTAAGAAGTACTGGCACTTCATCAAGGTAATGGGACGTTCTGCTTCACACGTAGCACTTGAGTGTGCTCTTGAGACACAGCCAAACATCTGCCTTATCGGTGAGGAAGTTGCAGCTAAGAAGATGTCACTTGCAGACATCACAAACTACATTGCTGATTCAGTAGAGAAGAGAGCAGCTAACGGTAACAACTTCGGTGTTGCTATTATCCCAGAGGGTATCGTAGAGTTCGTACCTGAGTTCTCAGCTCTTATCGCAGAGATCAACGAGCTTCTCGCTGGTGAGGCTACAGAGAAGTTCAACGCTCTTCCTGATTGGCAGGCAAAGTACGATTTCATCAAGGCTGGTCTTACAGCTTCTGCTTTCGCAGTATTTGATATTCTCCCTGTTGGTATCCAGCAGCAGCTCTTCCTCGAGAGAGATCCACACGGTAACGTACAGGTATCTTTGATCGAGTCTGAGAAGCTCTTCTCAGAGATGGTTAAGAACGAGCTCGCTAAGAGAAAGGCAGCTGGTACATATGTTGGTAAGTTCGGTGCTCAGCATCACTTCTTCGGTTACGAGGGACGTTGTGCATTCCCATCTAACTTCGATGCAGACTACTGCTATTCACTTGGTTACAATGCATTCATGCTCATCCAGTATGGTTTCACAGGTTACCTTTCAAAGGTATCTAACATCTCTAAGCCAGCTGAGGAGTGGGTTGCAGGTGGTATGCCAATCACAAAGATGATGAACATGGAGCGTCGTAACGGTGCTGATAAGCCAGTTATCCGTAAGGCTCTTGTTGAGCTCGATGGCAAGCCATTCAAGTTCTTCGAGGCTAACCGTGAGACATGGGCTGTTGAGACATGCTTCACATTCCCAGGTGCTATCCAGTACTATGGTCCTTCTTCAGTTTGTGATATCACAACAAAGACACTTGCTCTTGAGAAGGGTGAGTAATTCTTAATAGAATTGACTAACTACAAGGGTCGGAATCTTATAGGTTCCGACCTTTTTTATTGCTCATTTGACTATAAATATGCTCGATGTTATTATTGTTCTACACTTTTTTATCTTAGCTGTGTGATATATGGGGGTGTACTGGTTTCGACGGGGTCGTTGATATCAGGGAAGCGGGTAGAGGATTCTCGTTGGCCTCTTTAAAAAACGAGAATCGCAAGTAATTGCAAACAATACACAGCTCGTAGCTGCTTAATTTAGCTACCGTCTCGTTTCCTGATCTGAGGGGAAACAAGAGACGCAGCACTCAGACCTTACCTGCCGGTAGGTTAAACAGGGCCACCTCAAGGGGAAAGCTTTGACTTCTTGTTGTATGTATGAAGCTACTGGATCGTATGCCTGTTAGCCGGCTTTATGTGAAGGGAAATTTTGTAGACTAACTGCACCCGGAGATGCCTTGGGGGATATGGTTTCGGACAGGGGTTCAATTCCCCTCACTTCCACCACGAATTAAAGCCTCGTAGTAATACGAGGCTTTTTGATTGCGGAAAGTTTGGTGAAAATTCACCTAAATCGTGCTCTGATTTTAGGTTTTGCTAGCTGAGGATAAACAAACGATTTTATGTTCCGATTTGTACAATTTTGGGTTGATTTTTCATAATACTATATATAGCGAAAGTAGCAATGACGCTTAACTATTCAATGGGGGGAATAGTTAGGCGTCTTTTTGTTTTGATAGAAATCATAATTGGGAGGCTAGATATATGGAAACAAGAATAACTGAACATCCGATTCTTGGTGTACAGGAAAAGGGAAAGCTTGTTAAGTTCACTTTCGATGGTAAGGAATATGAAGGATATGAGGGTGAGCCTATCGCGGCTGCGCTTAAGGCATCTGGAGTAATGATTCATAGATATACAAAGAAGGAACATAGACCAAGAGGAATCTTTTGTGCTATCGGCAGATGTACAGACTGCGTAATGATAGTAAATGGCAAGCCAAATGTAAGAACATGCGTTACTCCTCTTGAGGCTGGAATGGAAGTTAAGACACAGTATGGCGTCAGCGAGAAGCCATTTGATCAGCAGTAAGAATTCGAAATAGTACGTTAGGAGCTTTAATTATGAAAAGATATGACTTGATTATAGTAGGTGCTGGTCCTTCAGGACTTTCCGCAGCAATTGAAGCAGCAAAAAGAGGTCTTCATGTAGTTGTTTTCGATGAGAATGAGAAGCCTGGCGGACAGCTTTTTAAGCAGATTCATAAGTTCTTTGGTTCTAAGGAGCATAAGGCAAAGATTAGAGGTTTTAAGATTGGTGAAGATCTTCTTAAAGAGGCAGACGCTGCTGGCGTAGAGGTAGTCCTTAATGCAACAGTCTGTGGTATGTATCAGGATAGAGAAATCACAGTTCGCATTGGTGATGGAATGCATCACTATAAGGGTGACTCGATTATTATCGCAACTGGTGCTGCTGAGAATATGGTTACATTCCCAGGATGGACTTTGCCAGGTGTAATTGGTGCTGGTGCTGCCCAGACAATGATGAACCTTCATGGTGTTAAGCCAGGTTCCAAGATTTTAATGCTTGGTTCAGGTAACGTTGGACTTGTTGTAAGCTTCCAGCTTTTGCAGTGTGGATGTGAAGTTGTAGCGCTTGTTGATGCAGCTCCAAGAGTAGGTGGTTACGGTGTTCATGCAGCAAAGGTAGCAAGAACAGGTGTTCCTTTCTATTTATCACATACAATTGTTAAGGCTGAAGGCGAGGATCATGTAACAGGTGTAACAATTGCAGAGGTTGACTCTTCCTTTAAGTTTATTCCAGGTACTGAAAAACACTTTGATGTTGATACAATTTGTCTTGCTGTTGGTCTTTCTCCAATGTCACAGCTTCTCAAGATGGCTGGCTGCAAAATGGAAGATAACCCAAAGCGTGGTGGACAGGTTCCTATCTGTGATGAGTACGGTAGAACTTCTATACCTGGTGTATTTGTCGCAGGTGATGTTTCAGGTATTGAAGAAGCATCTTCAGCCATGATTGAGGGAAGAATGGCAGGTATTGCTGCTGCTGAATATCTTGGATTTATTGAGAAGGAAGAGCTCGATAAGAATCTACAGGAACTCGACAGTGCTCTCGATGGTTTAAGACAGGGTATGTTCGCACCTAAGAACAGAGGTAAGATTCCAGATATAACTGATGAGGGAATTGATATTTCAATGAGCCTTCTTAAGAAGGGTTACGTTGGTGACGATGAGATTGAGAGATTCCCTGGTGTTACACGTAAGGCAGGAATTCATCCTGTAATTGAGTGTACACAGAATATTCCATGTAACCCATGCCAGGACTCATGTCCTAAGAAGTGCATTAAGATTGGTAGCAATATTACAGCGCTTCCTTCTTTGAATGAAGATGCAAAGTGTATTGGATGTGGTATGTGTGTAGCTGCATGCTCCGGTCAGGCAATCTTCCTTGTAGATGAGACTTATGAAGACGGATATGCAAGTATTACTCTTCCTTATGAGTTCCTTCCTTTACCTGAGGCAGGTACGAGGGGTATTGCTCTTGGACGTGATGGTAAGAAGGTATGCGAAGCAGAAGTTATTAGTGTTAAGTCTGCTCCTGCTTTTGATAAGACACACTTACTTACAATGAAGGTTCCTTCTGAATATGTTATGAAGGCGCGTTTCTTTAAAGCAGATGTTTGATGTGGTTAGGAGGATTTAATATGCATTCAGTAAATGACAGATCAAGAGATATTGGTGAATTCGTACCACAGCCAGATGACGATATGCTTATCTGCAGATGTGAAGAAATCACAAAGGGTGAAATAAGACAGGCTGTTCACGAGGGTATGTGGACATTAACTGAAATCAGAAGATATTTAAGAACAGGCATGGGCCTTTGCCAGGGTCAGACATGTGCAAAGCTTGTCAAAGGTATCGTAGCAAGAGAACTTGGTGTTTCACCAGCAGAACTCGAGCCGGCTACAAGCAGAGCACCTATGAGACCTACTGAGATGAAGGTTCTTGCGAACGAAGTAGAAGATTAAGGAGGGACAACAATATGAGCAACAAGGCAGACGTAGTAATCGTTGGTGGCGGAATCATTGGATGTTCCATCGCATATTATCTGGCAAAGAAAGATGTAAGTGTAATTGTTCTTGAAGGCGGTGACCATATTGGAGATGGTGGCTCCTCTCGAAATGGTGGTGGTGTAAGACAGTCTGGTCGTGATCCACGTGAACTTCCACTTGTTATGTATGGAATTAAGCATTTGTGGCCACATCTTTCGGAGGAACTTGAGGTAGACTGTGAGTATCATCAGGATGGTAACTTGCGACTTGGAAAGACTGAAAAGCACAGACAGATTCTTGAAGGTCTTACAGAAAGAGCAGTTAAAGTTGGACTTGATGTTAGAATGATCGATGGGGATGAAGTTCGCAAAATAAATCCTTACCTTTCAGAGGAGGTAACATGCGCAAGTTGGTGTCCAACAGATGGACATGCTAACCCATTAACAACAACTCTTGGTTTTTATAAGACAGCACGTAAACTTGGTGTCAGATTCATAACAGGTGAGAAAGTTATTGAACTTAAGAAAGTAAAGGGTAAGCTTAGAAAAGTAATTACAGAGAATAATGATTATGAGGGAGATACAGTAGTTGTAGCTGCTGGTTATCACAGCAGAGAACTTGTATCAACTGTTGGTATTGATATTCCAATGGTTCAGAATATGATTGAGTGTCTTGTAACTGAGGCTGAGCCACATATGTTTGATCAGATGCTTGGTACTGCTGAGGCTGATTTTTATGGTCACCAGTCAAAGCATGGTTCATTTGTTTTTGGTGGTACTTCAGGTTTTGAAGCTGTTTGCAAGGATAACGGTACACCAATCTGTAACAGCCTCACAGCTTCCTGCGAGTGCAGAGGTATTATGAAGTATTTCCCAGCTCTTGCTGATGCAAAAATTGTAAGAACCTGGTCAGGATGGGTTGATCTGATGGTTGATGGTGTTCCTGTTCTTGGATTTGTAGATGAAGTTCCAGGACTTGTTCTTGCTGCTGGTTTCTGTGGACATGGATTTGGTATTGCTCCAGGTGTGGCATATAATATTGCTGAACTTATTACTACTGGAACTTCACCAGTAGATATGTCAGCTTTGCGTTATGATAGATTTAAGGCAAAGATATAATAGTATTAGTTGATTAATTAATCTTAGGAGGTACCTGGCATGAAATGGCAACTTGATATGCTTAAACCATCTCAGCCGTTTATTGTGCTGGGTTCTTCGAATTTTCAGCAGAGAATCTATCTTAAAAAGGGAATCAGTCATTTCTATTCGTTTAAGTTAAATGAGCCAACAGATTTGATTTCAGTGCCTGATGGATGTATTGATCTCGTTTTTGTATATTGCAAAAACAGTATGCAGGCATATGCTTATGGAACAGTACTTAAATGTTCAAAACAACACTGGGATGGTCCAAGTGTTGTTTTTGGCGTAAGATTCATGCCAGGATTTTTCCCTGCAGGTGTAAATACTGTTCTTAAAGATCTTATCGAGAAGAAAGTTTTACTAATTGATCTTATTGATGATAAAGACATAATTATGAGGCTTTCTGGAGTAAAAGACTTTGAAGGAAGAATTAATACCTTCTTGGACGAGTATGGACTTCTTGAAGGCAAAAGACCAAAGCCTATGGGTAAGATGGAGTTATGCATGGCAGTTAAGGATATGATTTATAAGTCCGGTGGTCTTATTAAAATTCAGGAACTAAGTGAGAAAACTGATTATACTGAAAGATATATCAATAAGGTCTTTATTGAACTTATGGGATTCTCTCCGAAGACTTTTTGTAAGATAATTCAGTTTCAAAATGCAATTGAAGTTTTGAATTATGGACCAGATGAGAAGCTTACAAAAACTGTTATGGAACTAGGTTACTACGATCAGTCAAAGTTTATAAAGGATTTTAAAGCTTTTGCTGGTATCACTCCCAATAAGTACTTAAAACTAATACATGGCGAGAAGTATATAGAAAAAATAATTGATATTTAAGTTCTGATTTGTACAATTTAATTCTGCTTTTTGTACTTAATATATTGGAAAAGAGTTAAACGACAAAGGCGTCTAACCCGTATTGTACGGGATAGGCGCCTTTTTGTTTACTCGAAAACAGGAGGAAAGATTATGGAATTATCAAAGATTGAAATCATTACATCAAGCAGCAAGCTTTCAAAACTTCAGACATCACTTACAAAAGTTGGTGTAACTGGTATGACAGTTATGCAGGCAATTGGTTGTGGTGTTCAGAGAGGTACTTATGAGTACCTTCCAGAAGAGAATGCTGAGATGGAACTTCTTCCTAAGACATACATTATGCTCGTTGTAGAAGACCACCTTATTGAGAAGGCAGTAGAGACTATTAAGAAAGAACTTTATACAGGTCATATTGGTGATGGAAAGATCTTTGTTTCACCAATTACAAATGTCATTAGAGTTCGTACAGGTGAGGAAGGACTTGACGCTCTTAAGTAAAAGGTGAGTTATGGATAAGAAATTAGGATTATTTAGTGCCATAGCAACAGGTGTTGGTCTTATCATTGGAACAAGTTGTCTTATGTCACTTGGCCAGGGAGCAAGTATCCTTGGAACAGGATTTATTATTACAATGGTTATCGCTTGTGCGATCAATATTCTGACTGCACTTTCGATGTCTGAGCTTAACGCTCTTATGCCAAATCTTACTGGTGGTCTTGCTCAGTATACTTTGGCAGGTATGGGACCATTTGTTACTATTCTTACAATGGTAGGTGGTTACCTCGTATGTCAGATTATTGCAGGTACAGTTGAATGTGCGATGTTTGGTAACGCTATCAATACTGTATTTGATACTGGAATTCCTTCATGGGTATTTAGTGTCATAATGATAGCAATTCTTATTTTTGCTAACTTAAGAGGTGTTGATATCTTCGCAAAGATTCAGAATGTAGTTGCTTATGTTCTTATTGGATCCTTGATGATTATGGGTATCCTTGGTGTACTTGGTATCGGTTCTGGTGAGCAGATTGATCAGCCAGCAAACCTTGCAGGTTCATTTACTGATACATTCGGACTTTTGGGTCTTGCATTCTTCCTCTTCATTGGTTGTGAATTCGTAATTCCAATCGCAAAGAGCATTAAGAATGAGAGAAGAAATGTTCCTTTGGGAATGGTATTAAGTCTTGTAATTATTCTTGTAATGCAGATTTTCCTTGTTATTGGTATGACAAAGTACACTGCATATGACGAGCTTGGTGCATCACCATCTCCACATATTTTCTATGGTACAGCACTTCTTGGTAAGTGGGGCTCTTACTGGATGATTCTTGTATCTGCTCTTGCAGTTATTAGTACGGTAAACTCAGCTATGAGTTCATTCTCATTCATGTGTGCTGGAATGGCTAAGATTAACCTTCTTCCATCTTTCTTTCTTAAGAAGAACAAGAGCGGTGCATACTACATTGGTATTCTTGCAAATGGTCTTGTTGAGATTATTGCAAATGCTGTAGGTCTTTCAACAAGTGATTCGCTTATCTTTATGATCAACGTAGCTGTCGTATTCTGGATGGTTTCTTACGTTATCTCAAAT
>JAZUDM010000076.1:0-5825 GCA_045639635.1 Saccharofermentans sp. | reverse complement strand
ATTCTGACGTTAGATGCATATAAGACAGCAGGAATTTTAATCATTCCAATGATTATTGGACTATTCTTAGGAATGCTTCTCGGAAAGAAATTAAACGAGAAAGTAATGAAGATTATCGTTGTAGTAATGCTTATTATTTCTGGAATATCTTTAATCGTTAATACTATTGTCTGAACTTAAAAATCCCTGGATTGTTCCAGGGATTTTGTATGTTACATAATTTTTCCGCCACCAAGGACTACATCACCATCGTAGAATACGCAGGACTGACCAGGAGTTGCAGCTCGAATCTTTTGGTCAAAGATAACTACTGCTGTACCATCTTCCTCTATATTTACTGTACAAGGCTGTTCCTTGTGCTTATAGCGTACTCTGGCACTGCATCTGAAGGACATGGAAGGACGGTGACCCAATATCCAGTTGATATCGTTAACGTGAATCTCATGAGTCATGAGTTCTTCGTTAGTTCCAAGCACCACCTCGTTTGTATCAGGACAAATCTTACAAACAAATCTAGGTTCTCCAAGAGCAATTCCAAGGCCCTTACGCTGGCCTATAGTATAGTGAATAATTCCTTTATGTTCTCCTAATACTTCGCCTGAAGTAGAAACATAATTTCCTGGAAGATATTTCTTACCTGTATGAAGCTCGATTACCTTGGCGTAATCTCCATCTGGTACAAAGCAGATATCCTGACTATCTGGCTTATTAGCATTAATGAATCCGTTGTTCTCAGCAAGTTCTCTTGCCTCAACCTTAGTAAGGCCTCCGAGAGGGAAGAGAGTATGCTTAAGCTGCTCCTGAGTAAGGGAATATAAAACGTAGCTTTGATCTTTACTGTCGTCTACGGCCTTTTTAAGAACAAATCCATCAGGAGTTTCTTCGATTCTGGCATAGTGACCTGTTACAACATAGTCGCATGAAAGTTCCTTTGCCTTTGTAAAAAGCTTATCGAACTTAAGGTATCTATTACATTCGATGCATGGGTTTGGAGTCATGCCGTGCTCGTAGCAGTAGATAAAGTTATCGATTACCTTTTCCTTGAAGTCTTCCTTAAGGTTAAAAACATAGTAAGGCATATCAAGTCTTGTAGATACGCTTCTGGCATCTTCAATATCGTCGATGCTGCAGCAGGATTTTTCCTTCTCGATGCCAGCGTCGTCGTTATCGTAAAGTTTCATGGTGCAGCCAATTGCTTCCATGCCCTGGTTTCTTATAAGAAAAGCGGCTACGCTACTATCGACTCCGCCACTCATTGCAATTAATGCCTTCATATGAATTTCCTTGGTTTTAATAATATGGGTGTTATTGTACAACAAAGAAAGTATTAGTGAAATGTTTGGCGAAATAAAAACGCAGGGATATAATAAAAGTTAAGGGTTACTTTAAGAAACTAATGTTAGGGGGAGTACTATTACCATGTTTAATCCAATCGAAGATTTAAAGAATAAGGTAGAAGACACAAAGCAGAAAATTGAGAGATTTTCTGATTATAAGATTACTACTATCAGCAGATTGCCTTTCGAGGAGCCAAATAGCGAAGCAGAAGAAGCACTTTGTAAAAAGGCGAAGAGAAGCAATATTATCGGAATGTCTGTGTTTTTGGCTATTGCAATTGTTTTCATGGTTGCAGCTATTGTTCTGAAGTTTGATAGAACTGGAATGCTTATTGCAGGTTTCTTTATTGTTATTGCTATTGTTTGTCTTATTGCTACAATTCTTAGTAAGCCAAAGGTATGTAGATGTAAGGTCGCAACTACAACCACGATGATTACTACAAACAGCAAGGGAAAGACACAGAGAAAGTACACAGCTTCAGTTTATATGGATGAGCCAAAGAAGATTATCGCTCACGGCGCTAACATTTCCAGAAGACAGTACGACAGAATCTCTGATGACGATGAGGTAATTATCGTAAAGGCTGTTGCTATTAAGCTCTACGAGATTAAGTAATTAAATTTCAAAGCAAATTAATAGGGTGAGGAATAATCCTCACCCTTTGTTATGCAATAAATCTTAGAATTAATATCCTGCGAGGAATTCCTTTGTTCTCTCGTTCTTAGGATTATTAATAACTTCTAATGCTGGACCTTCCTCAGCGATTACGCCGCCATCCATAAACACGATACGGTCTGCAACGTCTCTGGCGAAACTCATTTCGTGAGTTACGATAACCATTGTCATGTGCTCTTCAGCAAGCTCTCTTATAACCTTGAGTACGCCTGCAGTAAGCTCTGGGTCAAGAGCAGAAGTAGGCTCATCGAAGAAGATGATTTCAGGGGAAGTTGCAAGAGCTCTTGCGATACTTACACGCTGCTGCTGACCTCCTGAGAGATTACATGGATATGAATCAGCCTTGTCAGGCATTCCCATCTTCTTAAGAAGATCGTCGCAAATCTTATTTGCTTCATCTGCTGGCTTTTTATGTACATGGATTAAAGCCTCAGTGATATTTCTTCTTACAGAGAAATGAGGGAAGAGGTTGAAGTTCTGAAATACAAGTCCGAACTTTCCTCTGATTCTCTGAAGTGTCTCCTTGTCGCAGTAAACTGAGAATCCGTTGTCATCAGCTGCAAGTACATCGCCACCGATAGAAATAGTTCCCTTATCGATATTCTCAAGTGTAGTAGCACATCTTAAAAGTGTAGACTTACCTCCACCTGAAGGTCCGATGATTGCAATAACTTCACCCTTCTTAACAGTAAGATCGATTCCCTTAAGTACTTCGAGATCGCCGAAGGACTTATGGATGTTTTTCATTTCAAGTACGTTCATATGCCCCTCCTATTACTGGTAGTAGTTCATCTTCTTTTCAAAAGATGTCATTATAAGTTCGATGATGCCGTTCATTACGTAGTAGAAAACACCAGCTACGATAAATGGCATTACAGAAACCTGTGCTGAAGCGAGCTTCTTTGCTGCTGTAAACATTTCTGTAAGAGCAAGAACCTGCGCAAGGGATGTGTCCTTAACGAGAGTAATAACCTCGTTTGTTACTGATGGAAGTACACGCTTAATAACCTGTGGAAGAATAATCTTGAAGTAAGTCTGAGACTTTGTAAATCCAAGAACCTGAGCTGCCTCGTACTGGCCCTTAGGCATTGACTGGATACCACCACGGAAGATTTCTGCGAAGTATGCAGCGTAGTTCAAAGAGAATCCAATAACAGTAGCAATGAATCTATAGTCCAAAGGTCCGATTGCAATCTTACCTGTACTAATTCCAAAGATATAGTAAGGACCAAAGAATACAAGCAAAAGCTGAAGCATAAGAGGAGTGCCTCTTACGATTGAAATGTAGATTCTGAAAATAGAACTTACAACAATATTCTTGGCCATTCTTCCTCTGGCAATAAGAAGTCCCAAAGGAATCGAAAAGAGTAAAGTTAAAAGGAAAATTGCAACAGTATAAATAAGGCCTAAGCCCAACTGTGTAATTGTTGATAAGAGCTGACTCATAGGAAGCACCTTTCACGTTAATAAGTCTGTTCAGTATATCACTTTAGAGGACTAAAGAAAACGATAAAAACACCACGCAGGAGATATAAAAAATGGCTTAAAATCTTGTAGAATATAACTGATTTCATTTTGTCGGAGGCTACTTATGAAGCAGCAGGTTTTTAATCCATATCTTCCTAGTTATGAATATATTCCAGATGGTGAGCCAAGAGTGTTTGACGGACGTCTTTATATCTACGGCAGCCACGATAAGTTTAATGGCGATGTTTACTGCCAGAACGATTATGTATGCTGGTCAGCACCTGAGGATGATTTATCAGACTGGAGATACGAGGGTGTTATCTTTAAAAAGGTTCAGGATCCTAGAAATAGTGATGGTTCCCATGCGCTTTGGGCACCTGATGTTTGTAAAGGATTAGATGGTAAATACTACCTTTACTATTGTCTTGATTTTCTTAAGGAGATTGGTGTTGCTGTAGCAGATAATCCAGCTGGCCCATTTGAGTTTTTGGATTTTGTAAGATGGCCTGATGGCAGAATCCTTGGAACTGAAGGTGATACACGTCAGTTCGATCCAGGTATCTTTATCGATGACGATGAGAGAATCTATTTGTTCTCAGGTAACAGTCCACGTTATGCTGATATGCCTAACGTGGATAAAAATAGTCAGAAGATGGAACTTGAGCGTGATATGGTTACTTTGAAAAGCGCTCCTGAAGTTAATCTTCCTATTATCACAGCAGCTCCTGGAACAGACTATGAGGAGCATCCATTTTTCGAGGCTTCTTCTGTAAGAAAGATTAATGGTAAATACTACTTTATCTATAGCTCTACATGGATGCATGAGCTTTGCTGGGCAGTATCTGATACACCTCTTGGAGAGTATAGATACGGTGGCGTTCTTGTAAGTAATTCGGATATTGGCGCTAACGGTAATAAAGAAGCGTTTAATTATCGTGGTAATACTCACGGCAGTGTAGCATGCGTTAACGGTAAGTGGTATGTGTTCTACCATAGACAGACTAACCGTCATTTCTTTTCACGTCAGGCATGCGCTGAAGAAATTAAGTTTGATGGAGAGAAGTTCTATCAGGCTGAGGTTACTTCATGTGGATTAAATGGTGGTCCTCTTAAGGATAAGGGTACATACGAAGCAAGAATTGCCTGCCATCTTTACTCCAAGAACGGAACTACTGAGAGCCTTCTTGAGCAGCAGGATATGAATCACCCTGCATTTACTCAGGAGGGAGAAGACAGAGAGGATAATCCTAATCAGTACATTAATAATATGAAGGATGGTGCTACAGCAGGATTCAGATATTTTGATTTTGCTACTGCATCAAAGATTTCTGTCAGAACAAGAGGCGAGGCATCAGGTAAGTTCATTGTTAAGGATGAGCGTGATGGAAACGTTGTAGCAGAAATTAAACTTGAGCCTTCAACGGATTGGAGTTCCTACGAAGCTGAATTAAATATCGAGTGTGGAAAAAAGCCACTTTATTTCACATATGCAGGTGAGGGCTACGCTGACTTTATGGATTTCACATTGACTTAAATTCTGAGTTTATAGAAGATGTTTCGTACATGAAAAAAGGCATTCAATCCATTGATTGAATGCCTTTTTGTTTAACTTCAAAGATTAATAATTAACCGATAGTTGTAACGTTAGAACCGAACCACTCGTTTGAAATTCTCTCAAGTGTTCCATCAGCAGCCATCTCCTCGAGAGTAGCCTGTACTCTGTCGCGAAGCTCTGTGTTACCAAGGTTAAATCCTACACCATACTCCTCAGAAGTAATTGCCTCATCGAGAACCTTAAAGTCCTTACCAGATGTCTGAATCTCGTAACGAGCAACAATTTCGTCCATTACGATTGCGTCGACAGCACCAGACTCGAGCTCCATCATTGCGTTGAGGTAAGAAGACTCTTCTACAAGATCAGCGAATGTAGCTGTAAGATCTGGGTTCTCCTCGAGAGCAGCAAGTCCTGAAGAATCCTTCTGAACTGCAACCTTAAGACCAGCAAGATCAGCAAGTGAGTTGATGTTTGAATCAGCCTTAACAACTACTACCTGGTTGTTTGCCATATAAGGCTCTGACCAAGTGTACTGATCCTCACGACCAGAAATTGTAAAACCGTTCCAGATGCAGTCGATGTTACCAGAAGCGAGCTCCTGATCCTTTGCATCCCAGTCGATTGGCTGAGCTACGAATTCCATATCAAGTCTTGAAGCAACCTCAGCAGCAAGATCAAGATCGAAACCTGTATAAGAACCATCTTCAGCAACGAAACCCATTGGAGGGAACTCTGCATCGAAACCTACGATGAACTTCTCTTTGCCTGAATCCTTAGATGAGCATGCTGT
>JAZUDM010000075.1:0-80548 GCA_045639635.1 Saccharofermentans sp. | reverse complement strand
TCAGATTAGTCCCTTTTTACAAGGCCTAAAATCTGGGATGCTACATCAGAGTTCCCAGAAAGAGTGATGCTATTAGCATTAGAAAGAATACGCTCTGCGTACTCAAACTGCTTAAGCATCATGAGGGTTGGGTTATCCTCCATAAGCTTCGCTGTATTAAGGAGTGCACGTGTTGATGCAACCTCCTCTCTACGGGAGATCATAGAGGCCTGCGCCTTTTTCTGAGCAACAAGCACAGTGTTTAAGATGTCTCTGACATCTCCTGGAAGGATAATGTCTCTGACACCAGCAGAAGTAATCTCCACATGAAGTTCCGCCTGTGCCTCCTTAAGCACGCCCTCGATGAAGCTGCTGATGCCATCCTTACCCTCAAGGATTTCATCGAGAGTATAACGGGCAACGTACTCACGGAGTGCGAGCTGTGTTCTTGTATGGATCTGCTCCATATAGTCGTCAACTTCTGAGAATGCCTTCTCGAAATCAGTTACTCGTACATTACATACGAGTGAAATGCGCAAAAGCACCTTATCAGAAGTCAAAACTTCCTGGCCGCGAATCACGGCCTGAGTAAGTCTTGTGTCAACGACTCTCGCGGAAACCGCACCATAGCTTCCCCAGAAATGGTACACACCAGGCTCAAGGAAGCGTACAAACTCTTCCTCAAAGCAGAGTCTGCCTACATGGTAAGCAGGAACTCTGATAATTGTAAAAAGATTCGCTGGAAGTTCACCCCAGACAGAGTCAGGGATGTCCAAAGATACCTCATGGTTTGAGAGTGTATCCTTCTTAACCTCGATGTCACCGAGCTCGTTAAAGTAAGCGTATTCGCCTGCCAAATGGAAAGCCTTAAATACGCCGTCAACAAAGACAAGTGCTACCTCGTCTTCGCCAACTTTAATAGAAGTTGTCTTAGCGGCAACTTCTTCATTCTTAAGGAGGTCCTTAAGACGAATGTCCCTTGAGGCTACTCTCTCACCAATATTGAGTACCTCAATTTTTGAGTTGCCCCATGCTGTATATTTGCCAGCTTCAAGAAGCTTAACAAACTTGCCATTCTTAAAAAGAAGGCCCTTCTGGTTGTTATTAATTACATACTTTTTCATAGTATTTTCCTCCAATTTTCTAATCTATATATTCCGAATTCTTAATAAGCAGTTTAAGGTTCACCATGCTTGCTAACGGCTTAACGTTTAAGAAGATGTTTGCTATTTTGTTCTCTTACTAACCCATGTAGCAGGAAGAAAATAGTCCCCATAATCGGTATCCACACCAAGGCAGGTTTATGGGCATTTGTCGCTTCTTTTGTAAGTAATTACCTTTCGAAATTGAAAAGAGTTTTACTTAAAAAGATGACCGGCAAACCTGTTTGAAAAAAGATCCTAAATCGTGTCAATATGACTAATTAAAAATTCAATTCTCAAACTAGTTTTTACATACGTGATTGCGCACGGTTGCCAGCACATTCTGATACGATTCTTCGTATTAACTTACGTAGCTACGTGTCACCCCGTTTGGTGCCGATATTAACTTCGTCACGAAGCATCGGCTTAAGGATCAGGCACGCTCTGCACCAGCAGGTACAATATTACTTTTGCTGCTATTAACTATCACGGAAAAAAAGTTGCGACTGCATTTTTGCATTAAAAAACCGCTTCTTAACGAAGCGGTCTGATGCTTAAAAATATTGAAAAACAAGATAATTAGAAAGAAACCTGATTCTTACCATTACGCTTTGACTTATAAAGCTTACGGTCTGCGATTGAGATGAACTCAGCAATATCCATGCCCTTCTCATATGTAGCAACACCAAGCGAAATTGTAACCTTCTCACACTTGGCACCACCGATTCTTACCTTCTCTGAAGATACGAGATCTGCAATCTTCTTTGCTGTTCCCAAAGCCTTAATCTTGTCACTTCCAGGAAGGAGAACCATAAACTCATCTCCACCGATACGGAAGCAGATATCGTGCTTATGAACTGAACTTACCATAGCAGATGCAACATAACGAAGAACATCGTCACCCTTAGGCTGACCATACTGATCGTTAATGTACTTCATATCGTCTACATCGATTGCGATAAGAGAGCATGTTGCCATCTCGCCACTCTCTTCGATAAGGCTGATTGTACGCTCGATTGCCTCGTAGAAATATCTTCTGTTATAAAGACCACAAAGATCATCTACACGTGCAAGTGTCTGCATCTTCTGATAAGAACGTGCGAGCTCAAGCTCAATCTTCTTCTGCTCTGTAATATTCTTGGAAATACCCCATGTACCAATAATCTCGTGATTCTCATCGTACAAAGGATACTTGGAAGCCATGAAGTAAGTTGACTCATCTGAATCATCTACGAGCTCCTCAACCTGGTTGATAATAGGAGTTCCTGTTCGCATGATTTCGAGTTCAACTTCACGTGTGCTGTCGGCAAAATCTTCTGGGAAGAAGTCATAATCACTCTTACCAATCATGCCCTGTGGTGTTGAACCAACCTGACTTGCGTGGCCCTGTGTATTCCAGATAAACTTGGAATCGCGGTCTTTAAAATAAATTGTATCTGTGGAAAAATCACGCAATGTGCTAAGTACAAGACGTTCGATTTCACTGAACTGATTGTTCTCCATAAGAATTCTCCTAACAGCGATAGTTAATTAATTTTAACCCCTGCAAGAGTATTTTACAAATTCACTCTCTGAAGTTCCAAAGAAACAGCAAAAATATTTCCATCCAAAGAAGCATAAACATTACCCTTCATGGATTCAGCAAGTTTCTTTGTAACAGAAAGTCCGATACCGCTGGAACTTACATGTCTTGCAGTATCAGCCTTATAGAAACGATCAAAAACACGCTCAGGATCAGGTACTGACTCTTCGAAAACACTATTACTGATAGTAAACAGAACCGTATTATTTTCAGTAGGCTTAAGCTTAATCTTTACATCTGACTTACCGTGAACAAGGCAGTTTTTAACAAAATTCTGAATAATTCTCTTAATAGACTGCTCGTTACCAATAACACTTAAATTCTCATCAAAATCAATTTCCGGAGTAAGACCTGCTGACTCAAAATCATCGAAATATGAGAATAAAGTCTGCATAACAAGAGCAGACATCTGTACAGAATCAAGTTCTGTCTGATAGTTAGAACCAGATACCTTTGTAAAGAAGAACATAGCCTCGAGAATCTCACTTAATGAATCAATTCTCTCACTGATAATTGCACGGTAACGTGCCTGCTCTTCAGGATCATCTGTCTCATTTAAAAGTTCGAAATATCCCTTTAATGAAGTTAGAGGTGTTCTAATATCGTGGGACATATTTACAAGCGTATCTTTAAGATCATTATCCTGCTTGTTAACCTCTTTCTCACGAATACGGCAAGTTGTAATGATCTGATTAATATCATTGGAAAGTGACTTAAATACTCTTGAGCCACCATAGAAAGTAATTAGTTTATTCGTATTATTACGCGCAATAAATCTAACCTGTTTTCTAAGACTGGTCATCTGATTCATCATTTGAGCGATTGTAAAAACCATAGCGAGAATAACCGCTACAAGCACTACAATAACAGCGATGTACTGATTACTACTCATAGTTCAAATCTCCTCTTGGAACCAACCAGAGCCAAAGCAATCCAGCACACATTTTCAATGACAGCTACTATCGCTGCTGTATATACACTTATTCCAGTTTTTTCACCCAATATAGCATCTACAAAAGTGCCTGCAGGATTAATAAAAAGAACATATACATCTATATTAAAAGTTACAAGACTTCCAACTATTAATTCGATAACAAATGGCACGACAGCAACAGTAATAGCAACTTCAATCTTGTTTCTAAATATTTTACTCAATGCAAAAACTGGAAGAGCTGCTGAAAACAGCATGTAAATATCCGCAAAGTAACTCTTAGCTATACCTTTAAAATTAGTCGTAAAAAACTCAAGTCTTGGTATATCCAAAAAGTCACCAAGAAAAGCAAACGCGATTGGAACAAGCGCAACTACAAAACTAAAAAGAAGAATAGCAACAATCTCTGAAAGACAAAATTTAATCTTACTTCTGCATGCTCCCTCGATATTAATCATCTGACGGAATTTATAGTAATCACAGGTAGCGAAACCAACAATAACAATCTCGGCAACTGAAACGATTGAACTACTCATTATATAAAACAGGGAAATCCAAAAATGAGAAAGATCAGCACCACCATTAAATCTGTTTTTAAAGACTTCGCCAAATAATGCAAATAACATAAAAGCAAAAAGCAACATAAGCGCAAGTGCAGTATATGCACATACGCTTGTTACTCGACTCTTATAAAGTCGTATAAAATTAAGTCTTATCAGATTACTAAACATCCCTTAAACAATATCTCTCTTATTAATCACAAAAATACTTCCAACAGTAGCTATAGCTGAATAAACAATAGAACAAATTAATGCTCTGATTACTTCTGCACCTGTTGACTGAAATCCAATTACAGCAAGATTCTGTGAAAGGAAATAATTCGCAAATGAGAAGTCATCTGGAACTGGAAGATAGTTCTTGACAATCATTGTAGCAAGAGTAACTACCATTGTGAGCATACCTGATGAAAGAATTACACCAATTGTAATACCTGCAGCCTTGCTTCTCAATGCATGAGTAATAAACATTACGATATAGCCAAAAGCCAATGTAAGGACATAAGAAACGATAAAATAGATAACTGTTGACTTATCAGGGTGAAGCTTAACACTCTCAGCCATTAATGCTGCATTAAGGAGTGCCCCAAGCCATGTAATAACATGAATAACGAGTGTGTAAAGAGCAATTACAATCATTCTTACCACAGTAATAAGAGTACGCTTATTACATGCCATTACGATATTCTTATCTGACTTATAACTATAGTTGTCACCAATATAAATACCAACAAAAATAGAAATAAAGAGAATTGCTGTAAGGGTAGCTACATTCTGCTGGAAAAGTGAATCTACATCTTCGTGATAGTAAATACCTTCACCCCACAAAGAAGGAATTGTTATCTCTTCAGGATTTTCCTCATCGTACATTGCTTCGCCAGCATCAAGACCAGCCTCGAATCCCATCTGGAAACTTTCTGAAATACCCTCAATAGAATTACCATCCTCTACAAGCTGATCGTACTGATCTCTATCAAGTCCTAAAGCAGTAAACATATCAATCTTCAAAAGAAGTACGCCGTTAATCAAAATAACGACAATCAAAATGAGTGGAAGGATATATGTGCTGAGCATCTTTGAAACTTTAAAAAGCTCAGACTTTAAAAATGGCATAAACATAATACAATTCCTCCCCTTTTTCAGACTTTCTTAACGTTCTCGCCTGAAGCAGAACCAGTAACCTTAAGGAAGTACTCCTCAAGATCAGAAGCTACTACGCCAATAGAATCAACAAGGATTCCAGACTTGGCAATTTCCATGTTAAGAGAAGAAATCTCATTGGTTTTGTCATAAACATAAATTGTTGAATCGTTGATTACCTGATATTCACTGAACATAAGGTTATCAAGGATAGGTACAATCTGATTAGCTGAAGAAGACTTGATTACAATCTTGTCACGGCAACGAATCTTAAGTTCGTCTCTTGTAATCTCCTCAACAATCTTACCGTTGGCCATAATACCAAAGTCAGTTGCAAGCTTGCTAAGTTCACCAAGGATGTGGCTTGAAATAAGAACTGTAAGTCCCATTTCTTCTGTAAGCTTTGTAATCATTTCACGAATCTCAACAATACCCTGAGGATCCAATCCATTAATAGGCTCATCGAGGAGGAGGAAGTCTGGCTCACCTACAAGTGCCAAAGCAATGCCAAGACGCTGCTTCATACCAAGTGAGAACTTACCAGCCTTACGATTTGCAACGCCAGCAAGACCAACAAGCTCGAGCTTGTCCATAATGTACTGCTTGTCACCTACATCATAAGCAAGACACTTAATTCTTAAATTATCAAAAGCTGAAAGATTTGGCTGAATTGCAGGAGCCTCAATAAGAGCTCCAATTCTTGAAAATGCTTCATCCTTATCATCGCCATAAGATAAGTAGTTAAAGCTGCCTGATGTTGGCTCAGCCATACCTGAAATCATCTTCATAACAGTTGTCTTTCCGGCACCATTCTTACCGATAAGACCATATATAGCACCCTTACGGATGTGTAGATTTACTGAATCTACAGCACAAACATTCTTATAATTTTTAGTAAGATTATCTGTCACAAGGAACATGTCTGACATAGAAGACCTCCAAACTGTCTTTTAGATGTTGCCATTATCAAGGCGAAATCATAAACTTTCGAAAATCAAATTTAAAGATAAGTTAAAGAAAACCCCGCATACCAAAAACAGCATACGAGGTTTAATTACGTTATTAATAAGGCTTACTTAGCCTTAGCGAGTCTAAATCCAATACCCCAGACAGTATCGATATACTCTTCTTCAGTAATTGACTTAAACTTTGAACGAATATTACTGATGTGAACGTTAATAGTCTTATCTTCGCCAATATAAAACTCGTTCCAGGCATATTCGAAAATTTCCTGCTTACTAAATACCTTTGTAGGGTAAAGCATAAAGAGTTCCAAAATCTTGTACTCCTGTCTTGTAAGCTGGACTTCCTTATCACAAAGGAAAACCTCAAAAGTATCTCTTTTAAGTTCCAAATCCTTAAAGTAGAGACTATTATTCTTGTCGACATCTTCCTTAGAGTAAGTTGTTGCACTATGACGAAGCTGAATATCTACACGTGCAATAAGCTCCTTAACCTCAAAAGGCTTTGCAATAAAGTCATCAGCACCCATCTCAAAAAGATTCATCTTGGAATCAAGTGATGACTTTGCAGACAAAATAATGATTGGCACCTGAGATGACTCACGAATTGTAGCTGTCAAAACTTCACCGGACATACCTGGCATCATGAGATCCATAATGATCAAATCGAACTTGTCATTCTTAAAATTAAGAAGACCCTCTGAACCTGAAAAAGCCTGTGTACAACTTAAACCATGCTTTGTAAGTGCGACACGAATAAGGCTGTTAATTGTCTCATCATCCTCAACAATGAGAACCTTACGCTGCTCTGTTACCATACTTTCTTTCTCCCACCCAGACAGAAAAATTGATAATTTCTAGAATCCGAGCCAAAACTTCAGACTCCGGAAAACACTTCTAACTCAATGATTGTAACACTGTTATAGGCAAAAATCAGTCATTTCGCTGACGTTTTCAATAAATAATGCAAAATAGAAGACCTTATTTTGTAATCACTTGTATCTTCCCTGTTATCTTATTTGTGCTATAGTTTAAAAACTGAAGAGGGTTATCAGAATTCGAGGTCTATATGATATTTTTGCAAATCGCTATTTTGATTGTTGGTTTTGTTCTTCTTATGAAGGGCGCAGATATGTTTGTCGATGGTGCCGGTAAAGTTGCTGTTAAGTTTGGTATTCCGGATATCATCATCGGACTTACAATCGTTGCACTTGGAACTTCACTTCCAGAAGCTGCCGTAAGTATTACATCAGCACTTAAGGGCGCCTCCGATTTATCAATCAGTAATATCTTTGGATCAAACATTATGAATGTTCTTTTGATTCTTGGACTTACTTCTCTTATCTGTGCGATACCTGTTTCAAAGAAGGCTTTATCTTTTGATATTCCACTTGTAATCGTAACAACATGCATTTTGGGCTTCATGTGCTTAAGAGATAATCTTCTTCAAAGATATGAAGGTATTATCCTTATCGCAATTATGATTTTGTATGTTATCTATCTTGGATACCGCGTAAAGAAGGGCGACGAGTTAGATGAGATGCCTGAGAAGGATAAGACTCCAGTCTGGAAGATGATTCTTTTCATTATCCTTGGCGGTGCCATGATTACTTTCGGAAGTAATTTAACAGTATCTTCTGCAACTGCCATTGCCACTTCATTTGGCGTCAGCGAGCGTATTATTGGTCTTACTATCGTTGCCTTTGGTACATCGCTTCCTGAGCTCGTTACAAGCATTGCAGCGGCACTTAAGAAGAAGACAGACATTGCTATCGGTAATATCGTAGGATCTAACTTCTTTAATATCGTTTTCGTTCTTGGTATTACATCAACAATCAGACCAATTCCATGCGAGAGTGCATTTACACTTGACTGCTTTGCAGCAATCGGAGCTATCGTGCTTTTGTTCCTTCTTGCACTTCCAAAGCGTAAGCTCAATAAGCTTACAGGAATCATAATGCTTCTCGTCTTTGCAGGATTTTACGTATACACATTCATCTGATATTTACTTTTTGCATATTAAAAGGGTTCACCTCAGATATCTGAAGTGAACCCTGTTTGTTTGTCTTTACATATCTTTCTTTGCTTTAACTGTTACTGCTACACCCAAAACAGTAACTGCCAAACCACAACCAATAATTACCAAGCTACCGTTAGCATCACTTGAAGAAAAGGCCGTACCAGGATTTGATGGATTATAGTAAATATCTACTGGCTTTTTTGCCTTCTTGGAACTACCTGATTTTCCACGAAGAGTATAAGACTCACCATCAACACTATAAGAATAAATTGGATAGTATATATTCGATTCTCCATTAGTCTGTCTATCCACTGCGTAATCTGTGACTACTCCGGAAGTTTTAAGATACGTTTTCTTAAGCGTTGCGTAGTTTCCGAATAATAAGCCTCCAACTAATACTATAATCAGGCCAAAAATAAGAAATGCTATTCCTACTTTCTTTCCACTTAACTGTACGGTTTTACTCATAAAATTCCCCTCCAAAACCAATATGTACCTTCATATTAACAATTATCCTACAGATTGAATTTTTTAATTATGAAAATTAATCACTTTTAATTCAATATTTACAAACAACTTCAGACATATAACAACTTGAATGATTGAATTAATTGACCTAAACTAATTTTGAAGAAGAGAGATTCTTTTTGAAAGATTATAAAGTTCAGGAGAGATAGTATGCGAGAGAAAGATAAGATGCTTAACGGCGAGCCATTTAATGTAAATATGGACGACGGACTTCTTAAGGAGCGTCGTGAGTGCCGTGATTTATGTCATGAATATAATAAGATCAGCCCAGCAAACGGTGCTGAGCGTAAGAAGAGAATTGTAGGTATTCTCGGTAAAACAGGCAGAGAAATCAACGTAGAACCACCTTTCTACTGCGATTATGGATGGAATACTGAAGTAGGTAACAACTTCAACTCGGAGTGCAATCTCGTAATTCAGGATGCAGGTGGAGTTTTCTTCGGTGAGAATATTTTTATCGGTCCTAACTGTGGTTTCTATACTAAGGCACGTCCTTTCGACAGCGAGAGACGTAACGAGGGTGTTGAATTTGCACGTGCAATCAATGTTGGTGACAACGTATGCTTTGGTCCTAACGTACACGTTATGCCAGGCGTTACAATCGGTAACAACGTAATGATTCTTGGTGGCAGCGTAGTAACAGAGGATATTCCTGAGGGATCTGTTGCAGGCGGCAACCCTTGCGTGGTTATTCAGTAATTAACTGAATCGAATTTATTAGAAGCGGGCTCACTTTTGAGCCTGCTTTTTTGCGCAAAAAACACCCCCGAATCGCGCGACAAGTCGGGGGTGGAAAAACTTTTAAAAAAGATGAGAAAGCCTCGTCTTTACAAACTATATATCAAACAGCTTAGTTCAAAGAATTAAGCCATGATGGCGAACTTAAGTGTGCACTTAACTGCTGTCTTACCGTCTACAGTAGCCTCAGCCTCACCTACGCCGATAGGTCCTCTAACCTGAGTAATCTTTGTCTCAAGGCGAACTGTATCACC
Source organism: Saccharofermentans sp. (assembly GCA_045639635.1). Lineage (GTDB taxonomy): Bacteria > Bacillota > Clostridia > Saccharofermentanales > Saccharofermentanaceae > Saccharofermentans. The sequence goes on along the minus strand of JAZUDM010000075.1, from coordinate 70,715 downwards.
AGGAACGATCTGTCTCTTGAACTTACAGTTATCGATACCAGCGAATACTGCGATCTTACCCTTGAAGTCTTCCTGTGAAAGGATAGCAACTGCACCAGCCTGAGCGAGAGCCTCTACTGTAAGAACACCAGGTACGATTGGGTACTCTGGGAAGTGTCCTCTGAAGAACATCTCGTCGTATGTGAAATTCTTATAAGCTACACAGAACTGACCTGGCTCGAAGTCCTCAACCTTATCGAGGAGGAGGAATGGGTGTCTGTGTGGGATGATGTCCATAATGCCCTTGATATCAAGTGAATTAGCCATTTTTTCATGCTCCTTTAAATTATTTTTTTACTTTAGTCCCTAAGGACGATGAATGATTTTTCTGAGACATCCGCAGGCTTTATGCCGAGGACCTGCGAAGAAAAATTATTCAGCGTACTTCTTGAAGAGAAGTGTTGCGTTGTGTCCACCAAATCCAAGTGAGTTACTCATAGCGTAGTTGATCTCACGTGACTTGCCCTGACCGAATGTGTAATCGAGATCACACTCCTCGTCTGTCTCAGCAGAGTTAAGTGTTACGTGAACGTAGTTGTTCTCGATAGCCTTAACACAAACGATAGCCTCGATTCCACCAGCACCACCAAGGAGGTGACCTGTCATAGACTTTGTTGAGTTGATAGATACGTTCTTTGCATCCTCACCGAAAGCGTACTTAATAGCACGTGTCTCGAAAAGATCGTTATGGTGTGTAGAAGTACCGTGAGCGTTGATGTACTGAACATCCTTAGGCTCAACACCAGCTTCCTTCATAGCAATCTTCATTGCCATACCAGCACCAGAACCATCCTCTGCAGGTGATGTGATGTGGTAAGCATCGTTTGTAGCACCGTAACCTACAACCTCAGCGTAGATGTGAGCGCCACGAGCCTTAGCGTGCTCAAGCTCCTCGAGGATAATTACACCAGAACCCTCACCAATAACAAAACCGTCACGGTTCTTATCGAATGGTCTTGAAGCAAGATTAGGATCTTCCTGTGTTGAAAGAGCCGTAAGTGATGTAAAGCCCTGAACACCAAGAGGGCAAACAGCAGCCTCTGCACCACCAGCTACCATGATGTCAGCCTCGTCATACTTAACTGCCTTGAAAGCATCACCGATTGAGTGTGAACCAGAAGCACAAGCTGTAACGATAGCTGTGTTCTTACCCATCATGTGGTACTTGATAGCAATGTTAGCTGAAGCCATATTTGCGATCATCATTGGGATATAAAGAGGAGCTACCTTCTTACCTTCCATAAGCTTAGCGTGCTCACGCTCGTTAGCCTGCATAGAACCGATACCTGAAGATACGATTACACCAACACGGAAAGGATCTTCCTTCTCCATATCGAGCTTAGCATCTTCAACAGCCTGTGTAGCAGCAGCTACAGCATACTGTGAGAAAAGCTCCATTCTCTTTGCTGTCTTAAAATCCATGTACTGTGTAGGGTCAAAATCCTTAACCTCACCAGCAACCTTTACCTTGTACTCAGAATTGTCGAAACGTGTGATAGGACCTACGCCGCACTTACCTTCAACAAGACTATTCCAGAAGCTCTCAACGTCATTACCGATTGGTGTTACTGCACCCATACCTGTAATTACAACTCTTCTTGCTTCCATAAAAACCTCCGCTAAATCTCTACTCTTTTCTTTATGCTTTACGAAAACTTTTCGCGAGGGAAAAGTAAATTACATGTGCATACCACCGTCAACGCTGATGCACTGACCTGTGATGTAAGATGCCTCATCAGAAACGAGGAATGCTACGCAGTTTGCGATATCCTCAACCTGACCAAATCTTCCAAGAGGGATTGAAGCGATGTACTGCTCCTTAACCTTCTCAGGAAGTACGTCTGTCATAGGAGTCTGTACGAATCCTGGAGCTACAGCGTTTGCTGTGATGTTCTTTGAAGCGTACTCTCTGGCAACTGACTTTGTGATACCAAGAACACCAGCCTTTGAAGCTGAGTAGTTAACCTGGCAAGCGTTACCCTGAAGACCAACGATAGATGAGATAGAAACGATACGGCCGAACTTCTGCTTGCTCATTACAGGTACACACTCACGGAAGAAGTTGTATGAACCCTTAAGGTTTACAGAAATAACTGCATCGAAATCCTCTTCCTTCATTCTTACGAGGAAGCCGTCTCTTGTGATACCAGCGTTGTTGATGAGAATATCAACTGAACCAAATGTCTCCTTAACGTCTGCAACGCACTCCTTTACAGCGTTTGCATCAGTTACATTGCACTGATAAGCCTTTGTCTCAACGCCATATGTAGCCTTAATCTCGTCAGCTGTCTCCTGAATACCCTCGATTGGGCAGGCATCGATAACTGCGATGTTAATTCCCTTTGAAGCAAGTGTCATAGAAATGCACTTACCAATTCCTCTTGCGCTACCTGTTACGATTGCTGTTCTAGCCATAGTATTTCTCCTTATTCGTTTTGAATTTATTAATTACTTATTTGCCATTTCGTTAAGTGCTGCTACGCATGCCTCAACGTCATCTACAGTAGAAACATTGATTACTGGAATCTCTGGGCAAGTCTTCTTAACGAAGCCTGCGATTGTCTTACCAGGACCAATCTCTACGAATACATCAACACCGTTATCCTTCATCTCGAGGAGTGACTGTTCCCACTTAACTGGAGAAGAAACCTGAACCTCAAGAAGATCTCTAACCTGATCCTTGTTATCAACAAACTTAGCTGTTGCATTTGCGATATATGGAATCTCAAGATCGCCAATCTCTGCCTTATCAAGCTCAGCTCTCAAAGCCTCACCTGCTGGCTTAAGCATTGGTGAATGGAAAGGACCAGAAACGTTAAGCTGTAATGCTCTCTTTGCACCAGCAGCCTGAAGCTCTGGGATAGCAGCAACTACGCTCTCTGTCTTACCTGTAATAACAATCTGACCTGGGCAGTTGAAGTTAGCCATTGTAACGCCATCGAACTTTGAGATAACGCTCTCGATAACGTCTGGAGCAAGTCCAATTACAGCAGCCATTGTTCCTTCACCAGCAGGAACTGTATTGCTCATGAGGTTTCCTCTGATTCTTGTAAGTCTTACTGCATCAAAGAAGCTCATACCACCTGCTACAGAAATAGCGCAGTACTCACCAAGTGAAAGACCGCCTGCTACGTCTGGCTTAACACCAGCGTCAAGAATAGCCTTTGTGATAATCATGCAGGCTGTAACGAGAGCTGGCTGAGTATACTCAGTAACATTGATATCGTCGTTCTCTACGAAGAGAAGCTTTTCCATATCAACGCCTGAAGCCTCTGTTGCTTCCTTAATCATTTCCTTTGCATAGTCAAACTTCTCTACGAAGTCCTGAGCCATACCAATCTTCTGTGCACCCTGACCTGGGTAAACAAATGCAATCTTCATTATTCTTTATTCCTTCTTATTTCAAAATTAGCAAACAGGCTTTGCTGCGCCCATAAGCTCGTTAGCCTGCTTGAACATATCATCAACGATAGCCTGAACAGGACGAATCTCGTTAACCATACCAGCAATCTGGCCAGCCATGAATGTACCGTTATCGATATCACCATCGATTACAGCCTTACGGAGAGCACCAACACCCAAAGACTCCATCTCTTCGAAGCTTGCGTTTCTGTCCTCGAGTTCCTGGAACTTCTTTGTAAGCTTGTTCTTGATCTGACGAACAGGAGCACCAGCCTTACGACCTGTAACCTGTGTTGATCTGTCCTTAGCCTTAACAATCATATCCTTGTAGTTCTGGTGGATATTAACTTCCTCAGAAGCGCAGAAAACTGTACCACACTGAACACCTACAGCACCGAGCATGAATGAAGCTGCAACACCACGGCCGTCAGCGATACCACCTGCTGCAAGAACAGGAATATTAACTGCATCTACAACCTGTGGAACGAGAGCCATAGTTGTAAGCTCACCAACGTGTCCACCTGACTCTGTACCCTCAGCGATAACTGCGTCAGCGCCGTCCTTCTCCATCTTCTTGGCAAGAGCTACTGATGGAACTACTGGACATACAAAACAACCAGCTTCCTTCCACATTGGGATGTACTTACCAGCTGAACCAGCACCTGTTGTAACTACCTTTACGTGCTCCTCAGCGATAACCTTTGCAATCTCATCTGCACGTGGATTCATAAGCATAAGATTTACACCGAATGGCTTATCTGTAAGCTTTCTGATTTCCTGAATCTGTGTTCTGAGCCAGTTCTCATCAGCACCACCAACACCGATGATTCCAAGACCACCTGCGTTAGATACTGCAGCAGCGATGTGATGATCTGCTACCCATGCCATACCACCCTGGAAGAGTGGATACTTAATACCAAGAATTTCTGCAATAGTTGCCATAGTTTTTTCTCCTTACTCGTATTTATAAGAAATGTTTTTATTTTCTAATTAGAAAATGAAGTAGTTAGCACCCCATGTAAGTCCGCCACCGAATGAGCTCATGATAATCTTGTCGCCCTTCTTAAGCTTACCTTCATTCTTCATCTGTGTAAGAAGAACAGGGATTGATGCTGATGAGATATTACCTGTATCAGCAATTGTAAGTGGGAACTTCTCCATTGGAACCTGAAGCTTCTTTGCTGTAGCCTCAATGATTCTAAGGTTAGCCTGATGGAATACGAAGTGATCAACTTCGTTAACATCAAATCCGTACTTATTTGAAAGATCCTCAACAAGCTTAGGAATCTCAGTTACTACGAATCTGAATACATCTCTTCCTGCCATGTACATATTAGTTGACTTAAGGAAGCCCTCTTCCTCGTATCTCTTAGGCTGCTTTGAAGCCTCACAGTGGAGACAGTCGCCTCTCATAACAGAAGATCTCATAATAAACTTGTTCTTCTCAGACTCATCAACCTCAGTAGCCTTAAGAACTGCACAACCTGCACCATCACCGAAGAGGATACATGTTCCACGGTCTTCCCAGTCTACGAAGTTTGTAAGACACTCAGCACCAAGAACGAGAGCGCACTTTGAATTACCACTCTCAATAAATCCCTGAGCTGTGTTATATGCAGCGATAAATCCAGGACAAGCTGAATTAACATCAAAACATGCTACATCCTCAGAAGCACCAACAGCGCCCTGTACATAGCAGGCAATTGATGGGAAAACTACATCTGAAGTAGTTGATGCTGCAACAATCAAATCGATCTCTGATGGATCAATTCCAGCATCCTTAATAGCCTCCAAAGCGGCCTTACATGCCATTGTAGATGGCTTATCTTCAATAGCGTCAGCAACGTGACGTCTCTTAATACCAGTTCTTTCTGTAATCCACTCGTCGTTTGTCTCAACAATCTTGGCGAGATCATCATTTGTCATAACCTTAGGTGGAAGGTATGAACCAAGTCCGACAATTTTACCGGTCAACATACAAAATAACCCCTTTAAAAAAATCCTTTGATAATCAAAGTATTACATATTAGGCAAGTTACGTCAATATATTTGGATTTTGTAACATATGTCAGAATTTAGACGCTAAGGCCTTAATTTATAGGGCTTTGTGAGTGATTCATGGCCTTACTTTAAGGGTAATTAACCCCAAAGTTGCCACAAACAAAAACCACATCATTTCAAAACTCAAAGAAATGATGTGGTTCGTATAAAATCATTTGCGAATTTAGAATCAGTAAACAGGATTCAAATCTACAGTATAAGAATAATCACTATAGTGGTGATCACCAAGATCTATTCCGCTTACAGTAGGATCGTAGATAAATTCATTAGTATAAATATTAGTATCGCCTTCGTACTTTACATATACGATTACACTATATCTGCCGTGAAGGAAATTCCTTGGAAGATCATCCTTATCGATTCCGAAGTTATATCCACTGCCAGAAGAAATAAGTGTGTAGTTAGAGGTTGCACTGGAAGCTGTTCCAAGATCATAGTAATCAAGCATGTTTGGCATGATACTCATCTGAACTGACTCAATGTTATCTTCACTCACGTTATGGACATAAATATAAAGTCTGTCGTTAACGAAGTATTCCTTTCTGTCGTTATACTGGAATACGCCAGAGATTAAACAAAGGATAAGGTAGCTTATAACTGTAAATAAAATCCAGTTTCTTGCATAAGACTTGTTCTTAATAATAGAAACAATTACAAATACAGAACCTACAAGAATTACAACTGCTCCCCACATTGCAAGGATACGCTTAGGTGTATAGCCGAACTTGTTGAAATAAAGACCAAGCTTTACGAAAGATACTGTAGCAAAAATAATACTTGTGCTCATAAGAGTAATAAGAAGACCCTTATTAAGCTTTGTCTTTGAATCATCCTTTGTAAATGCGTTTACAAGGAGATACAAAAGCATGTTGATTACCATTACCCAGATAAGCTCAAAGAATCCATTTCGAGCATATTCAACTACGTTAAATCCTTCTGGAATTCTTCCTAGAAGTGCGCCAAAGATGTAGCTTCCCTCGAACACGAAGAAGATTACGTAAATAAGGATAAAGCATCCAAGTACAACGTTAATAAGTGTGTCCTTAAGAAGTCTGAGCTTTCTGCTGTTATCGACAATAGCTTTACCACGCGCTCTGTCTGAAGTTCCATCTGAAGCAGCGCATGTTACAAGTGCGGAATAAAGAAGAACTGCTACAGGACCTGCCATAATAAGCTTAATAATGATCTCGCCTACACTGATATCAACATCAAAGAAAATAAAGTCCAGAATCTTTGAAACAGCGTCGTCAAACTGCTGATTGATTGTGCAAAGTAAAGCAATAGCAATTATGAAGAAAATAATTGAAATAACAATTACAACGATTGCAGCACCTGTTGCTGCACCATTAATCTTCTTGCCCTTAGGAGCATCAGGATTAGCTGCATTAAGTTCTTCACGAGCCTTCTTAATATCAAATAAAGCGTAGAAGAACTTCCAGAAATTACCAATACCCTTAATGAATGCACCGTTCAAAATATCAAATGGAATAAGGCCACCTGTCTTTCCACCAAGCAAATTATTGTTAGCAAAAAGAACTGAATAAATAGCACAAAGATGAACTGCAAAAACAGAGATTCCAAAGTTTGGTGCAAGACTTGAAGTTAAAGCTGCAATTACCATTACCGCATACCAGAAGTATGTACCCTTGGCTGCTTTCTCCTTATGACCTCTTAAAAGAATTTCATTCCAGATAATGAAAAGAACGCTAAAGATTGAAATACCAATAAATTCATATCCATTTGGAGTTTCAAGAGTTAATAACTCCCAGTATAAATAACCAATAGGATAAGCAAGTAAAAAGCCTAAAAGTCTTAAGTTAAGCTTATGATTTGTTACTACATTTTCCATAATTAAATCAAGTCACCTGTAATTCAAAATAGAAACTATCAACGCCATCGAAATAAAGGCGGGTTACACTGATAGCCTGAAATGTATCTTTATTAAAATCAGAGCACATATACCAGGTTCTATCAGTTAATCCCGATACATCAATTTCCTGAGCATTAAATACCGGATTATCTACCTCTTCCCAGGTATAGTTCTCATTAAGTTCCATGGCTCTTTCAGAAGTAATATGGATTACTCCCCTGTATGTTGGTTCTGTAGGACCAAAGCCAACATTCCTTCCGAAAGACTGGATCTCAATTACCTTTCTCTCGTAAGTAATATCAGTGATTCCATCAAAGCCGTTTGTATAGTGATCAGTTACAAAGTAATCATCTTCGAATACATCGACCTTCTCCACCATTTTGCGAGAGCAGGAAGTAATAGAAAGAATTAATGTAAGAAATAATGTAAATGAGATTAATCTGATAAATACCTTATTCATATGCGGTTACACTTCGTCTGCACGATATTCAAGAATGTCGCCTGGCTGACAGTCAAGGATTCTACAAAGATCATTTAATGTTGAGAATCGAACTGCCTTAGCCTTCTGATTCTTAAGAATTGAAAGATTTGCCTGAGTGATTCCGAGTTTCTCTGAAAGTTCACCGGAGGACATCTTACGCTTTGCCATTACTACATCAAGATTTACTACAATAGACATATTATTCTTTCCTCCTTATTAAATTGTGAGATCGAGCTCATCCTTCATTGAGATAGCCTTATCGAAACAAACCTTAACAGCAAGAACGATAACTGCTACGAACAATGCTACAACTGCAATTAAGAACGCATCGATCCAAACGATTCCACCAACAAGTGCACAAACTGCTGCTGCAACAAGTGCATAAACGACACGTGACATAAGCTTTGTGTTCTTCTTGTCGAATACGATGTCGTTCTTGATGTTATTCAAGAGGAATAAAATGCTGAAGAGTACCACGTATCCACAAATTGTTCCAAGAATCATTGAAACCATAAGAATAATGACTGATGAAACAGCGTGTGTGCCACAAAGGACATATGCGATGTACTGAGCATTTATGTAAGAAGTTGCATCTGCGACTACTACAAGAGCGATGAAAATGATTGTTGCAATCTTCGCCCAAGTAATTACTCTGTTGTTATATTTAGATTCCATAAATTAAACCTCCTTAGGTGTTATATGACATGTCTGATGGTCATATATTACTACGGAGGTTTTTGAATTTCAATACTTTTTTATTGTTTTACGATAAATATTTATTGTTTGAATATTTTGTGCTCTGGAAGATAGTAAACAACTATATATAGGATAATTCCCATAACAATGCCTCCGATTACATCGATAACGGAGTGCTGCTTAATAAACATAGTGGATAAAATAATCAAAATCGCAAGCACCCAGGCGCTATATCCCATCCACATTTTATTGTTCTTCTTACCTACTCTCCAGAAAGCAATCGCTGCTCCAAGTGAGTTAAATACGTGAAGACTTGGGAATACGTTTGTAGAGGTATCTCCAGAATATAAGCTATTAATAAGTTTTGTAAAAATATTCTCGTGATCAAAGCCTTCTGGTCTTAAGTTAAGTCCATTAGGATAGACAAAAGAAACAATGAGGAAAATAGTCATTCCTGTAATAAGGAAAGTCGCCATCTTCGCATATTCTTTTTTCTCAAACCAGAAAAGCCCGACAAATGCGATTCCCATAAAAAGGAACCATAAAAGATAAGGGATAATAAATACTTCAAGATATGGAATCTGATAATCGAGAGGAATTCCAATAATATGCACTGGAACATCACGTCTTTCCAAATAGGAAAACGCAATGAAGTAAATTGGCAAATAAAGTGCTGTCCACCAGTACTTAAGCTTCTCTCCCATATTCCCTCTTAATTAAAATGCATGTTCTTCTGTGCAAACTTATATCCACCGTGAATAAGAGTATGCCAGAAAGCACCATCACGGCTTACTACCCAGCCCAAAAGCTTCTTTCGAACAATGCGGTAGCTCTTACGATCCTTATTCTCAAAATCTTCCCAGAGCTTACGCTTAACGGCAAGATTCTCTTCTGTTCCAGACTCAATTAAAAGTGCTGTGCAGACAGTGTACATAATTGTGAGATATGATGTCATGTACTCTCTTAAAGACTTACATTCAATCTCATTAAGGTGATAGAAATCGCGCATAATCTCAGATACCTTGATCTGCTGACCGATTCTCTTAATCATGATCTCTTCGTTTACACTCTGATCTTCTCTTCCGATTGAATAAAGGTAGAGATTCTCATCCACGTAATACATAGACTTAACGTATGGAAGTGGATAATAAGCATAAATACTGTCAACGTAGAAAGTATGCTTTGGAAGTTCAAGACCACAGTCGATAAGAAGCTGTCTTCTATAAATCATGGAATGCATAAGAAGGTATGTACCCATCTGGAAACGTCCAACATCATCCCATGTAAAATCAGAATCTACAGGAAGGGCGTTCTTATAAGATACTGCGTAGTCTTTCTCGCCTTCCTTGATATAAACGTAATTAGCAATTACAAGATCTCTTAAATTATTCTCAGAAACAAATCCTGAAAGAAGTTCAACAATTCTATTAAGTGCTGACTCTTCAAGACAGTCATCACTATCGCAAATCTTAACGTATGTACCTCTTGCGGCACGTACACCTGTCATTACAGCATCGCCGTGACCACCGTTCTCCTTGTTAATGAGAACAACTCTGTCGCCATACTTATTTACGTAGTCCTGACCAATGGCAGAAGTACTATCTGAAGATCCGTCATTAACAATAATTACCTCTACTGAAGGACCGCCACTTAATGCAGCATCGATTGCGTTCGCCATATATCCTTCTGAGTTATAACAAGGAATTACTACAGAAAGAACAAATCCCATAACTATTTCCACCCGTAATTGCAAAAAAAATCTCGCAACAGTTTCCTGCTGCGAGAATAAATTGTAGCACTATAACTCTCCATTAAACATTGGATTTAATGCAAAATTGTGTGAATTAGAAATCGCGATTAGTTATGCATTTCGTTAAGTAGCCGGTACCTCATCTACTGGGATTTCAGTAGCTTCGATTGGGCCACCGTCAGAAATCTTAATCTCGTCTCCATCTGCATCAACGATAGCAACTGAGCCACCCTTGATTACACCATCAAGAAGAGCCTCTGAGAAATTATCCTCAACCATTGACTGGATAACTCTTCTTAAAGGTCTTGCACCATACTGAGGGTCATAACCCTTCTTTGCAAGGAGCTCCTTAGCTTCGTCAGTAAGCTTGATGTCGATTCCAATATCCTTAATTCTCTTTGCGACTGAACGCATGAGAATATCAACGATTCTGATAAGTGAATCACGACCGAGCATACGGAAGAAAATGATCTCATCGACACGGTTTACGAACTCTGGAGAGAAAGCCTTCTTAACTTCATCAAGAACAACTTCCTTTGCATCGTCGTAGCTCTTACCGCCATAGAGACCCTCGCGGCTTGCCTCATCCTCATCCTTGTCGTCAGAAGTAGCAAAACCAATCTTACGGCCTGCAGCTGATGTGAGCATTCTCGCACCAATATTAGATGTCATGATAATAATTGTATTCTTGAAATCTACAACACGACCCTTACCATCTGTAAGACGTCCGTCATCCAATACCTGAAGCATTGAATTAAAGATATCAGGGTGAGCCTTCTCAATCTCATCGAAAAGAACTACAGAATATGGATGTCTTCTTACCTTCTCTGTAAGCTGACCACCCTCATCGTAGCCAACATAACCTGGAGGAGAACCAATAAGCTTACTTACATCGTGCTTCTCCATATACTCTGACATATCGATACGAACGAGAGCATTCTCATCGCCAAACATTACTTCAGCCAAAGCCTTTGCAAGCTCAGTCTTACCTACACCAGTTGTACCAAGGAAGATGAAAGATCCTGATGGCTTGCTTGGATCCTTGAGACCCAAGCGGCTTCTTCTGATTGCCTTTGAAATAGCCTTAACAGCCTCGTCCTGACCAACGACTCTCTTCTTGAGTTCTTCCTCAAGATTCTTAAGCTTTTCAGCATCACTTTCTGTAATCTTGGATACAGGGATACCTGACCATCTTGAAAGTACATCAGCTACATCGTCAACTGTAAGAACGCCTGTGTAACCTTCGCTGTCTGGCTCATTCTTTGTAGTAATAGAATTGAGTCTTTCTGTAAGCTTTGTGATCTCATCCTTAATAGCGATACATGTCTCGAACTCTTCTCTTTCAGATGCTGCCATCTTTTCCTTCTCGAGGCTTGCAATCTTATCTGTAAGCTTCTTCTTTGCATCGATATCGGCAAAGTTAATTCTCTTTCGAGCTGCTGCCTCATCGATAAGATCGATTGCCTTATCTGGGAGGAATCTGTCTGACAAATATCTTGTAGAAAGAATTACTGCCTGCTCGATAGCCTCATCCTCAATCTTAATCTTATGGTGTTCTTCGTACTTATGGCGAAGACCCTTAAGAATCTCGATTGCTTCCATAGCAGAAGGCTCATTTACGATTACCTTCTGGAAACGTCTCTCAAGAGCAGAATCCTTCTCAATGAACTTGCTATACTCATCAAGTGTAGTAGCACCAACGATACGGAGCTCATTCTTTGTAAGCATTGGCTTTAAGATGTTAGCAGCATCAAGGGAGCTGTCGCCGCCACCTGTTCCAATAAGTGTGTGGAGCTCATCGATAAAGAGAATTACATCAGGGTTTGTTGAAGCTTCTGTAAGAACATTCTTAATTCTCTCCTCAAAGTCACCACGATACTTTGTACCAGCAATCATGGAACCCATGTCGATGCTATATACAACCTTACCCTTAATAATGTCAGGTACATCGTCCTGAGCAATCTTAAGTGCAAGACCTTCAGCAATAGCAGTCTTACCAACACCAGGATCACCAACGAGACATGGATTGTTCTTAGTTCTTCTTGCAAGAATCTGCATTACACGGTTAATCTCTTCTTCACGACCTACAACAGGGTCAATCTTGCCGTTCTTTGCAAGCTCAGTAAGATTCTTACCAAACTCTTCAAGAGCCTTCTTCTTACCCTTCTTGCCCTTGGAATCTCTAGGAGATTCGTCATGACCCATCTTTCTTGGGCCACCTTCGTCGATAGATAAACCTTCATCGTCGTCGCTATATTCTTCCTTGGAATTCTCCATGAATCCTACAAGAGTAGCGCAGAGATCTTCAATGTCAGTACCTACTCTTACAAGGAGGTTATAACCTGTGAAATTCTTGCTTCTTGCGATGCAGAAAAGGAGGTGTGCAGGAGTAATTGCAGGATCTCCAGATCTTTCTACAAGCTGATTTGTCTGAGCGAAAAGTCTCTTTGTCTCAACTCTGAAAAGTGACAAAGCCTGATCGATTTCACTCTTGCTTACTGGGGCGCTGATAACACTTGTGCTCATGCCAAGTAAGTCGCAGATGCTCTCAGCATCAACGCCACAGCTGCTGATTGCCTCTCTGTAATCACTCTCAAGACAAGCGATTGCTGCTACGATTTCCTCTGTAGAAATCATGCGGCCACCTCTTGTTGTAGCAAGGCGTGCTGCATATACAATTACCTTGCTTGTATCAGGTGTTAACTTCATCATTCTGTTACCTCCCCGAGAATTCCTCTGATTCCAACGCATCTTGCCTGTGCGAAAGCAGGTGAACGTCCGTTAACGCTTACTGCTTCCTTGTAGTTACGTCTTACAAGATGTGTGAGTTTATTGATTGTCTGCCAGTCAATTTCTATCTCGTTTTCCTTAATGTTGTCCTTACCTACTCTAAGCCAGTTAATGTGCTCAAGAGCCTCTGCAATTTCCATTCTTCTTGCGTACTTCAAAATTGCATAGGATCTGCAGAACTGATCCTCAACGATACCTGGCTTACGCTTGCAGATATTCTTACGGCATGTTCTCTCAAGAGAAATAACATCATTCAAAACATGTGTTGCTCTCTTCAAGAGCTCACCCTCGTCAATTCCAAGCATTACTGAATTTACGAGAAGATAAATGCCTGTTCCCTTTACGTTACCGATAGGGATAAGCTGCCAGTCGTACTTCTCAAGTCTCTTTGCAAATACTGAAATGGCACCAACTGTCTTTTCAATAGCTGGAATAGATACAGTAGAAATAATCTGTACACCCATTCCTACGCTGTTAATATCTGATGTAAGAAATCCGAGTCTGTCAGAGAACGCAACATCAAGTTCACTCTCGATTGTAGATGCAATTTTATCTGCCTTCTTATAAGCAGAAACTACATCAGAACCACTGTTAATTGACTCGATTTCAAAATGGTTTCTGTTATTAATTACAACTGCTGTTCCATTGTCCTTACCTACGAGGAAACCACCCTCTGTAGCTTCGTTTAAGAACTTGGACTCAGAGAAATAATTCTTAAACATGTCTTCCTTTGCTTCTGGGCTAAGCTCATTGCAGCGAACGAAGTTCATTTCGAGCTTACCTGAAAGCTTTGATGCTACGTCCAAAATAGCCTCGCGCTCAGCAGGAGTAGCCTTTACCGGGAAAGGATAACCCTTAATATTACGACTGATGACAACCTTGCTTGAAAGTACTACATCAGTATTCTTACCCTGATTCTCATACCACATATCAGTTGCCCTCCTTACGCTTCTTAAGTTCATCTCTAAGTCTCATGGCAAGAGGATAATTCTCTTCTGAAGCTGCCTTCTTCATTGCTGCTTCCAAAACCTCGTTGCTATACTCATCGAGGCTTTCCTTGCTCATAAGGTCTGATGTATCAATGTCGTTCTTAGGCGCCTTAGGTGCTTCAGGAGCCTTTGCCTCAGCCTTAGGTGCAGAAGTATCGAAAACACTCTTATCGACTACTGTCTCAGAACTTACATCCTCAACGGCGCTGTCCTCAACATCGATTGAAGAGATTTCACCAGGATTTCTGCCCTTGTATTCACTGCTGCCCTGTCTTTTAAGAATGTGCTTAAGGATAGTCTCGTTAAATGTATTAAAGCACTCGATGCATCCAGCCTGACCTGAAGTCTCAAACTCGCGCAAAGTCATCTTACAGCGTGGGCATCTGATCTTTGTATTTGCAAACTCAATTGCTGTCTCATTAGCAAGAATGCTGTTAGCCATCTCCTCGAACATTGGGAATGCCTGTCCGAAAAGTGAAGTCTGACTTCTGATTGCTTCGTCAACTCCTAATTCTCTGGCACAATTCTCACAAAGTACCACGCCGTTATAGCGGATAACTCTGTTACCAATTGGACCACCACATTTGCCACAATTCATATGTATATCTCCTCTTTTTACTATCTTAATGACGATTGCAAATCTCAATCCATTGCGAGACTAAGAAGTGCATTTCTAAAAATATCTGCTCTTATTACTGATCTGATATCTGTGTCGATTCTCGCAAGGGTTCTGTCTGAGATAGCTGACATTATTGTCGTTCCTTCTCTGGCTGTAATAGCACCCTTGGAAACCAGATTCTCAAGTAAAATCTTTGCCTGCTGCTGAGTAAGATCTGTTCCAGCTGAATCAATTACTGCCTGGATATAATCCCACTTGCTTAAGTGCTGAACTCTGGTGATTGTGATCTGGCCACCGCCGCCTCGTCTACTTTCTACAATGTATCCGTTACCACTGGAAAATCGGGTGGACAATACATATGTAACCTGAGAAGGCACGCAGTTAGCTCGCTCTGCCAGCATACTTCTGCTGATAGTCGCACTACCATTATTCTCGTCAAGCATCTCTTTGATCATCAATTCAATGACATCAACCAGCCTTGCCATGCTATCTGTCCTCCATATTAATGTGAGTGCAAAATCAATTTGATTTTGACTTTGACTTTCTTTGACTAAATCTATTATCTTCTTGTTTTGTTCAAACGTCAATAGCGAATGTCAAAAAAAGTCAAAAAAGTTTTTTGACATTAAAATACCGCCTGTATAAGGCGGCATTCTTTTGCATTAAGTATCTTTGTTTCTTAAAACCATACCCGAAAGGAACAGGTTATATGGATTAGGATCGTTTGACTCAGGTCTTATATCACTCATCGGACCAACAGTATCACTTGTACGAATCTCGAATTTATTAATTCCGTTTATGAGAGCACTTGAAGGAATGTCTACGATCACATCGTCTTCCCCGCACTCAAGTAATCCAAGACTATTACCATTAACAAGAATCTCGTTATGGTACCCAAGTGAGTCCCTCACATGAAGTACAAGCTCGTAGTCAGTAGATAAATCATCCACATATAAATAGAAATAAGACTCATCTCCACTGGTCCAGATACCCTCGTTACCAATTGTTCCCCAGCCACTTCCAATGTTATTTAAGTGGATAGGCTCATCGGAAATAAGTGCATAACTAAGCTCGCTATTGGCGCAGTAAGTTGTTCTAAATGCGTCATCTGGAAGATAGTACGCGAGGTCACTATTTAAGTAATACATCCTGTATTCGATAGAGATTAAATTGTCATCGAGAGGCCTTGTAATTACAAATAGATATGCTGCCAAAAGAAGAGCAGATAAGGCATATAAAGCGATTTTTATAAACTTCTTCATCCTTCGCCCTCCTTAAGTCAAAAGTCCGTTATTAAGGAACCACTCACGAAGCAAAATCATCTCAAAAGCCATCGCGAAAAGGGCAATAAAAACTCTTGCTGTTTTACTAAGGCGCGAATAAATTCCTACAAAAGAAAGAACTACAACAAAGCATCCAAGAACATAACGTGGTGTTGAACCAATCTTGGAAGATGCACCTACAATAAGAGTAATTATTGGGAACACCATCTCTGTGAATTTCTTCTCGTGGATAAGAACATACAAAATAAAAACTACGATAATTACAAAGCAGACACCAAGATATGTTGGTGGGAAAGTATCGAGAATATTTCTTTTCGCGTCTCTAAAGGGAACTACATTTCCAGTTCTGCCCCATGCTCTTTCGATATGGAGGAACGCGAGAGAATCTCCTACCTTCTTATAAAGATAGAACATATAGGAAAAGAGTCCCAAAGGTACAAGGAAAGTTCCGAAAATGAGTTTCTCATTACTTACGTTAACTTTAATGAAGTCCCAGAAAGACTTCTTTTTAATTGAATTCATGTGAATGTATTCTTCGATTACTTCAAAAAGCACTACAAAAACAAACATTATTCCAACGT
Organism: Saccharofermentans sp.; assembly: GCA_045639635.1. GTDB lineage: Bacteria > Bacillota > Clostridia > Saccharofermentanales > Saccharofermentanaceae > Saccharofermentans. The sequence continues at coordinate 54,154 of JAZUDM010000075.1, read as the reverse complement.
TTCTTGTAGCAGATAAAAGCGCTCCAAAAACACCCATAAGAATGTAGTTCTTTTTCTTAAGGAAATAGAAGCAGAGTGTAATTAAAAGAAGAAATAATGCCTCTGTATAAAGCGCAGAAAAGTAGAAAGAATAAAGTCCAAAGGACATAAAGAATACGTAATAAAAAGCAAGTTCAATACGCTTTGTTGTAAGCATAATGTACTTATATGCAACATATTCTGCTGCCATAAAGAAAATGGAATTTACAAAGAAGCCGACAACAAAGATATTAGCGTTTCCGCCAAGTAATCTTACGATCAAAGACATGACGTAAGGCATAAGTGGAAAGAATACCCAGATAGCCTGACCATTATCCACATTGATGTGCGCAGGGCCGCCCAAGAAGTAACGTACGTAAGTAATGTACCATGCGCTGTCGAACTTCTCTCCAGCTGTAATTACATCAACAAAACCGCCTGCACCCAAGGTATGTCTATAGACAAGATACATGGCGATACGGGACAAAATGAAGGATACAAAAATAAAAATCAAAATAGAAAATGTAGGCTTTGCAGAAATTGCAGAGCCTACATTATTAAATAACTTTTTTGATTTTACTGATAAAGAATTGGAAGTCATAATCTTCTAATTACTTATGGTACAAACGCTTTGTCTCGTAGTTTGGTTCACATGTGATATTAACGCCGAGCTTACGGAACATATTCTCATCAACAGATGAAAGCATTGTTGTAGAATGAGCGTCAGCGTTTACAAGATTACCGAGCTGCTGCATAGCAAGTTCAGCAACTGGGTTAGTAGCAGCTGACATTGCAAGAGCAATGAGAACCTCATCTGTATGAAGTCTTGGGTTATGGTTACCCATATGGTTAACCTTAAGATCCTGGATTGGCTCAATTACGTTTGGTGAGATAAGTGGAATCTCGTGACCAATTCCAGCAAGTGCCTTAAGTGCATTGAGAAGACAAGCTGATGCAGGTCCCAAAAGATCTGTTGTCTTACCAGTAACGATTGTTCCGTCTGGAAGCTCCATGGCAACTGCAGGAGCAGCTGTCTGATCAGCTCTTACAAGAGCAGCACCGATAACACGACGGTCTGCAGTTGAGATACCTGACTTATTCATGAGAATCTCAATCTTGGATACATCTGAACCATCAGAAATACCCTGACGAACAGCACACTTAGCCTGATAGTAACGACGGATAATCTCAGCCTTGGAAGCCTCCTGACATGCATCGTCATCAACGATAGCAAAACCAGCCATATTTACACCCATATCTGTAGGTGACTTATATGGTGACTCACCGTAAATCTTATCGAAAATTGCATTAACAACTGGGAAGATCTCTACATCTCTGTTGTAGTTAATAGTTGTCTTGCCATAAGCCTCTAAGTGGAATGGATCGATCATATTAACATCAGCAAGGTCTGCTGTAGCAGCCTCATAAGCTACGTTAACAGCATGCTGAAGAGGAATTGACCAGATTGGGAATGTCTCGAACTTAGCATAACCAGCCTTAATACCACGACGATTCTCGTGATAAAGCTGTGAAAGACATGTAGCCATCTTTCCAGAACCTGGGCCTGGAGCTGTAACTACTACGAGTGAATGACTTGTCTCGATATAGTCGTTCTTACCATATCCGTCATCACTAACGATAAGTGGGATATTTGAAGGATATCCTTCGATTGGGTAGTGCTTATAGCACTTAACGCCAAGCTGACGAAGCTTCTGCTCGAACTTCTCAGCAAGGTGCTGACCCTTATACTGTGTAATACATACGCTACCTACGTAAAGACCACACTCAGTAAAGGCATCGATAAGACGAAGAACTTCCTGATCGTATGTGATACCAATATCACCACGCTTCTTATTCTTCTCAATAGCATCTGCGTTAATTGCGATTACAATCTCAGCATCAGCCTTAAGCTGCATAAGCATCTTAATCTTACTATCAGGCTCAAATCCTGGAAGTACTCTGGATGCGTGATAATCGTCGAAAAGCTTACCGCCAAACTCGAGGTAGAGCTTACCACCGAACTGTGCGATTCTGTCACGAATATTCTGTGACTGGAGCTGTGTGTACTTGTCGTTGTCAAAACCTTTTTTAAACATAAGAAATCCCACCTTCTTTCGGTAAATAATTCTACCAAAAAGGAGGTGGGTTTTGTGTTACAAATTTTACCTAACTAAATTTTACAAAGAAGCAAGGATTGCAAGAACAAATGCCAAAGGCAAAATTGTAATTGAAACAATTAGATTTTAGGGCAATATATTAAGTTTACTCAGCCTTTTCTGGCTTCATACAAAGAATCTTGTGACCCCCTGGTGTCTCATTAATTTCAATAACTGAACCAGCCTCTTCAATAGTTCTTTCACCTTCCTTAAAATTCTTAAGGAAGTCTTCCAAAGTTCCAATAACATCGTAACCGAAAGTTGCTCCACGGTAATGCATTGGAATAGTAATCTTTGGGTTAATTTCTCTGATCATGTCTGCTGCCTTTTCTGGACTTACAGTGAAAAATCCTCCAACAGGAATCATTAAGACATCACAATCCCTGATTCTTTCAATCTGATCTTCCTCAAGATCACATCCAATGTCACCCATATGAACAATTGAAAGACCATTAACACCAAGAAGAATTACATTATTAGGTCCTCTTAATGTTCCGAGCTGATCATCGTGATAAGTTGGAAAATAATTAAGTGTAAATGGTGCATCGATACGTGTGCTGGACAACTTAACTTCGCGAAGACCTGAGTGGTCATCGTGCTGATGTGAAGGAATAACCTGATTAGCAGTCTCCTTAAGTGGCTTAAGTCCAGGAACAGTACCTGCCTTATATGGGTCTATAATGATTGAAAACTTTCCCTCAGTTAACTTAAAACATGCGTGGCCAAGATATTTAATTTCCATTTTTCATCTCCTACTATTAGACAAACTTACAACTTTATTATCGCGCTTTACGGGAACAAAAGTGTTAATACACTGTGAAATTTGGAAAAACGTGCTTATTTCTGCATATTTTTCTCAAGGGAACGAAGCGTATACATTACGCCTTCTTCCTCGTTGTCCTTCAAAGTAACATGCTTTGCGATATCGATTACATCCGGATGCGCATTAAGCATGGCGTAGCTTTCTCCAACTGCCTTGAGCATTGTAATGTCGTTTGGAAAATCTCCAAAAGCAGCTGCTTCATTTCTGGAAATATCTAATTTTTCAAGAAGGAACTTAAGTGCAGGTCCCTTACTTACGCCCTTATTTGCAATATCGACCCAGCTGTCGCCAGATAAAACTGCTTCAGTATCTTCTGGAAGTTCTGGCAAATTATCGTAAGCTGCCTGTGCCTTAAAATCTTCAACAAAAACTGCAATCTTAAGGATTCTGTCCATACCAATTGCAAGGCGAAGATCCTTAACAGAAACAAGTCTGTCGTAATATTTTGTAGCCTCAACAAGAATTTCAGGAGTGCTTTCACAGTAATAAGTTGCTTCTACACCACAAACAAGTGGAGTACATCCAGGGATTCCAAGTGCCGTATCAAGGCATAATCTGGCATTTAATGGAGACATGCTGTCTTCGTAAATAACCTTGCCATCCATAAAGACAACGCCACCATTCTCGGCGATATAAATAACGTCGTCTTTAATTTCATCGAACTGCTTTCGAAGGCAATAGTACTGTCTGCCACTGGCAAGAACAGTCTTTACCCCCTTATGAGATTTAACCCAGGAAGGAAAATCCTTTGGATACTCTTTCTTGCTATTAAGAAGAGTTCCATCCATATCTACTGCAACAAGCTTAATCATGAGAGTACCTTCTTAAGAATTCCAAGAATTACTACAATAATGCCTGCGATGATAAGCATGACACCTGAGTACTTATTTTTAGCCTCAGAAGAAGTTTCCTTGGATTTTCTAAAAAGAATGACGCCGATACCAGCAAATAACTGTCCGCAAAGAGCATAACGAAGCCAGGAAAGTTCAGCTCCCTTTCCCGTGCCGTTACCATACAAAGTGATTCCAATAATAGCAACCAAACTTATGGCAACATAAATAAGAGCAAGAGGGCTTAACTTAAGTTCCTGATCTACTGTCTCGTAGTTATTAAACTCCTCGTCTTTTTCTTTAAGTTCTTCGTAAATATCGATTACATCATTATCGTCTTTCTTCTTAGACATTTATTAACTCCTTAATGTAATCCTTTGCTTCTACAAGTGAAGGGAGAATTACATCTGATAAATTCTTCATTTCATCGTCAGGCTCGATCATATCAGGAACCATAACCACATGCATGCCAGCTTTGGATAATGCTCTTACGCCGTTATAAGAATCTTCAATGCCGATTGCTTCTTCGGGCAAAACCCCAAGAGCATCACAAGCCTTCAAAAAGATTTCAGGATCAGGTTTACTGTGCTCTACCATATCTCCGCAGATGACTGCATCGAAATACTTTAGTACTCCCTTTAACTGGAGTTCGTATCTTACTGTCTTTTCGGAAGTAGAAGATGCCAAAGCGACTTTAACATTGTTACAAGCCAAGTATTTAAGGAGTTCTTCGGCTCCTGCCTTAACTCCAACCTCACCCTTTGCAAAGGCCTCCATAAAGAGTTCCTTACGCTCATTTCGAAGCTGATCGTATGGTAAATTACTGCCATAGCGTCTCTCGAAAACAACTTTTGTGGCTTCTACGTTAAGGCCAGTTGCTTCCCTACAGTGGTCTTCAATTCCAGTAATTCCATACTTGTCTGCAATTACTTTCCAACACTTAACAACCATTCTCTCAGAATCGAGAATGACGCCGTCCATATCAAAAATTACTGCCTTAAATGTTGACACTACCGTAAGCTCCCAAAATTTTACGAGCGTTCTCTACTCTCTCCTTAGTTGGAGAATCGATTCCATCAAGCTCATATGGAATACCAAGTGTCTCCCACTTATGAATTCCCAAAGTATGGTAAGGAAGTACCTCAACACGTTCTACTGTCTTTAATGTATCAATAAATTCTCTAAGCTTATAAAGATACTCATCGTAATCGTTACGCTCAGGAACGAGAACGTGTCTGATCCACATTGGCTTACCCATATTGGAAAGCTCTGTAGCCATCTCAAGAATATTCTCAAGTGGCTGCTTTGTAAGAACCTTATGTCCTTCTGGATCAATATGCTTAATATCAAGCATTACAAGATCAGTATATTTCATAAGTTCAAGGAACTTTGTATGTGCTGGTTCATTCTTAGTATATGGATTACCACTTGTATCAAGTGTTGTATGAACGCCCTTCTCCTTAGCCTTCTTAAAAAGCTCGATAAGGAAGTCAATCTGGAGCATTGGCTCACCACCACTTACAGTGATTCCACCCTTGTCTCCCCAGTAAGCCTTATATCTTAAAGCCTTGGCCAAAACTTCATCTGCCTCATATTCAGTGCCAGCCTTCATGTCCCATGTATCTGCGTTATGGCAGAACTGACATCTCATGGCACAACCTGACAAGAAAATAATGAATCTGACTCCAGGACCATCTACTGATCCAAAGCTTTCAAATGAGTGTACATAACCCTTTGTCATATTTAATCCTCCATCGTTCAAGATATATTACCATATTTGAACGGCCATTTTGGGGCAAATAATAACGGCCATCCCCCGTTTGGAAGATGGCCGCTACTATTATGCTTTATAAATCAGAATATTACATTCTGTCGTGGCATGTTCTAGCGATAACGTCGTTCTGCTGCTCTCTTGTGAGATCGATAAATCTTACAGCGTAACCAGATACACGAATTGTGAAGTTAGCATACTCTTCCTTCTCAGGATGCTCCTGAGCGTCGCGAAGCTTATCAACACCGAATACGTTTACGTTAACGTGATGTGAACCCTGTGAGAAGTAACCATCAAGAACTGTTGTGAGGTTATCTACCTGCTCCTCGATTGTGTGTCCGAGAGCACCTGGGTTGATTGTCTGTGTAAGTGAGATACCATCAAGAGCCCATGTGTATGGGAGCTTAGCAACAGAGTTCATAGAAGCTACGAGACCATTCTGCTCTGCACCGTATGCTGGGTTAGCACCAGGTGAAAGAGGCTCTCCAGCCTTACGTCCGTTAGGAAGTGAACCTGTCTTCTTACCATATACAACGTTAGATGTAATTGTAAGGATAGATGTTGATGGCTCAGCATCTCTATATGTGTGGTGCTTCTTAATCTTCTTCATGAATGTGTCAAGGAGCTCAACAGCGATATTATCAGCTCTGTCATCATCGTTACCATACTTAGGGAACTCGCCCTCAGTCTCGAAATCTACAACGAGACCGCTCTCGTCACGGATTGTCTTAACCTTGGCGTACTTGATAGCAGAAAGTGAATCTACTACGTGTGAGAAACCAGCGATACCTGTTGCGAATGAACGACGAACGTCTGTATCGATAAGAGCAAGCTCAGCTGCCTCATAGTAGTACTTATCGTGCATGTAGTGGATGAGGTTCAAGCAGTTAACATAGAGGTCAACGAGCCAATCCATCATTACATCGAACTTCTTCATAACTACATCGTAGTCAAGATACTCGTCCATGATTGGAGCGTAAGCTGGTGAAACCTGAACCTTATCAAGCTCATCAACACCACCGTTGATAGCGTAGAGCAAGCACTTAGCGAGGTTAGCACGAGCACCGAAGAACTGCATCTCCTTACCTGTCTGTGTAGCAGATACGCAGCAGCAGATTGAGTAATCATCGCCCCATACTGGTCTCATCTCATCATCGTTCTCATACTGGATAGAAGATGTTGTGATAGAAATATGTGAAGCATACTTTCTGAAGTTAGATGGGAGTCTCTTAGAATAGAGAACTGTGAGGTTTGGCTCTGGTGCTGGATCCATGTTCTCAAGAGTATGGAGGAAACGATAGTCAGTCTTTGTAACCATTGAACGGCCATCCTGACCAAGTCCACCAACCTCGAGTGTAGCCCATACTGGGTCACCAGAGAAAAGTTCGTTATATGCTGGGATTCTTGCGAACTTAACCATACGAAGCTTCATTGTGAAGTGGTCAACGAGCTCCTGAATCTCAGACTCTGTAATCTTACCAGCCTTAAGGTCTCTCTCGAAGTAGATATCAAGGAATGTAGCTACACGTCCAACTGACATAGCAGCACCGTTCTGTGTCTTGATAGCAGCGAGGTAACCAAAGTAGAGCCACTGGATAGCTTCTCTTGAATCCTTAGCTGGGAGTGAGATGTCGTAACCGTAAGAAGCTGCCATCTGCTTCATCTGCTTCAAAGCCTTGATCTGCATGCCAAGCTCTTCTCTCTGACGGATAACATCATCTGTCATTACACCGCAACCGCAGTTAGCGAGATCTTCCTGCTTCTTCTCGATGAGGAAGTCGATACCATAAAGAGCAACTCTTCTGTAGTCACCAACGATACGTCCACGACCGTATGTATCTGGAAGACCTGTGAGGATATGAGCTCTTCTTGCAGCTCTGATCTCAGGTGTATAAGCTGAGAATACAGCATCAGAGTGAGTTGTATGATACTCAGTAAAAATCTTATGGAGTTCTGGAGATGGTGTATAACCATATGTCTCACATGACTGCTCAGCCATCTTGATACCACCGAATGGCATGAATGCTCTCTTAAGAGGCTTGTCTGTCTGAAGACCAACTACTGTCTCGAGTGAGTGCATAGCCTCATCCTCAAAAATGTAGCCTGGCTTATGTGATGTGATAGAAGATACGATCTCTGTATCCATATCAAGAACACCGCCCTTAGCACGCTGCTCCTTGTAAAGCTCGGAAACCTTAGCCCAAAGCTTGTCTGTAGCTTCAGTTGTTCCCTCGAGGAAGTCCTCGTTGCCTAAATACTCTGTGTAGTTCTTCTGGATGAAGTCACGTACGTTAACTTCTTCTTTCCAGAGACGACCTTCAAAAGATGACCACTGTTCAAAATCTTTCATGGTTATATGTCCTTTCTGAATTTATAAAGCTTTTAAATGTGAATACAATATAACAAATTGATTACGATAATACAATACTAATTTAGAACCATTCTAAATTAAAATAGTATTTTTTACTTTACTTTTCATTTAAAAAAAGTCTGAAAACACTATGAAATTCAGCGCAAACGGTCGCAAACCACGAAAATTCCTTTGATTATCAAAATATTTGAGTTTTACACAAGCTATAAATTTCTCCCCCCTGCTTTTTATATGAACCAATACTATGCTAAACTTCATGTATGAATCGAAGGAGGAATTGCCCAATGAAAAAACTCGTAGCTATGCTTCTTGTATTAGCACTCGGAACATCAGTTGTTGGATGTGCTAATCCATATGCAGGCAGACATAATAAAAAGGATCGTAACTCAAAGCATGAGCGTAACGTTGACGATGATGAAGACGAAGACGAGGATGACGACGAGGACGAAGAAGAGGAAGAGACAACTACTACAGCAAGAGAGACTACTGAAGCTACAACAACTACAACAGCAGCAACTTCAGCAGCAGCTCCTGCAAGCGTTGACATTGATGTAGTTGAGGCAACTTTGGATAACCCAGCTGGTCTTAACGAGTGGTTTGAGACAGTTCTTTATAATCCAACAGATAGAGAGTATCACGTAGCTTACGCGAGAATCACAAGCGTAACAGATGCTGCTGGTGCAGAGGTTTTACTTGACGAATATCTTGAAAGAACTCCTTATGTTGAGATCGCTGAGCTTGAATATGACGATATTGAGTATCGTTGCTACACATATGAGGTTTACTTCCCATCAGATACTCCTGTAGAGAGCTGGGGTGTTGCAAATGAGGATCTTGACTGCTCAATCTGTAATTCAGCTGACGGCGCAACATTCTATGGCACATCAGGAAACGGATACTTCCTTACATCAGCATGGGATATCTCAGATGACGATATCGATACACCTGCTGGCGGCGTTTTCGTAGGTGCTGGTTTCTTCGCAATGACAACTGGTTGTGATGATTTCTACATCAAGATTGATAACTACGATGGAGAGAACTTCAACTACGCTTACTGTAATCCATTCGCTTAATCGATAAACTAAACATTAACTTTAACTGCTCTGGACAAAATAGTCTGGAGCAGTTTTTATATGTCACTATTTTCCAAAGCACAAAATAAGGCCGTCCATCTGGACGGCCTTATCTAACTTCAAAATTTATAGAACTTATACTGGTGGTGTTGGTTCCTCTTCTTCCTCCTCAGGAGCCTGATGGAGTGGACAAGGATTACTTGTAGATGGTGTAAGCGGAGAATCAGCAACAAAGTAATCAATTGTTGTAGTTCCTGCCGCTGTACAGTACTCATTTGCAAAGTAACCAGAAGAACAAACCTCAAGTGAAATAATTGTATCTGGCTTAGGGAATCCAACAGAAACGCAGTCGCCATGGATTCTACTCATTACGTAATACCAGATTCTGATTGCATTACTTCTGTCACCAGAAGGGATAACTGTCTGACGAAGTCTGTTGTCATAACCATACCATACTGCTGCACAGTAGTAAGGTGTGTAACCGCAGAACCACTTATCGAGGTTATCGTCAGTTGTACCAGTCTTACCTGCTGTTCCGATGTACTCACCAGCATTATTAGTAACAATAGAGGCATAACTTGATGCAGTACCGTTAGTAATAACGTCCTCGAGCATATCACTCATAAGGAATGTAGTTTCAACTGAATAAACACGATAGCTGATTGGATTACTCTGAAGAACTACATTTCCATCACTATCAACTACTGATGTATAAGAGTATGGAGCTGTATATGTTCCGCCAGAAGCGAGAGTGTTATATGCAGCACACATCTCAAGTGGTGACATACCGCGTGTGAAAGCACCGATTGCCTGAGCTGGATAAGCACCTTCCTCAGTACGGTCAATTCCCTGACGCTGGAGGAACCAGAGTGCAGTGTCACCTCCGACCTCATTCCAAACCATAACAGCGATTGTATTCTTAGACATTGTTACAGCTCTTCTGATTGTCATTGGACCTGCATAGGAACGATCCGCATTAAGTGGCCATACTGCCTCAGGATTATTAGGATCGAAATGACTCTCTTCATCGACGAATGTCATAGCCGGAGTAATAAGCTGTCTTTCAAGAGCAGGAGCATAATCGAGGATTGGCTTCATTGAAGATCCTGGCGATCTATAGGCATCTACCGCTCGATTCAGCACGAGATTACCCTGCTTTTTTCCGTAACCACCCTGCATGGCAGCTATGGCACCGGTCTGAACATTCATTACAACCATACCGGCCTGCGGTTTTTCCGGAAGATCTGCCAGCTGGGCAGGATCCGTCTGAAACAGGTTTTGCGTGCTAAACGCTTCATCTACTACAGCCTGAACGCTAGGCTCAAGTGTTGTATAGATATGGTAACCACGGTTGTAAATAATAGTTGTAGCAAGTGAAGTTGAAATGCTTCTTGATGTAGCAAGATCGTTAATTACTTCACGGATTGCATACTCTGCGAAGTAAGAATTTACGTCTGCTGCACCTGTAAATGCATTTGTCTTAAAAATGAGCTCTGTGTTAAGAGCCTCTTCGTACTCTTCCTCAGTAATATGACCAAGTTCAAGCATCTTACCAAGTACAATTCTCTGACGGCGGAGAGCATTACGTCTTCCAGACTCACGAAGTGGATTGTAGTAAGATGGGCTCTTTGGAAGTCCTGCAAGAAGCGCACATTCAGCAAGATTAAGTTCTGAAGCATCCTTACCAAAATAGTTCTGTGCTGCAGCCTGAATTCCAACGTAGTTATTACCCATAGGAGCAAGATTAATATAAAGCTCCATAATTTCGTCTTTCGAAAGCTGCTGCTCAAGCTCCATAGCAGAAAACCACTCCTGAACCTTACGTGAAGTAGAATGCTGATCCTGACCTGAAATAAGCTTAACTGTCTGCTGAGTAATAGTAGAACCACCGTACTGGGCAGTACCACCATTAAGAAGAGCTGACAAAATAGCACTACCGATACGTCTGATATCGATACCAGAATGCTCGTAGAAACGCTCATCCTCGATACTCATGATTGCTTCATCGATATATGTATTTCTTACGTCACTAAAAGAAACGTAAATACGATCAACATTCTCATTACCTGTAAGCTTTGCAATGACATTTCCCTGACTGTCGTATACAAAGGAAGTCTGGTTAGCTTCAGTCTGAGTAAGATCAGAAATGGAGAGAGGCTTTGTAGTAGATACATAACCTAAAAGCATTCCGGCACCAAATCCACCGAAAGCAAAACATGCACACAATACAAGTACAAGAACAAGCTTAAACAAGTCTCCAACAAAGGAAACAATCTCTCTAAACCAGCTTCTGTTAAAGCCAGAACGAGTAGGCTTACCCTTTAATGTTCCACGAAGTTCATCCGCAAGCGCACTATTCTCTGGGTTTACAGGACTACTGTTACGTGTTGGTTCTTTTGAAGAATAAGGCATGTTTTTCTCCTTTCCATAGTTTTGCACCATAATTTTATCACTATTTTTCTGTTAAACACTCTTTCGAAGGATATTGTTACAAAATTGACTTAAATTAGGTACAATCTACGTATGGAAACAGGAACTGGTGTATATAAGAACATATTAATAACTGATCTTGGTAACGATGGCGAAGGCATCGGAACGCTTGAATCTGGAAAGAAAATCTTCGTAAACGACGCTCTTATCGGCGAAATTTGCGATTGCGAGGTAACTTCCGAGGAGAAGCGTTATGTTCGTGCTATCGCAAAAACTATCAGTAACGAATCCAAAGACAGAGTTCTTCCTGTTGGTACCCATATTCCTGGAGAGAATCTGGCGCACTTAAGTTACGAGGCGCAGCTTCGATACAAGACAAACAAGGTTCGCGCATGCCTTCAAAGAATTGGTGGAATCAGTGACTCAGAACTTGATTCCATAATGCACGATACAATTCCTTCCAAAAACACTTCGAACTATAGAAATCACATGCAGTATAAAGTAAGAGATGGCAGACTCTGCCTTATGTCTTACCATACAAACGAGCCTGTAGTTCTTGATACGTGTGACCTGGAGTACGAGGTTTTTGGAATTATGCGTAAAACTCTCGAATCTATAATGGCAAATGCCCCTACTTACCTCTTTTCTGACGTAATTATGCGTGGTTCAAAAAGAACCAGGGAAGTAATGCTTGAATTCGTAAACGATTTTGCTGATTCCCATGAGATTACAATAAGAGACGTTAATGACTACATTAAGGCAACAGATCTTATCTCAAAGATTACTGCCGCAATCGGTGAATACAGGCTTACTGGAATTACATTAAGAATCAGCAGCCTTGGACACGAGAAAAGAACCAGAACAGGAAAGCGCGTCACTTTGTGGGGCGAGGATTTCTATACAGAAAATCTTTGTGGAAGAACATTCAGAATCAAGGCTGGAGCTTTTTTCCAGGTAAATATTGAAGGTGCAGAAATTCTTTATAACCTTGCCTCCGAAGGAATCTCAGATGCAAAAGTATTCTGCGACTTTTACTGTGGCACAGGTTCAATTGGATTAAGCGTAATTCGCGATGGCCAGAAATTAATTGGCGTTGAAAGTGTTGCCGAAGCAATTGAATCAGCAAAACTTAATGCAAAATTATCAGGAGTTGAAGATGCTAAATTCTTCTGCCGTCCTGCTGAAAAATTCGATTTTGCCAGGGAGAAACTCCCTTTCCCTGACGCAGTTATTGTAGATCCACCAAGAAAGGGAATGCATCCAGGCTTTGTTAACTACCTGATTAAGCTATCCCCTTCAATGATTTCATATGTTTCATGTGATCCTGCCACACTTGCAAGAGACTTAAAGCCTCTAACTGATGCAGGTTATAAGATTACTTCCTGTCAGCCTGTGGACATGTTCCCAAACTGCTCCCATGTAGAGACGGTGTGCTTATTGACCAAACTTTAATGTCAACGAGCATATCTATATTGATCTCGAAATGTCCGAATTAGATATTACATCTGCTGAGAAGAAAATAATACGTGCTTATGTGAAATAGAGATTATACTTATTTCTTGCACTTACATTTTTCGCATCCGGAATATGGACATCCAATGCACTTTTGGCCTCTCTTTTTTGATCTCCAGATATAAAAACTTGCTCCTCCAACTACTGCGATAAGTATTATTGTAATAATTATATCTTTCATTTTGTCTCCTGTTCTTGTTCAAAATGCGTTAAAAGTCACCCATTTCTGGATGACTTCCAACACGGCTTATGTATTTATATTTTTTATTTAGATAACGCGTAATCAGTATCAATGCTCTTATTTGCTTTTAGGATAAGTCCTGTAATTATTCCAGCGAATATAAGTACTGCAATTAATCCACCAACGAATCCTGCTCCAAGACTTCCTGTAGTAATTAATGTACCAATCTGGTATACGAGGAAGCCTACTGTAAAGCCAGTTGCAAGCTGTAAGCAAATAGCACCTGTAAGCCACTTACCACTCTTAAGCTCTGAGTTCAATGCACCAATAGCAGCAAAGCATGGAGGTGTATAAAGATTGAACATAAGATATGCAAGAGCTGCTACCTTTGTAAGTCCCATAATCATTGCAACTTCATTTCCACCAGATACGAGCTCCAACTCTTCTGTATCAATAAAGCTTGTCATTGCATAACATACTGCAAGTGTACCAACTACGTTTTCCTTGGCGATAAAACCTGTAATTGCTGCAGCTGCCAACTGCCATGCTGCAAATCCTACAATTGGAATAAGAAGATAAGCAAATGGAGTTGAAATTGTCGCAAGAATTGATGTGTTCTCCATACCCTCTTCTACTACATGGAAGTGTGTATCAAAGGACTGCATAATCTGCACTACTGTATTACAAACAAGAATGATTGTACCTGCCTTGATAATGTAAGCCTTACCACGCTCTAACATGGAGCCAAATGCGAACTTAAGACTTGGTACCTTGTACTCTGGCATCTCGATAATGAAGAATGACTTACGATACTTCATACCATTAATTGCCTTAACAAGAAGTGCTCCCAGGAGAATAAGGGCGATACCTACAAAGTACATAAGGGGAGCGACCCATGCAGCACCTGGGAAAAATGCACCTACAAAGAGTGCAATGACTGGAAGCTTAGCGCCGCATGGCATATATGTAGCAAGCATTGCAGAAGTTCTTCTCTCACGCTCATTACGAATTGTACGGCAGGCCATAATCGCAGGAATACCACAGCCTGTACCGATAACCATAGGAATAACTGTCTTACCAGAAAGACCAACTCTCTTAAAGATCGGATCAAGTACTACAGTGGCTCTGGACATATAACCACAATCCTCAAGAAGTGCAATAAGGAAGTACATAACCATAACAAGGGGGAGGAAGCCAACTACTGCACCAACACCTCCGATGATTCCATCTACGACAAGTGCATAGAGGAGAGGGTTCACATCTGACATCTTGTTTCCGACCCATTCCTGGAAAGTCTCAATCCAGCCTACAAGCCAGTCTGCAATCCATGTTCCAACAGTAGACTGAGAAATATAGAATACAACAAACATAATTGCAGCGAAAATAACGATACCGAGTACTGGATGAGTAAGAACAGCATCGATCTTATCGCCCTTATTCTTTTCCTTAGTGAGAGTTTTACGAGTCTCAACATCCTTAACGATGCGATTTACAAACTCGAATCTCTTTCTGTCAGCAGCCTCAACTACTGCCTTATCGTGTAAATCTATCTTACCCTGAGAATAAGGAGCTTTCTGATTGCTGCCAGCAATTTCAATTGCCTTACTAACTACCTGCTTAAGTCCGCTGGAAGAAATGGATACTGTCTCAATTACTGGACATCCTAACTTCATAGACAACTTATCTACCTGAATCTTATTCCCCTTTTTCTCGTTGATATCGCTCTTATTAAGTGCGATTACAACCGGGATACCAAGTTCAAGAAGCTGAGTTGTAAAGAACAGGCTTCTGCTTAAATTTGTCGCATCCACGATGTTAATAATTACATCTGGATTTTCATTCTTTACGTAACCACTTGTAATACTCTCTTCTGAAGTAAATGGTGACATTGAGTAGGCACCAGGAAGATCTACAGCAATAACTTCCTTATCTGCGTTATAGTAGGCCTTCTTAATTGGGCTTTCTTTTCTGTCAACTGTCACGCCTGCCCAGTTACCGATCTTCTCATTACGACCAGTGAGCGCGTTATACATGGTTGTTTTTCCACTGTTAGGATTACCTGTAAGTGCAATTCTCATTTCTTTTCTCCTTTTCTTTATTTCGAGTTAGTTGTTGCTAACCTATATGTAAAAAAAATTAGGCTACTACTTCTATAGCGTTTACCAGATCGGAATCAACATTGTATCTGGCATCTTTAATAGAAAGCACATATCCACTTCTTGTGTTTGAAACAACAGTAATGGTTGCACCTGCATAGCATCCAAGTGAGAACAAAAAACTCTTCAATTCTTCGTCATCTGTATTGATGTTTTTTACGATATAGTCTGTTCCGAGATTAGCATTCAAAAGTGTCATAAACAGTGCCTCCAGTCTGAATATATACCTAGTTAGTTCCCGCTAACCACACAGAGTTTAATATGACTAACCAAGTTTGTCAATACTAACCAACAATGTTTTTTCAATCAATTTGCTATGAATATTTTCTAATGCTATAGTTACTTTAGTTTAAATATTAGGAGTGTCTATGAGCTATATTAAGCACAAGTCAGAAGAATCAATGGAAGATTACCTTGAGACAATTCTTCTCCTTCAGAGAAAAAAAGGTAATATCCGTTCTATCGATATCGTAAATGAGCTTGGTTATACAAAAGCCAGTGTTAGTATTGCCATGAAGAGTCTTCGCGAGAAGGAACTTATTACTGTAACTGATACTGGATATATAGCTCTAACCGACGCTGGATTAACACGCGCTGAAAGCGTCCTTGAAAAACACACTCTTCTCACAGAATGGCTAATCAAGCTTGGCGTAGACGCTACTACTGCCGAAGAAGAAGCCTGCCGTATAGAGCATGATATTAGTGAAGGAACATTTGAATTATTAAAGAAAGCTTATCTAAAATAACTGAATATTTGTAAAGCAGGCAAAATCTCAGACTGAAAGAATGCACTTGCTTCACGAAATAGCAGTACAGCAAATGACCACATTAAGTTCTAAGTTGAACGATGCACCCTTACAGATGCATTAGCAAAATTAATTATCAAGAACAAACAAATCACTATCTACAATAAAGACAGATGTATTGTTTCTGGCAGCGTAGTATACGTGACCTGTTTCTGTATTCCAGTTATCGAAATCCTCGATATAAGCATTGCTAAACTCGTAGTAATACTCATCACAGCCGATCATATATACATCACCATCCTGACCCAAAACAGTATAAGTGCAGATCTCATATCCATCGCCATAGTAGAAGTTTACATAATCTTCGCCGAAGATAATTCTGCCATCCTCAGCAACCCATCCTCTGTCTTCAGGAGAGTGAGTTCCAGTATATGATTCACCTTCATCAAGCTTATAGTAAAGATAAGAACCACGGAAATTAATGAAAATAATATCATCGCCAACTTCCAAATTTTCAGCAGGAATGTATCTGCTATAAAGACCAGGAACTGTACCCATATAAGCATTATCGCCTTCGATAGAAACTACAGGATAAACATAACAAACGAAATCTTCAGTATCGTAGTTCTCAATTACCCACTCATCAGAATAGCGAGGTGCTGGTGTAGGTGTAGGTGTTCCTGTAGGTTCAGCATCTGCTGCAATAGAAGCATCAATTGATTCCTGCACTTCATCAATACTATGGACACTGCCATCTTCATCTACAACCAAAATAGCTGGCATATTAGCATTCTCTCCAAACGGATCCTGAAGATCATGATTAATAATTGAAGTGAATCCTGCATACGCAAAGAATCCACTAGCAATAGCAACAACAAGACCTGTAATAATTGAGCTAATCTCGAAATGCTTTACCATACAAAACTCAGGATTGTTTGCATTGTACTTAATTACATGAGAAGAACCAATTCTTCTGTGGAAGAGGTTGTTTACTGTTCCGTAAGGTGTAACTACTTTATATGTTTCACCATCTACGTCAAAAGAATATACGTATTTTGAGCCAACAACTTCATGTACATGATCATTATGATGGCCTGAACTAGATGTTGTCTCGTAATCTGAATAGCCAATAAGTATTCCATCAGTTTTTTCTCTGCACATAATATTCATCTTAAGTGCATAGAAAAGCTCCATTAACAAAGTAGAAACAGCAACCCATCCAAACATTAAAGTCACTATGATGTTACTTCCAAGATTTGATGCTGGAATAATATTAAAAAGACGAAGTACATTATAAACGAATGGAAAAAAGGAACCTCCGAGAGCAACAACAGGAAGAATATATCTGCTCTTCTCTTCCTTTGGGAAATTACTTTTGGCATATCCAATAATATATGAAATAGCGTTATATAAAATTGCTCCGGCAAATCCAATCATTATGAGGTTTTCTTTTTGAAAAATAAAACCACCCACAAATAAACCAACTCCAATAAGAGTTGCGTAAATATTAAAAAACTGGTTTCTATCAAGCCTTGGAACATCAGGATTCTCTTCATAAAATTCTTTACGATACTGCGCAAGCTCCCATACAGATGGCTTCCCTTCATAATCACGGAAAATACCGTGAAAACCCTCAATGTACTTCATATACTAATTCACCTCTATATTTAATAGTTAGACAATACACTATTAATAAAAACTCATACAACACATTATTAATAAATAATCCGAGGTTAATTAACTAATTATTAGAAATAAATACTTAATTTCGTTTTTCAGGACGCATTCTTCTTTTTTCTTGCAACCCAGATGTTACCTTTTGATCTATTGACCCCGACAAGTATGTCCGGTTGAGAAAACAGCCCAAAATGATATAATTTCGGCATGGATACAGTAAAAGTTGCAAATTTTCTTAAGAATCATTCAGGGAAATAAATAATATGCTTAGACTAAGACCATATAAAAAATGTGATTCCGAGAGAATCGCAGAATGGATTAAAGACGAAGAAGTATTTCAGAAGTGGGGTGGCGAGAGATTCGGTGAATTCCCAATCGATGCCGCAACAATTCATACAAAGTATACCGAGCAGAATGGCGACTGTGTTGAAGAAGATAACTTCTACCCATGGGTAGCAATTGATGAAGACAATAATACAGTTGGCCATTTCATTATGCGCTACACTAACGGCGATAATAGAAATCTTCGATTTGGCTGGGTTATCGTAAATAGCAATATCCGTGGCAAAGGCATCGGCACAGAAATGCTTACTTTAGGCATAAAATATGCTTTTGAAATTTTAAAAGTAGAAAGAATTACTATCGGCGTATTTGAAAATAACGAAATCGGTCATAACTGCTACAAGCGAGTTGGTTTTAAGGACTTCGAAATAGTAGAAAGTGATCCTTGGAACGTTATTGAAATGGAAATTAGTAATTCCAACTAATAACTAAGAGTTTATCAAAACAAACAAAATATATCTGAGGTGGTAAAAATGGAAGCAGCGTATTTTTCAATTTTCAGAATTTTAATTATGACAACTGGTTTTCTCCTCTTGTCTCTCTGGCTAAGATCCTTGATTCATGCAGGAATTCTTGCACTTCTTGCACCAAAGTTCTATTCAAGAATTTCGAGTTTTACTTTATTTGGATACGAGTACGAGAATATAGACGGCAAATTTGTATTTGTTAAAAAAGAGAATAATCCAATAATCCAGGCTCGCCCTGTATTTGATATTAAAAAATATCCTAATGCATCTGAAGAGATGCTCGATAAAGCAGATTCTACTTTTGCATTAGTAGCTTCTGGAATTACTTTCGCTATCTGCCTCGCTCTTTCTATTGGATTCTTTTTTCTTAGAACGAGTCTTGGAGAAACAAGTTTTCTCACACTCTTTATAACTTCTATTGCACTTGGTCTTTTATGGCACGGCGCAGTTATTTTCGGAATCGCTATTTTTTCTGTTTATAAGGTTAAGACTTCTCTTGCAGGATACGTTACTAACGCACGTAAAAAGGTTATGGCAGGACAAAGATTCGGAAATCTTAATCTTAAGACTGTAGAAGAACTTCCATATAAGAAAGTAGCCTACTACGAAGAGCTTATGTATTACCCTATTTACATGGCTTACCTCGAGGATTCCAGAAACGAATCCAGAATGAACGAGATTGCAGAAAAGACAGCTTCTCTTCTTAACTCACATCCTTTCAACAGAAGTTATCTCTATGCTTTTGCTCAGCTTGTCTACTACTATAGTTACATTAATCGAGCACCTGAGAAGGCAAAATATTTCTATAACGAAATTAAGCAATATTTAGAGAACGATACTGATGCCAACAGTTACAGAATCAGAGCTCACTATGAACTTACAGTAAATAACAACTACGAACTTGCACGCAGTTTTGCTGATAAGGCAAATGCCAAGTTACCAGTATTTTCTGCTGGTGGAGAAAGACTCTACGAGGCAGACTGTATTCAGAAGCTTTACGAAAGACTTGATAACGAAGCTAACTATATTATTTAAATTAAAAACAAACACCCCTTGCGAAAAGTAAAACGCAAGGGGTGTTCAATTTATAGAGGGATTGGGATTAGCTATTAACGAAGTCCGATCTGATCACAAGCATACTCTGCTTCTGCCTGTGTGTACTGCTCGAACTGTGATGTCAACTGAAAGATCATCTCATCTCTTGTAAATGAATCATACTCAAGATACTCACGAGCACACTCAAGTGCTTCCTGATTCCAGTCAACAAGTCCTTCTGACTCAATTCTGTTTACTGCATAAGTTGCCTGTGCATCTGTATACTGACATCCAAACTCACTTGAAAGAAGGCTGATAAGGCCTGCACGTGAGCATGCGCCTGTGTGGATAAAGCTTACTGCCTGGAGATAGCACTGCTCATTCCAGTCAACGAGACCCTGTGCTTCCAACTCATCGAGAGCATCATTTGCCTGATCTCTTGTAAATCCAATGTAGTCTTCTGTTAAGTACTCTTCAAGCTCGAGACGTGAAGCTGGAGACCAGTCAAGCTCGTCCAAAGCTGCTGTCATGCAGCTTCTTGTTTCCATATCCATATCTGCTGGGAAATTAATATCGTCTGCAACGTAGCTATGATCTACATAGTAGTCGTCCAAATCATCTTCGTAGCTTGCTGTTGTTGTAGCTACTTCATCTTCGTCATCATCGTTGCTGCGATTTCTGCGGCTGTTTCTATCATCGTCATCCTCATCCTCATCGTCTTCGTCCTCGTCATCTACTGAACGCTCGTGACGTGAATGTCTGTCGTTATCTCTGGACTTTCTTGAGCTGCTGCCTGAATTAAAATCGATGCTGCAGCCAGCCATAAATACTGAACAACAAACAAGTACAAGGATTGCTGTAATTAACTTATTTCTCTTCATTTCTAAACCCTCCGAATTAACTGCTTTGCTTTTATGATGTAAGTATATTTCACCCTTTCGAAGCGTAATTATGGGGGGCAGAAAAAACGAAAGTATGGTATTATCTTTCTGTTATGAAAGTCAGTGTCGTTTTATTAGCTTATAAAGAGGAAGAAAACCTTAAGATTATTATTCCTAAGGTAAAGTCTATATTAGATGAAATCCACGGTTCAGATTACGAGGTTATCGTAGTCGATACAAGTAAGCCTTTAGATAATACTGCTGGCGTTTGTAAGGAGTTCGGCGCACTTTATTTCAATCAGGAAGAGCCAGGTTTTGGTGGCGCATACCGTAAGGGTATTAAGGAAGCTACTGGTGATGCTCTCTTATTCCTCGATAGCGACGGATCTCATAATCCAGATTATATTAAGCCTATGTACGAGAAGTACGTTGAGGGCTATGACGTTGTAATCGGTTCCAGATACACTAAGGGTGGATCTACAGTAGATGCCAAGAGTTCCCAGATTATGTCTCATATTTTGAATTTCGTATTCAGACTTGTAATCGGAATTAATATTAAGGACGTTTCTACTAACTTTAGATTCTATAAGGCCAGTGTAATCAAGGAGATTACTCTCGTTTCAGTAAATTACGACGTGCTTGAAGAAATCCTTATTCTCATGAAGAACAAGGTTGGTAAGAAGAACTTCCGTCATGCTGAAGTTCCAATTCACTTTACTAAGAGAATGTTTGGTGAGTCCAAAAGACGCCTTATCCCATTTATTATCAGCTACATTAAGACAATGTTCCGCTTACTTGGAATTAGAATTAAGAACGGCTAATTCAACTCCACGCTTTACTGCATCAACGATGCTTGCAACCACATGGTAGCAGAGCAATATGAAAAGTCCCAAAAGTGGTAAATAATCGTAGCTTTCCATGCAATAAATAGTTGCACTTGTCATTCCAAAGAAAATCAGATAGAACCAGTCGTGCATTCTGTGCTTTTCCTCATTAAGGAACATGATTACTGCTGGGAAAATAAAGATGAGGCTATAAAAGCCTGAGTGTGATGGAAGTACGATAAGTACAAGAATTGCTGAAAGAACTCGCTTCCACTTTGATTTCTGAAGGAAACCAGTCAAAAGAAGAACAGCAGCACCAATATATGCGATAGTGCTGATCATATCTACATCAAGGTCACCCTTAATTTCGAAGATGCTGTTAATGATTCCTGCAAGACTGCAGCCATCTGGCTTTGAGTAGAATTCAAGATTTGCAGAAACGTTATCAAACATTTGTGGCACATTACTAAATCCACCTGTAAAGAAAAGGAATGGCAGGAAGAAAATAGCAACAGAATAAAGTGTGCCTCTTATTGCTTCCTTATACTTCTTATCGTAAAGCATAAGAATACCAAGAACTGCTGGTGTCATCTTAATAGCAACAGCAACTCCAAAAGCAATCAGAGCAATTTCCTTCAAAGGCTTCTTCTCACTATCGTAGAAGAAGATATAAACAAGAATTGCTGTAAGGCATGTAATGATTGTATTTCCACGCTCAAGTGTATAAAGCATTGGCATTGAGAAAATAACAGTAAATGCCATTAAAATCTTAGTGATATTACTTCCGATTGTTGTGCCCTTAATTACTTCGTAAAGCAAAACAAGGCCAATAAAAAGGAAAGATAAATAAACAATAAGGAAGTGAGAATCCATATACATCTCACTAAAACTATCAAGCTCGTAGTAAACTTCAATATCTACAGCCTTGGAAATAAACCAGGCAAAGATATAAGACAATGGTGGATAAGCCTTCTCCTCTAATCCGGAAAAGTGAAGGTCGTGGTATGTATCTCTTAATGCAGAGTAACCTGCAATATTAGACATGTCTGCAAAGAAATCGTCTCCACTTCTAAAGAACAAAGACCACTGATCGCCATCGAATTTCCAGAAATACATAGATGCCAACCAGCAAATAAAAGAACCTATTACAAAAGTAAAAAACAGGTACTCAAAACTACGTCTGGAATTTAAAAGTTTAAGTCTCTCCAAAACAACCCCTCCAAATAGCATCCTAAGATGCCCTGCCCAAATAATATTTAAACATAGAACAGGTTTTATTTGAAGTAAAAAGAGATTTACGCAGTGATTTTACCAACAACCTTCTTAATCCACTTCTCATTAAATGGCATAAATATACCAGCAACAGGACCTACTACAAATGCGCAGATGATTGTACCAAGTCCGACTGTTCCACCGAGTAGAAATCCAATTCCGGCAAAGGCCAGATCAACAATAACTCGTACAATACTGAACTTAAACTTTAACTTGTCAGCGATTACAATTGCGACAAGATCGTTAGGACCAGTTCCTGCTTCTGATTTGATAACAATAGTCATACCAAATGCGAGGATTGCACATCCTAATACGTTAACAATTACCTTAACTGGAAGAGATTCAATTCCTGCAAAGACAGGAGATAAAATCCAGGTAAAGAAATCAATGATTGGGCCACCACAAATCATGCAGAGAATTGTTCCAATTCTTACATAGGTTTTGTCTACAATCAAAAGAACAATGATGATTAAAAGACAGATAATAATATGAACTCTTCCGTGAGTAAGAAGATTACTTATTGCCTCTGGAAGATTAGTACTTTGTCTGAATAAACCCTGAATAAGCACATTAAAAGGATCTGATCCAATATCTGCAAGCAGGAACAAAGTAACACCTAAGTGTGCGATTGTTAAACCTACAAGAAGAATCACTACACGTGATATTAGTTCCTTTATATTAAAATTCCCTTTTCCTTTTGTTCCCATATAGCCAAATCCTTTTTTTAAATAGAAAGGCGTATCGTCCGACAATAACGATACGCCTTGAGGGAGAGGTTATTAAATTTATAATATCGGAGGAGAAATTATAAATTTTTACTAAGTTAATTAGTTCTTTGCGATGAGCTTACCGTTACGCTTTGAAACTACGTCAAAGATAACCGCTGCGAGAAGAACTGCACCCTTTACTACCTTACACATATCCTGGTTAACACCGAGGAGTGACATACCCATATTGATAACACCCATGAGGATGGCACCGATGATAACACCAGAAACTGTACCTGTACCACCATAAGCAGAAGCACCACCGATGAAGCAAGCGCCGATAGCGTCCATCTCATAGTTCTGACCAGCTGTTGGCTGAGCAGATGTAAGTCTTGCCATTGTAACCATTGCTGCAACAGCTGCAAGGATACCCATGTTTGTATATGCAAGGAAGTAAACCTTATTTGTATTGATACCAGAAAGCTTTGTAGCCTTCTCATTACCACCTACAGCGTAGAATGTACGACCTGTAACTGTATTGCTTGTGATGTAACCATAGATGAGGATTACAGCCATGATCCAGATAAGAACTGTTGGGAGACCTCTGTCGAGTGAAAGCTCAATAGTGATCCACAAGATAGCTGCTGATACTGGGATAACACGGAGAAGGAAAGCTGACATCTTCTCACCTTCATAACCCTTGTTCTTACGATCAATTCTCTGCTTAATCTGAAGTGCAACGAAGATAAGGATTGCAATTACACCAATGAGGCAGCATGTGAGGTTGAAACCAGGAATCTTGAAGAAGTCAGGAATGTAGCAGTCAACACCACCACCAAATACCTTACTGAAACCCTTCTGCTCTGCTACTGAGATAGATGTAGCATTGAGGATTACGTTACTCAAACCTCTGAATGCAAGCATACCTGCTAGTGTTACGATGAATGGTGGGATTCTTACATAAGCAATCCAGAAAGCCTGGAAGGCACCGATCAAAGCACCAACGAGAACCATTGAAAGAACAGCGATTGCAGGATGTACACCAAACTTTACCATCAAAGATGCACCAACGGCACCTGTAAAACAAACAACTGAACCAACAGAAAGGTCGATATTACCACCTGTTAAGATACATAAGAGCATACCAACTGCAAGGATGAATACATAAGCATTCTGTGCAATCAATGCTGTGATGTTCATTGGGAAGAGAATGATACCCTTTGTGAGAACTGTGAATAAGCCAAGTACACAGAAGAGTACAATAATCATCGCATATTTTCTTATAAATACGATACTTTTACTTTCACTCATTTTACTTAAGCTCCTTTTTATTAGAATTCAAAATACATGCCATAATCTTTTCCTGAGAAGCATCCTTAACATCCATCTCACCAACGATCTTACCTTCGTTCATGACATAAACTCTGTCGCACATACCAAGTACTTCTGGCATTTCAGAAGAAATCATGATTACTGACTTTCCTTCTGCAACGAGCTGGTTAATGATGCAGTAGATCTCATACTTGGCACCAACGTCGATACCTCGTGTTGGCTCATCAAGAATAAGAACATCTGGATCTGTGAACATCCATTTTGCAAGGAGAACCTTCTGCTGGTTACCACCACTAAGGTTACCTACGTTCTGTTCAACTGTTGGACACTTAGTTCTTAGCTTCTCCTTATACTCAACAGCAACCTGATACTCTTTATCCTTATCGATAATTGAGTGATTACTTACACCCTTAAGGTTAGCAAGTGTTGTGTTGATCTTGATTGGATTACTAAGAATAAGTCCGTTACCCTTACGATCCTCAGTAACATAAGCGAGCTTGTTTTCGATAGCTTCTTCTACGCTCTTAAGAACTACTTCCTTGCCCTTCATAATGAGCTTTCCTGAAATATTCTCACCGTAGCTTCTACCAAATACACTCATGGCAAGCTCTGTTCTACCGGCGCCCATGAGTCCTGAAATACCAACTACCTCACCACGCTTTACGTTGATAGATACGTTATCTACAACCTTCTGCTCCATGTAAAGTGGATGGTATACATTCCAGTCCTTAACCTCGAGCATTACCTCGCCGATTTTTGGAGTTCTCTTAGGGAATCTGTCTGTAAGCTCACGGCCTACCATTCCCTTGATGATTCTATCCTCAGAGAAATCATCTACGCCCTTAACAAGTGTCTCGATTGTAGAACCATCTCTGATAACAGTAATCTTATCAGCTACATAAGAAACCTCGTTAAGCTTATGAGTGATAATGATTGATGTCATGCCCTGCTCCTTAAACTTAAGAAGTAAGTCAAGAAGCGCCTTAGAGTCTTCCTCATTAAGTGATGAAGTAGGCTCATCCAATATTAATAACTTAGCATTCTTTGCAAGTGCTTTTGCAATTTCTACTAACTGTTGCTTTCCAACACCAATGTCTTTAATAAGTGTCTCTGAAGATTCATTCAGACCGACAATTTTTAAATACTCTGTTGCTCTGCTATGAGTTTCATTCCAGTCAATCTTTAAGTTAGAGCCACACTCATTGCCAAGAAACATATTCTCGCCGATTGACATGTAAGGGATAAGTGCAAGCTCCTGGTGAATAATTACAATTCCTTTGGCTTCACTATCCTTGATCTTCTGAAAGTTACAAACCTCACCGTTATAGATGATGTCGCCTTCATAAGTACCAAATGGATAAATACCACTCAATACATTCATAAGTGTTGACTTACCGGCACCATTCTCACCAACTAATGCGTGAATTTCGCCTCGTCCAACCTGTAAATTTACATTATCAAGTGCCTTTACGCCTGGGAATGTTTTGGTGATGTTCTTCATCTGTAAAATAATATCGTCTTTAATATTACTTCCCATTTATACCTCCCAAAATCTTCTAATTTAGCGTTTAGTTTTAATAGAAATGCAGGCGGAGAAATCCCCGCCTGCACATCCTATAAATAAAATATGAATTTGTGGATTTAATTATAAGTTAAATCTGTTATATCCCGTTATTATGCGAGATCAGCCTCTGTGTAGTAACCAGAATCGATAAGGAGCTCTCTGTAGTTGTTAGCATCAGCGAATACTGGCTCACAAAGGAATGAAGGAACTACGAGCTTACCGTTATCGTATGTTGTTGTATCGTTTACAGGTGGCTCTTCACCCTTCATGATAGCGTCTACCATCTCAACTACCTTTGTAGCGAGTGTACGTGTATCCTTGAAGATAGACATTGACTGCTTACCTTCGATAAGGTTCTTAACGTTGAGCTTATCACAGTCCTGACCTGTGATGATTGGCCATGAACCTGTGTAGTTAGCGAGGAGTGAGTTTGTTACACCGTAAGCTGTTGAGTCATTTGAGCAGAGGCAGATATCGATGTTCTGACCATTTGAGTAGTTAGCTGAAATGATTGAATCCATTCTGTTCTGTGCGTTCTCTGTTGACCAGCCTGCTGTAGCAACTGTTGAGAAGTCTGTCTGACCTGATGGGATAACGATCTTACCTGAATCGATATATGGACGGAGAACATCCATAGCACCATTGTAGAAGTAGAGAGCGTTGTTATCACCTGGGTCACCAGCTGTGATTTCCATTGTGAATGGGCCTTCTGCGTTGTCAAGATCAAGTGTATCTACGATATACTGACCCTGCTTTGTACCTACCATGTAGTTATCAAATGTTGCATAGTATGAAACAGCATCTGAGTTCATGATCAAACGGTCATAAGCGATAACAGGAATATCCTTTTCCTTAGCCTTCTCAAGAACTGTACCAAGTGAATCACCATCGATTGAAGCGATAACGAGAACCTTACAACCTGAGTTAATCATGTTCTCAATCTGTGATACCTGAGTAGCTACATCATTATTAGCGTACTGGAGATCTACATCGTAGCCAGCTTCCTTAAGCTGAGCCTCCATGTTTGAACCATCCTGGTTCCATCTCTGCAAGTCCTTAGTAGGCATTGCTACACCAATTCTGTTTGCAGATCCTGTGCTAGAACAAGCAGTAAACAATGAGATAGACATTGCTGCTGCAAGAAGCATGCTGATAATCTTCTTCTTCATACCTTTACCTCCTAGAGTGAAGTTTTCATGGTCAAAGATTACCATAGGGATAATAGTAAAAAATTATTATCATCTTCACTTTTTTGAGTAGTTTTAGGAGAAATAAAAATAGCCCTATAGCACAATTTTAAGAACGTGCTATAGAACTATCACAAATTTTTGCTATTTATCTTTTATTCCTCTTCGTCTTCGTAAGGAACGTTAAGATATACGTCTTCTCTTAAGTGGAATCCACTATCAATAATTACTTCATCAATGTTCTCACGTGTAACCATAACAGGCTCAATAGCGATATAAGGAACATCGTAAGTACCGTCAAAGATTAAGTTATAGTCTTCTTCTCCTGTTATATCTTCACCATTAAGCATCTGGATTGTAAGAATGGCTGCTCTTTGTGCCAGATGCTCTACAGGCTTATATACAGTCATAAGCTGTGTGCCTTCAACAATTCTCTGACATGCCTCAAGGTCAGCATCCTGTCCTACCATAATCATGTCACCTGCAATTCTCATTTCAGCAAGAGCGATAATAACCTGACTTGCCAGGTTATCGTTACCGCACATAATTGCATCTGAGTTTAAAACAGTATTCTGATTATCTCTTACATAATCTGCTGCAAGTTCTGCTCTCCAGTTTGCGCAGTGCATTGAACCAATAACAGTATTACCATTCTCTTCGATTACGTGTCTGAATCCACCTTCAACAAGCAAAACGTTATTGTCTGATTCAGAGCCTCCGAGCATCAGGATATTGGAATCTACTACACCAGCATCTACAATTGCCTGAGCCATGAGCTCACCTACTCTATAGTTATCAAAAGATATATAAAGATCAACGTCGGCATTACAGATGAGTCTGTCGTAAGCTACTACAAGAATACCTTCAGACTTTGCACGGGAAACTTCCTCAGTAAGATTAAAACCATCGATAGCAATAATTACGATTGCATCCATGCCTTCATCAATAAAGTAATTGATCTGGCTCTTTTGTGTTTCAACATCGCCGTTGGCATTCTGGACATTAACGTCAGCACCAAGCTCCTTTGCCATGGAAACAAACACGTCTCTGTCACGCATCCATCTCTCAATTACAAATGAATCAAAGCAGACACCTATCTTAAGCTTACCGCTCTCCAAAGGTCCGTTTGGATTATTAGGATCTTCTGTCTTTGTACAGGATACAAAAGCGAAAAGCATGGCAAGAGTAACTAATAAAGATATGAATCTTTTAATTATTCTCATCTTACAAATTCTCCTTATACTCTGTTGGTGTAACACCTACGTTCTTCTTAAAGGCACGGCTAAAGTAATTAGGATCTGTGTATCCTACCATCTGGCAGATTTCCTTCATTGTGTAATCACCTTCTGCCATGAGTTCCTTTGCCTTTTCGATTCTCATATTAGTGATGTACTCGACAAATCCTTCACCAGTCTCATCCTTAAAAAGCTTACTAAAATAATATGGGCTGATATTAACCTCACGTGAAACTTCATCGAGAGAAATATCCTTCATGTAGTTCTTCTGGATATAAAGCTTTGCTGTATCGATTACCTTACCTGACTTCTCAGCCTTCTTCTCAGTAATATTACGACATGCTGTTCCCATCTTCTGGAGGAACCAGTTACGAAGAACATCTAAATTCTCTGTAGCCATTACGTCAGGAAGATAGTTCGTTCTGGACTCGAACTCATACTTCATACCACCAGAACGATATGCGATTTTCTCTGCCCACAAAACAAACTCAAGAACCTTAAGTCTGATATCCATAATGCTTGTATTAGGATTATTTACCATCCAGTCAAAGAAGGCACCACTTGATGCAATAACCTTGTTGGCATCGCCTTCCTTAACCTCATCGAAAAGCTGCTTTTCAAGTTCCTTCGGATAATTACTGTCGTACTCGAGCTGCATAGGAAGATCGTCTACATGAACAACACTATCTGTTGCCATATTAAGAGCATTGATTGTCTCGCTATAAGAAAGACGGAGCTCCTCCAAAGGACGAACTGTACCAATGGCAATACGATAATCTGTATCTGTCTTGGCACCAAGAATTCTAATAAGATCTCTTGCCTTGTTAATAATTGCAATTCTTTCTTCATAAGACAAAGTCTCGGACTCGCATGGGACAAGAACTACAATTCTGTTAGCCATGATTGGGCCAACAACACAGTCGAAAGTTCTTTTGAGCTCATCACTGATTTCCTTATAGTAGCGCTGCATCTTTACAGAGCTTCCTACAGCGTTTGTCATATGAGTACCTTCCTGGGATTCACCTGATACAAGAGAAATCATGTAACCGTGGTTAGCATTAAAGCCCAGGATAGTACGGTAGCTCTCAAGATCCTCCGAAAGCTTCTCATTAAACAAAATGTTATAGATAAATCCACTCTCCAGGATAGGAACAACGATCTCAAGTTTTTCCTTAATAATAAGGTCATTAGTTCTCTGGGCTCTGCTGGCATCGATTGCTGCCATAGCCTTTTTAAGAACACTAATAATCTTATTCTTTTCCATAGGCTTATTAATGTACTCAAGAACACCGAGGGAAATAGATTCCTTGGCATAGTCAAACTTATCGTAAGCAGACATTACGATAAATACTACTTTGGAATTAGTCTTACGGATTTCCTTCATCGCCTCGATGCCGTTAATACCAGGCATCATGATATCCATAATTGCGATATCAGGACGGAAATTCTCAGCAAGTTCAATAACGCTTCTTCCAGTCTTTGCAAACTGGATTTCGCACTCGTCTCCGAATTCCTTTTCGATAATAAACTTCAAAGAATCGATTACGATTCCTTCGTCATCTGCAAGCATTATCTTGTACATATTATTCCTCGCCATCGTTCAAAGGAAGGTAGATGCGAACCTCAGTTCCCTTATTCTCGCCTTCCGAGTTAATTGAAATTACATCGTCTGAATCTAAGAAAAGTCTTAGTCTGTTAATTACGTTATCCATACCGATTCCGTTAGAATCCATGGACAAACCATCGTCTCTATAAGTTCCGTTAAGAATCTTATCTATCATTTCCTCGGACATACCCTTACCATTATCGCTAATGCTGATACAGATGCTGTCCATCATTCGGAAAACCTTTAAAAGTATAACACCTTCTCCATTCATCTCACGAATACCATGGTTTACGCAGTTCTCTACGATAGGCTGCAAAATCATGCTAGGAATAGATGCCTGAATCAAACTCTCGTCGATTTCCTTTTTAAAAGTAACGTCTCCTGAAAATCTTACGTTAATAATAAAAATATAGTGATCTACAAGCTCGATTTCTTCTCTTAAGGAAATAACAGAATCTGCTTTCTTAAGATTATATCGGAAGAACTCCGCCATATTCTGAATATATTCGTAAGTCTTATCCGCATCTTCCATCATGGCTAGCTGGGCGCCGGCATTAAGAGAATTAAACAGGAAGTGTGGATTAATCTGCGCCTGAAGGTACTTAATCTGAGCATCCTTAAGGTGCGTTTCCATAATGAGCTCAGTCTCCTTATGCTTACGCTCCTTTTCCATACTTTCCTTAACTCGCTCGATATAATCTCTGATACTTACTACCATCTGATTAAAGGCGTTGGTTACGACACCAACCTCATCCTTGGACTCAGGCTCTGTAAGCTCAATATCAAAATTACCGCTGGCAACTTCGTTCGCGTTTAACGAAAGCGTCTTAAGCGGACGTGTAATCTGGGATGTATAACGAAGGATAGCGAAAACGTTAACGATAATAACAAGAATCATTACACCAAGGCTGATGTTTTCTGTAGCACGAAGTCCCTTAGAAAGTCTTACGAAGTTCTGGGAGTTCTGAACGAACTGCTGATTATTAAGGCTGTTGATGTAAGAATCGATATTCTTATAAAGGCTTGTCGCATTCTCGTATCCGATTCTGTACTTCTCAACATTACGTCCACGCTTTGCCTCAATAGTCTGCTCTACCTCGTTAAGGTACTCTTCAGACATGAACTTAATATTTCGCTCCATTCTGGAATAAACAGAATTTGTTACAGTTGTATCAAGAGCAGCAATCTTATTTCGATAATCAGATTCTGCCTTGTAGTAATTCTCGAGAGCATCTGTTGTCTTTACATTAAGGTACTCTGTCATAGTGCTTTGAACCTGATTAAGGGAAATCTCGATTTCATTAAGATTGAGGTTATCCTGGTATGTTGACTCAAGTCTTGCAAGCAAAGTATTAGTAGCAAGAAGAAGTGTCAGGTTAACGATAAGTACAAGTAAACTTGCAACTACATATACAACCGTCATCTTAATCTGAATAGGAAGATCATGGTACTTAGTTTTCATCATGTGCCTCCCCGGAGATATATGTTCTTACGTTGTAGTAATTGATTACATCGAAATCAACAGCAAAATACTGGTTAGTAAAACCAACCTGATCGTACTCATAAAGAGCATCAACACAGTAAACACCCATCTGTGTTGCATCTACCATGATTGTTGAATCAATAATTCTACGATTAATACCCTGATAAATTGAGTCTGAAGCGAAGTATCCAAAAATATCTACCTGACCTACTCTGTTGTAGTCAATTACAGCCTGATATACGCATGTAGTATCAAGCTCACTAAGGCAGATAATTATGTCTGGAATATCTTCACTCATGAAAAGATCTCGGATTGTCTCCTCAACAGAAAAGGCATTAGTCGAATCAATCTGCGCCATACTTAAATTAAGCATGCTCGAAAGCGCATCCGCTTCCAAAGTCTCCTTAACTGTTGAATAAATCATCATCTGATCTGCAGATGGAATTAAGTCTACAAGAACTACTACATTAATATCGTCACTGGAGTTCTCTTCGTAAATGTCAGAAGCTGCACTTAAAGCCTCACGGCCATACTCCTTACCGATGTTATAGTTATCTACACCAACGTAACTTACTCTCATGCTGCTTGGAGAATCGTTATACATGGTAACAACAGGAATATTTTTCTCTGCAGCCTCATCGATTAATGCCTTCATCTCTTCGCTGTCGTCAGCACTTACAAAAATACCGTCAACATTAGATGCGATAGCAATACGCATTAATTCTTCCTTAGTTAATTCGTTATCGAAAGTAGCAGCAAGGTCTTCAACAAAGACATTCTTTGTAAGACCATATTCATAGGCACCGGCATAAACAGACTGCCAGAAAGACGACTCATTATTATCAGTAATCATTACATAATATTTGTCGTAAACAACAGTGTTTGTGATATTAGTTGTATTGGAAAAATAAATACTTACAAAACGAAGTCCTACAATAGCAGTAAGGAGCACAATAATAGCGTAAATTACATTAAATAAATTACTGGCTGAACTACTGCTTTTCTTCATTTACTTACTCCCACCCTGATAATCTTTTTCATTATAGCATGAACCCTTTTTCACTTGTTCTCGAAATAAACATCAAAACCTGATATTTTTAGCTTATATTTAATATAGGAATAGGACTTTCTATGACATTATTCTTCTGTATTTTTTTAACTAAGTAAATGGGGGTAGTTATGGGTAATTTATTATCTAAGGCTGGCAAATATATGAAGGAGAACCGCATCAGAATTCTCATGTCACTTTGTGGCGTAGTAATCTGTGCAATCAGTGTAGGTATTTTTAAGATTGCTGCTCTTGGTGTTGATCCTTTCCAGTCACTTATGGCAGGTCTCGATAACATGATTCCAATCAGCTTTGGAACACTCTACGTTATTGTAAATGTTATTCTTTTGGGATTCTCACTTATTGCTGACCGTCACTATATCGGTCTTGCAACTTTTATTAATCTCTTCCTTTTGGGATATATTACACAGTGGACTTTGGAGTTCCTTCAGACAATCATCGTTGAGCCAAACATGATCACACGTGTTATCTGTCTTATCGTTGGTATCGTAATCATCTGTATCGGTTCAGCACTTTATATGACTGCTGACCTTGGTGTTTCAACATACGATGCAGTTGCTCTTATTATTGTAAACACATGGAAGAAGGGTAAGTTCCAGTACGTTCGAATCATGACTGACTTCGTTTGCGTAGCAGCTGGATGTGCTCTCTTCATTCTTGCTGGTGGTGCAATCAAGGACATCCCAACAATCGCTGGTGTAGGTACAATTATTACTGCTTTCTTTATGGGACCACTTATTGAGTTCTTCAACGTAAAGATTGCTCGTCCACTTCTTAAGTACGAGAAAATAGAGTCTTAATTTTCTGAATATTTATAAAGCAAAAGTGGCCTTCGCTAATGTAAGCGAAGGCTGTTTTTATGCCATCTAAAAATTTCCCCTAAAATACAACTGACCACCAGGTGATAAACACCATGGTGGCCAATTGCATATCAAAAATAACTTTGAAAGCTTATAAAATTAGCAAGTCTTAAACTCGTACATTGTAGATGTTGTAAAGTTCTCGTTAGCCTTTACTACTGGCTTAATGAAAGACTCCTCGTTCAATGAGTTTGGATAGAACTGAGTCTCAAGAGCAATACCTGAGAATGCGCTGTACTTCGCATAATCCTTACCATCAATATTTGGAATAGATCCACCTGTGTAAACCTGAATACCAGGAAGATCTGTTGAAACCTTCATGTGGATACCAGACTTCAAAGACATAAGCTCAGCTGCAATTCCAAAACTCTCGCTATTGTTTCTGCAGAAGTTATGGTCAATTGGAGCGGACTTCTCAGCAAAGTCAGCAATCTGCTGATAATCAAAATCAGAACCCTTTGTTGGGAGGAGCTTTCCTGTTGGAATAAGCTCACCATCAATCTCAGTAAAGTAATCAGCATTAATCTTTAAACTGTGGCCATAGATTGCTCCAGCGCCATGTCCATTGAGGTTATAGTAATTATGGTTAGTTGCATTAAATACAGTATCCTTATCGCTATCGATAGAATATGTAATCTTTAATGCATCGCCTGTAAGCTCATAAGAAACAGAAAGAACACGATTACCAGGAAGACCGTCTTCCATATCAGCAAAAGAACGCTTAAATACAATCTTGCTGTCACTTACTTCAGTATCGAATACCTGAAGGTGAAGACCAGTCTTCATATTGAAGTGGAGGTTATTGCTGTTCTCATTAACTTCCATTCTGTACTTTGTTCCATTGAGTTCGAACTCAGCACTCTTTGTTCTATTGGCGATTGGGCCAACAACAACTCCAAAGAATGCAGGGTTATTAGAGTAATCCTCTGGCTTGTTAAAACCGAGAGCAACGTCTCTAATGTCACCATAGCGATCCTGTACCTCAATACTCATAATTGCCGCACCAAAGTTTGTAAGTACAACTCGCTTTAAAATACCACTTCCTAAAAGTTCATACTTCTTAATTTCAGGACACATGATATTACCTCCAATATTAAAGATATTATTAATTAACCAACTGTAATCTGAACTGATTTCTTACCAGTAAGTGCCTCAGTTCTCTTGTCTGGCTGACCGAATCCTACAAAGATATCAGCCTTATTTCCTCTAACCTCTCTAATACCCTCTTCATCAACTGTTGTAAATGCTGAGCAAGGAACGTTAAGTGTTACCTCTACCTCAGAATTTGCTGGAACAGAAACTCTCTCAAATGTAGCAAGATGTGGATGGAGTGTCTCGTTTGAATCATCATTCTTAACGTAAATCTGAACAACCTGATCTCCATCGATCTCTGAATTATTTTTAACCTTTACTACTACCTTAGCGCCCTCAGAAGATGCCTTCTCAAAACTATTCTCTGAAGCTTCAGCTGAAACAATATCGAAATCACTGTAGCTCAAACCAAATCCGAATGGATAAAGTGGATCAACTTCAATGTAACGATATGTTCTTCCCTTCATTGAGTAATCCTTGAACTCAGGAAGATCAGATGTCTTCTCGTAAACAGTAACTGGAAGCTTTGCTGATGGGTTAACCTGACCCTTCAAAATCTTACCGATTTCTCTTCCACCAAGAGCACCTGGATACCATGCCTGAAGAATAGCAGCGCACTTCTCGTCAGCATCCTTAAGATCCATAGCAGAACCTGTCATTGAGATAAGTACTACTGGAATACCCTTTGCCTTAGCTGCTTCCATAACCTTATCCATAAGGAGAAGCTGAACTTCTGGGAATCTAAGATCTATCTTGTCACCAGATGCGAACTGGTTACCTGTATCTCCCTCTTCACCCTCTAAGTTCTCGTTAAGACCAAGAGTTAAGAATACGATGTCTGAATGCTCAACAACTGTAACTGCCTCAGAAATTCTGTTGTACTCCCAGGCAAGATTATCAGGCTTCTTCTCAAAGATATCGCATCCTTCAGAATAGAGAATTCTTGAATCCTTAAATGCTTCACGAACACCCTGAAGTACTGTTACATACTCAGAAGATGTACCGTGGTAGTTACCCATAAGAGCAATACGGCTATCTGCATTAGGTCCGATAACACCGATTGTCTTTGGATCCTCCTTAATAGGAAGGATTCCATCATTTTTAAGAAGAACAACTGACTCATCTGCAGCCTTGGCAGCAAGAGCCATATGCTCCTTACACTCAATTACTTCGTAAGGAATCTTATCGAACTCATTCTCATCGAACATACCAAGTGCATAACGGCATGTGAAAAGTCTGATACAGGATGTTCTTACATAATCCTTTGAAACCTTACCACTCTTAACAGCCTTAAGAAGGCTTCTATATGTACAACCACAGTTAAGATCGCATCCTGTCTTAAGAGCAAGAGCTGCACTGTCTTCACTTGTCTTTGTAACTCTGTGGTTCTCGTGGAAGTCACGAATAGCCCAGCAGTCTGATACAAAGTGACCCTGGAAATCCCACTGACCACGAAGAATATCCTGCATAAGGTATGGCTGAGCACATGCTGGATGACCATTTACTCTGTTATAAGCACCCATAACTGACTCAACTCCAGCCTTTGTAATAGCTGCCTCAAACTGTGGAAGGTATGTCTCCCACATATCCTTCTTTGAAGCAACAGCATCGAAATAATGTCTGTCTGCCTCAGGACCTGAATGTACTGCGAAATGCTTTGCACAAGCAGCTGTCTTAAAATACTCACCGTCTCCCTGAAGACCAGCGATAAACTCACATGCAAGATCAGAAATATGCTGTGGGTCCTCACCATATGTCTCCTGGCCTCTGCCCCAGCGTGGATCTCTGAAGAGATTAATATTTGGAGACCAGATTGTAAGACCCTTATAGATGTCGCGGTCGCCCTTCTTTGAGAATTCGTTGTACTTTGCACGAGCCTCAGTAGCAACAACATCTCCAACTTCCTTCATAAGTTTCTTATCCCATGCAGCACCAAGTCCGATTGCCTGTGGGAACATTGTAGCTGTACCAGCACGAGCTGATCCGTGAAGTCCCTCATTCCACCAGTTGTACTCAGGAATACCGAGTCTTTCAATTGCAGGAGCATCGTATCTGAGCTGCTCAACCTGCTCTTCAAGTGTCATTTTATCAACTAATTCTGTTGCCTTCTGTCTAGCTACTAGTCTATCCATATACAACCTCCAGAATAACGTTTATTTATCTTTACGAATTTCAAATATTGCTATTTTATTTATATTCATTAAAAAATTATGTTCAAAATTAAGTGCCAAAACCATATGAACGCGCAAAAATTGCTCTTAATCAACAATATGTTATAATATTAATTACCTAGTTCGCACGATTTGCGAAATAGCACAAAAAAGCAATTTATTCATTTGGTTTACGAGGTATCGCATGCAAGCTGAATACGATTACGAGAAAAATTACAAACAACCTATTAAGGAATTTGTAAAACGTTATCTTAATAACGACGTTGAAGATGTAGACTTTGTTCCTAAGTCTAATATCCGTATCTGGTACAACTTCCAGGTAGAAGGTTATCCTTTACACAGACACCCTGCTCTTGAGGTTGTAATTCCAGTTGAGAATACTTATAAGTACATCGCTGATGGTAGAAAGTTCCAACTCAATGTTGGTGATATTCTTATCATTCCATCAAACATCATTCACGAAGTTGAATGTGATAACGAGGGAAAGCGATTCATTTATCTCTTCGAACTCGAGTTCATTAGAAATCTTTTTAATTTCAATGATCTTAATGAGTTTATGAGTGAACCACGTCTTATAAATCAGAATACATATCCTGAGATTTATAAGAAAATCTATAATCTCTTCATTGAGATTGCAGATATTTATTTTATGCAGACAGGAAAGGTTAACGAGCTTGCAATTTTCGCTAATCTTTTGCAGATACTTACTATCTTTGCTCAGGACGATTCCCAGTCAGCGTCTATTAGATTTAACAATGAGAAGCAGCGTGAGAATTTCTATAAATTCAAGAGCCTTATTTCTTATGTTAACAGCCACTATATGGAAGATATCAGTCTTGAGTATGCTGCAACTTATGTAGGTTTTTCAAAGTTCCATTTCGCAAGACTTTTCAAGGAATTCACCGATTCATCTTTCTATGATTATCTTTGTCACAGAAGAATCATGGCTGCGAAGGCATTCCTTGAGGATGATTCATTATCAATTACTGAAATTGGTAAGATGTGTGGTTTTACTAATCAGTCAACCTTCACAAGATCTTTCTCAGCTCACTGCAATTGCACTCCATCCAAGTATCGTCAGCAGATTAAACAATCTAGAAATTAAGTAAAAATGGCTTAAAAATCGACCATTTTGGGCCAAAAAAGTTAAAAAAAATAGTGGGTATTCGTGGAGAGGTAATCCTCTCCACGAAGCCCGCTTTTTAATTTGTATTGGATTATTATCCCTTTACAGCTCCCAAAGCTACACCAGCAACGATGTATCTTGAAAGGATGAGGTAAACTACGATAAGTGGCAATACTGTGAGTGTAAGTCCAAGATAGATTGAACCGTACTCAGTCTTATAAATATCACCCTTAAGCAAACTTACCATGATAGGGAGTGTGTACTTCTCCTTCTTTGTGAGGAGAACGAGTGGCTCAAACAATCTGTTCCAGCTAGATACAAAAGTAAAGATAGCCTGTGTAGCGATAGCTGGCTTCATGATTGGAAGAACGATCTTATTAAATGTGTAGAACTCGCCTGCACCGTCGATACGAGCTGACTGTACAATCTCAAGAGAGAGAGCACCAGACAGGTACTGACGCATGAAGAATACCATTGAAGGTGAAGCGATAGCAGGAAGGATAAGAGCCAAGAGATTGTTTGTAAGGCCAATCTTATATGCCATCTGATAGAAACCGATCATTGTTACCTGACCAGGAATCATCATAACACCCATGATGAAGCTGAAGAATGCATCTCTTGCCTTCCACTCATAAACTGTAATTGCATAAGCAGTAAGTGATGAGAAGTAAACAGCAAGGAGTGTAACACCTACAGAAATGATTGCTGAGTTCATAAAACCTGTAGCAGGATGGAAGTCCTTACCACTAAATACGCCCCAGTTGGACATAAGATACTTAGATGGCAAGAAGCTAATAGCATGCTGCTGAATCTGGTATGTTGATCTTGTTGAGTTCATGATCATGATCCAGAATGGGAATAAGCAAAGGATAGTAAGGAAGACACATACTACATAGATAAGAACTAATCTAGCGTAGTAAGCTGGACCCTTCTTTACTGCTAATTTTGGTGCATTATAAGCCATAACTTACACCCCCCCTGCTGCCTTCTGAGCAGCCTTCCATTGTCTGATAGATTCTTTGCGAAGCTTCTTAGCAGCTACCTCGTCCTTGTCACGCATGATATAGAATACGATTGCAGAACAGATAACGATGATAACGAACATAATCAAGCTTGCTGCAGCAGCGATATTGTACTGGTATGAACCCATGAATGCCATCTGCTGAATGAATACGCTTGTTGTGAGTGTAGCCTCATCAGGTCCTGAACGTACGATAAAGAGCTTTGGAATATCGAACATGTTGAGACCACCGATAAGGGAAGTAACAAGTGTAAAAATCATAATTGTTCTGATGTTTGGAATAGTTACCAAGAAGAATGTCTGTACTCTGTTAGCACCGTCGATCTCAGCAGCCTCGAAGATTGATGGATCGATACCGATAACACCAGAAATAAGAGTGATCATTGTATAACCAAACCACTGCCATGTCTGAATGAAGATAATTACATTCTGAGCTGTAGTTTTCTTAACAAGCCAATCCTGTGCCTCTGGGATAATGTGTGTTGATGTCAACAAATCGTTGATAGGACCAACAGGGAATCCGAACAAAGCACCGAAGAGAATAGCAACTGTAGCGGCTGTAATAATATTTGGCATATAGAATACAACCTTGAAGAAGCCCTGTCCCTTAACGTTACATCTTGAATCTGTGAACCAAGCTGTCAAAAGGAGCGCAATACCCATCTGTGGGATGAAGTTGCAGATCCAGAGTTTACATGTGTTCTTAAATGCTGTCTGGAAAGATGTATTTGCCAAAACAGACTTAAAGTTAGCAAGAAGATCCTGCTGGAAATGGAATGTAGTAGTTCCGGCACCCTTCATGTCTGTGAATGCGATTACTACTGTATAAAGTACAGGATAAAGTGAAAAGATTAAGTAGGCTACTACAAACGGAATTGAGAATATGTAACCGTACTTAGAATAGCTAATGCCTTTCTTGTTCATAGTACCGCCTCTTTTACATTATTTTATAAGTTATTTTTGATACAACAAAAGGGGGAACTCCGGTTAAGCCGAAGCTCCCCCTTGCTAGTCGTTAACTAACAGTTAATTCGTAAGAATTAAACGTTAATGTCAAGTGAGTTACCAACCTGCTCAACGAAATCAGCAAGTGCAGCAGCTCTATCCTTCTCACCAGCTGTGTACTGACGAACCTGATCTCTCCAGATCTGGTTGATTGTCTCATCATACTGTGTGAGGTTTGTACCATTTGCATATGCGTTAGCTGGTACGAATACGTCGAACATGTTCTGGCCGCCGAGGAAGTCGAGCTCGCCGTTTGACATAGCCATTACTGTTGAAGATGCAACTGCATCCTTTGTGCCACCCTCACCATAGAGAGTACCGTTAGCCCACATGTACTGGAGACCATCCTGTGTGCAATCGAGTGTGATCCAGTGGATAAGCTCTGCAACACCTTCCTTCTTAGCGTCAGAAGAATTGTTGTTAGCAAGTACCCAAGTACCACCCCAGAAGAAACCTACTGGTGGAGGACAAACAGCCCAGTCACCGTATGTTCCCTCACCAACTGCTGAACCACCGCAGTTAGGAGCGAGTGTATAGTTGATGAGCCAAGCAGGTCCGAAGAAACCGAAGCATGGCTTCTCACCTACGCCCTGCATATCTGCGAACCAAGCATCCTGCCAGTCCTGAGTCTGGTTTGACCAACCATTCTCTGTAAGAGCCATAGAGATATCAATGAAGTTCTCTCTCTTCTCTGAAATTGTAAGTGTATCGTTAACGATCCAACCTGTCTCTGAGCTGTTCTCTACAGCGTGCCAGATATCACCATCACCAGAAACGATTGCGATATTGTTGTCTGCGAGTGTAGCAGCAGCCTCGAAGAACTTATCCCAGTTCTGTGAACCAGCACCGATGATATCACCAATAGCAGCTGGATCATCTGTACCAAATGCTTCCTGAGCAAGTGATCTTCTGTAGATGAAAGCACCACCTGTTGCCTGGTAACCAAGACCAACAACCTTACCGTCTGGGTTAGTACCGATATCTACTGAGTACTGAGCGATCTGAGCCTCTGCGATGTCAGCAGCTACGTCGATACCAAGTGACTCGTATGGAGCAGCGTACTGAGCCATGTCACCCTGTGTATACTTAAGGATGAATGCAGCCTCTGCACAATACATATCAGGTGCATCGTCACCGCCGTTTACAAGAGCTGTGTCAAGAGCAGGCTGATAAGCACCGTCTGTTGTTGCAATGATTGTTGTAACAACCTCATACTTCTCGCCGAACTCTGGGTGGAGCTCAATGTAGCGATCAACCATCTTTGGAACCTCATCTGTGAAAGCCCAAAGGTTGATTACTGTCTTGCCGTTCTTTGACCCGCCGTTGTTACAAGCTGTAACAAGTCCTGCCATCATGCAGAATGCGAGCATACCAGCTACGAACTTCTTCATAATTTTTCCTCCTTGATTTGTTTGGAATGTCGTTTTTTGTGCGTTTCTTTTGTGCACATTGGCTAAACCCCGTTGTAGAATTTAGCTTTGTTGTATACATAATAGCCACATGCTTCTATTTTGTCTTTACAAATCTTGCTTAATTTTTTACGAATCTTGCTAATTTCACCAAATTTCACCATAAATTGCTGAAATGTTGCTACAATACTAGCAATATTGAACAAAATTTCTGAGGTATTTAGCAATGGCTGCCGATTTTTTTAGTAAAAAGAGCCCTGCAACACGTTTTTTGACGTCACTTGCCAACCTGATAATAGTAAATTTGCTGTTTATTATTACCAGTATACCTATATTTACTATAGGCGCTTCCCTTTGTGGACTTTACACAATCACTTTCGAGATTCTTAATAATGAAGAAGTTATCCTTGTCAGAGAATACTTTCGTGCATTTAAGGAATGTTTTGTAAGAGCTACTCTCCTTTGGGTACCTATTCTTCTTATTGATACTTTCCTTTCATGGGAAGTGCTTCTCGTTTTGGGTGGACTTGAAGGAACTACAGGATATATGCTCATTCCTATTATATTAGTTATGATTATTTCCTTATTTATTATTGTATATGCCTTCCCACTTCTTGCCAGATTTGAGAATACTTTGAAGCAGACTTTGAAGAACTCATTCCTTATGGGTCTTGGTAACCTCCCTACAACAATTATGATCATTGTTGTTCACCTTGTTATCATCCTTATCCTTTTGAGTGAGCACTACATTCTTGCGGCAGTAATTATTATGGGTCTTCTTTTTATGGGATTTGCACTTATCGCACTCCTCAATACCCTCTTTATTGATCACGTACTTCCAAAGTCTTCCAAAATGCTTGAGGGGGACATGATCCCACGTATTATCCTCGATACTGACAAAGTTGACGACGATGAGTACGAGGATGACGATGAGGAAGACGAAGACGACGAGGACGACGATTCTGAGGAGTCTAACGACTAATAATTAAATAGTTATTATATATAATATAAATAAGGGCTGGTTCTTCACGAACCGGCCCTTTGTCTATGTTTGTAACAGTGTTACTTTGGATGTTTTGTGGGTTCTATTCTGAATAACCATCTGATTTGGTTGCTATTCAGAGCGCTATTCAGAGTGGGAGGGTGTGTAATCTGAATATCCTTCTAATTGGATTGCTATTCAGAGCGCTATTCAGAGTGGGAAGGCCTGTAATCTGAATAGCCTTCTAATTGAATTGCTATTCAGATGGTAATTCAGAGTGGGAAGGCCTGTAATCTGAATAGCCTTCTATTTGGATTGCCATTTAGATGGTGATTCAGAGTAAGGAGGACTTCACTCTGCCGGAACACTCAGGTAAAGCACTTGGCAGAGTGGCGCCATAAAACACACATACAAAAACTCCCCTAAACTTAAACGACCGATGTCCAACGAATGGAACACCGGTCATTTTGTTAAGAAGAGGAGTTTAGAAAAGCTTCTCTATGGATCCACTACGGGATCACCTATGTAGATTAAAGCGCAGCCTTAATCTGCTCGTAGATTCCGTCAGCGTCAAGCTTGTAGTGCTTCATGAGCACGCCAGCTGAACCAGACTGACCGAACTGATCATTAATACCAATACGTGTAACCTGAACACGGTTAGGAAGAGTAGCTACTGGAGCTGATGAGATTGTCTCAGCTACTGCTGATCCAAGACCACCAACGATGAAGTGCTCTTCAACTGTGAATACACGACCTGTCTTAGCTGCAGAAGCGATGATAGCATCTACATCAAGTGGCTTAACTGTATGAACGTTGATAACCTCAGCGTTGATACCGTCTGCTGCAAGCTTCTCAGCTGCTGCAAGAGCCTCAGCTACGCAAACACCGTTTGCGAAGATTGTGATGTCAGAACCTTCCTTAAGCTTTACAGCCTTACCAATCTCAAACTTGTAGTCAGGATTGTCATTGATTACAGGTACTGCAGCACGACCAAATCTCATGTACATTGGGCCCTCTGTTGTAAGAGCAGCACGGATACATGCCTTAGCCTCAACATCATCAGATGGAACGATTACTGTCATTCCTGGAATTTCTCTCATAAGAGCGATATCCTCGAGACACTGGTGTGTAGCACCGTCCTCACCTACTGTAATACCAGCGTGTGTAGCACCGATCTTTACGTTGAGGTGTGGGTAACCGATAGAGTTTCTAACCTGCTCGTAGTTTCTTCCTGAAGCAAACATTGCGAAAGAAGAAATGAATACTGGTGTTCCTGTTGTAGCAATACCAGCAGCGATACCTGTCATGTTTGACTCAGCGATACCACAGTCGATGAAACGATCTGGGAAAGCCTTCTTAAATACGCCTGTCTTTGTTGCGCCAGCGAGGTCAGCATCAAGAACCAAGAAATCTGGGAACTCTGCGCCTAACTCAGCAAGTGCATTACCGTAACTTTCACGTGTTGCAATTTTCTTTACGTCGCTCATACCTGACCTCCCATAATAGCCTCTCTGCTAGCTGAGAGTTCGTTCAAGGCAATCTCGAGCTCCTCATCGTTTGGAGCCTTACCATGCCATCCAGCCTTATCCTCCATGAAGGATACGCCCTTACCCTTAACAGTCTTCATGATAATTGCTGTTGGCTTGTCTGTGCACTCACGTGCCTTAGCAAATGCGTCAGCGATCTCATCAAAATCATGACCATTAATATTGATTACGTTAAAGTTAAATGCTTCAAACTTCTTGTCGATTGGGTAGATGTCACATACGTCTGCAACGCAACCATCAATCTGAAGATTGTTGTTATCTACGATAGCAACGAGATTTGAAAGCTTGTGAGCGCCAGCGAACATTGCTGCCTCCCAGATCTGACCTTCCTGAATCTCACCATCGCCCATAAGAGCATATACTCTGTAGTCCTTGTTCTGGAGCTTACCATTCAAA
Organism: Saccharofermentans sp.; assembly: GCA_045639635.1. GTDB lineage: Bacteria > Bacillota > Clostridia > Saccharofermentanales > Saccharofermentanaceae > Saccharofermentans. Next base: position 9,797 of record JAZUDM010000075.1, on the reverse strand, counting down.
GCCATACCTACAGCTGCTGAAAGACCCTGGCCCAATGAACCAGAACTCATATCAACACCTGGAGTCTCATTCATACATGGGTGACCCTGGAGGTATGAACCGAGCTTACGAAGTGTTGTAAGATCTTCAACCGGGAAGAATCCTCTGTTAGCAAGAGCTGAGTAGTAACCTGGAGCTGTATGTCCCTTAGACAAAACAAAACGGTCACGATCAGGATTCTTTGGATTCTTAGGATCGATGTTCATCTCCTTAAAGTAGAGATATGTGTACATATCAGCTGCAGAAAGTGATCCACCTGGATGACCAGACTTTGCGCTATGTACTGCCTTCAAGATGCCTTCTCTGACATCAATAGCCTTAAGCTCTAATTCTTTCTTATTCATGTTTCTTTTCCTTTATTAGAAAGTCTTTTCGAAAATCTTTCGGGCCTGTTTCCAAGCCCGAAAGAGTATACATCAAATCTTAATTATGCGAAAGGATTCTCTGTTGGGTAGAGATCACCAGCTGGGTGGTTGTATGCAAGATCCATGCCCTCGAGGCCAAGATACTTGAAGATCTCGAAGAGAGCCTTACCGTGGTGACCGAATGCTACAGCACCGTGGTGTGGGTAGTTCTTCTCAATGAGAACGTGACGATAGAAACGTCCCATCTCAGGAATAGCGAAGATACCGATAGCACCGAATGAACGTGTAGCTACTGGGAGAACCTCACCGTGAGCAATGTAAGCACGGAGCTTAGCATCAGCTGTTGACTGAAGTCTGAAGAATGTGATGTCACCTGGAACGATATCACCCTCGAGTGTACCCTGTGTAACTTCCTCTGGAAGGCTTCTAGCCATGATCATCTGATACTTCATTGAGCAAGCTGAAAGCTTCTTAGAACATGTGTTACCACAGTGGAAGCCCATGAATGTATCTGTGTGCTTGTATGGGAACTTGCCTTCGATTGACTCCTTGTACATATCAGCTGGAACTGAGTTGTTGATATCGAGAAGTGTAACGATATCCTCAGATACGCAGTAACCGATGAACTCTGAGAGAGCACCGTAGATATCAACCTCACAAGATACTGGGATACCCATACCTGTGAGACGTGAGTTTACATAGCAAGGTACGAAACCGAACTGTGTCTGGAATGCAGGCCAGCACTTACCAGCGATAGCAACATACTCGCAGCAACCTCTGTGTGCCTCAACCCAGTCAAGGAGTGTGAGCTCATACTGAGCGAGCTTAGGAAGGATCTCTGGCTTCATGTTACCGCTGCCTAACTCATCTTCCATTTCCTTAACCTTTGCAGGGATTCTCTCATCTCCCTCATGCTTCTTGAATGCCTCAAAGAGATCAAGCTCTGAGTTCTCTTCGATCTCAACACCGAGGTTGAAGAGCTGCTGGATAGGAGCATTACAAGCCATGAAGTTAAGTGGACGTGGACCAAAACCAATGATCTTAAGGCTCTTAAGAGCTGCGAGTGTACGAGCGATAGGTACGAACTCGTTGATCATTGTAGCGCACTCTGCTGCTGTTCCTACTGGATACTCTGGGATGTAAGCCTTTACACCACGGAGCTTGAGGTTGTAAGAAGCGTTAAGCATACCACAGTATGCATCACCTCTACCCTGATGGAGATTGTCCTGTGTCTCCTCTGCAGCTGCGCAGAACATTACAGGGCCATCGAATCTCTGAGCAAGCATTGTCTCAGAAATTTCTGGACCGAAGTTACCAAGATATACACAAAGAGCGTTACAGCCTGCTGCCTTGATATCAGCAAGAGCCTGAGTCATATGGATCTCGCTCTCAACGATACAGATTGGGCACTCATAGATAGTATCCTCACCGTACTGTGCCTTATAAGCGTCAACAAGAGCCTTTCTTCTGTTTACAGAAAGTGACTCTGGGAAACAGTCACGGCTAACTGCAACGATACCGATTTTTACATTTGGTGCATTAAACATTTGTGATTCCTCCTGCGTTAAACAATATGTATTTGATAATAATGTTTTTCTAAAAATAGAATGTGGGAAATATTAAGGATTACTTTGCGATATCGATATTCTCGCCCTTAAGTCCCATGAAGTGACCAGCCTCACCAGCTGCATCTGGATGTGCGATGAGCCACTTGTTTGTAGCTGTAAGAAGTGCGTCCTCTGTCTTAGCGCCCTCTGCTACGTTAACGTGCTCACCCTCGAGTGGGTAGTTTGTTCCTCTAGGAAGAACTACACCAACCTTGAAGCCATCCTGGCCAGGTGCTGTGCATGGAGCATAGTGAAGTGTTGTTGCATAAAGCTCAACTGCTGTGCCCTTCTTAAAGAGGAATGCCTCAACCTTAGATGTGTCATAAGAGTTGTCATCCTCGATGTCCTCTCTCTTACCAAGAAGAAGAACTGCATCTGTATCAAAGATGTTAATCTCTGAGCTTCTGTGATACTCAACAGCGTTAAGAAGTGTATTCTTACCGATGCAGTATCCAAGCTGGATGTCTGTCTCTCCAAAGCCAACTCTCTTAAGATCAGCATAAGATGCTGTAGCCTCGAGGTTAGCAATGCTTGGCTCATAGACAACATTCTCTGGGATAGCAACCTTGTCCATCTCAGCGATTACAGAAGTAAGATCTACGTTATCAACCATTCTTCCGTAAAACTTGAGTCTCTTGTCATCTGAATTCAAAATAACCATTTGCCCAAACTCCTTTAAAACTTTTGTGATTTAAATGAATTACTTAAATTAGTCTCTTCTATCAGCAACATAAGCGAAAGTAGCCTTAAGTGCTGGATAAATCTTGGAATACTCCTCGTAACGCTCCTGGTAAAGCTTTGTAAGCTCTGGATCTGGTTCAACAGACTCAGAAATCTTGATGAGCTTGTCGCAAGCGCTTCTTACATCTGCATACTCACCTGCAGCAACTGCAGCAAGAATAGCAGCACCGAAAGAAGGTCCTTCTGTGTTCTCTGTCTGTGAAAGCTTAATTCCGAGGATATTTGAAAGAATCTTAAGCCAGATCTTGCTCTTAGAACCACCACCGCAAACACATGACTCTGTTACGTTGATGCCCATAGCCTTAGCTGACTCGAGGCAATCACGAAGTGCAAAAGAAACACCCTCGTAAACAGCCTGTGTCATATCTGTCTTATTATTGTCCATGCTCATTCCATAGAATACTGAACGAGCAGCTGTGTCGTTAATTGGTGATCTCTCACCCATCAAATATGGGAGGAAGTAAACGCGGTTCTTACCGAGCATATCGTCAGTAATCTTGCCACTCTCTCCGTTATAGTCTTTGGTAGCCAATACCTCTTCCATCCACCACTTGTTGCAGGAAGCGGCGCTTAAGATGCATCCCATCACATGATAAGCGCCGTCTGCATGGGCAAATGAATGAAGATGGTTATCAAAATCTTCACTAAAGTTATTTGAACTGATAAATACAGTTCCGGAAGTACCAAGAGAAATGTTGCAGTTACCTTCTCCTGTAATTCCCATACCAACTGCTGCACCAGCGTTGTCACCAGCACCTGCAGCAACGATTGTTGTTCCATTAATGCCGAGTTCCTTCAAGATTTCTGGCTTAACCTCGCCAACCTTCTCGTAAGACTCGTAAAGCTTAGGAAGCTGATCAACTGTAATACCGAGAATCTCGCACATCTCAGCAGACCAGCACTTATTCTTAACGTCATAGAAGAGTGTTCCTGAAGCATCAGATGGCTCAGAAGCGAATACGCCTGTGAGCATATATGTGATGTAGTCCTTAGGAAGCATGATCTTAGCAATCTTTGCATAGTTCTCTGGCTCATTGTCTCTCATCCAAAGAATCTTTGGTGCTGTGAAACCAGCATATGAGATGTTACCTGTAAGCTCAGTAAGCTTATGTGTACCAATCTCTGTGTTAAGCCAGTCAGAATGCTGCTGTGAACGACCATCGTTCCAAAGGATTGCCTTACGGATGATGTTGTCATCCTTATCAAGTGTAACGAGACCGTGCATCTGGCCTGCTACAGAGATACCAGCAATCTGCTTGTCATCTGTTGAAGCAACGAGCTCCTTGATTCCGTCGAGTGTCTGTGTGTACCAATCCATAGGATCCTGCTCAGACCAACCGCTCTTAGGGAAACTTACAGGGTATTCTCTAGAAACAATCTTTAAAATCTCGCCCTCGCCTGTCATAAGCAAAAGCTTTACTGCGGAAGTACCAAGGTCAACTCCAATATACTTCATATCTAAACTCCTCCGAAAACGCGTATTTCCATAACGTTATACTAAACAAATTCAACTCAGAATTAAATCAAACAAAATGAGAAGAATTAGCAATATCTTTTATACAGTTTGCCTAAAATTCTCATATGTTGCTAATGTTAAATAAATTATAGAATTGCATTAGAACGTCAGAAAACCCAGTATTTACAGGCATTTACGACACGAAGATAACGCAAATTATGCAAATACCAACAAGCAAGAATTGCTTAATCAATATTTTTTAATATTTCAAAAATTGCGAAAATTGCTCTTTCAAAATGCACAATTTTAGCAATATAAATCATACAGTTGACCAATAGTGCTTTTTGTTTAGCAAGAAAAGCAAAACGTATACAAAAACTATGCAAAGAGGTCATCGATTTTTAACATTCATAGACGTAATATATTAGTCGTACAAATAAAAAGGAGGACAGCTTATATGGATAGTTTAATTTATAGTCTTAACGCTACTATTCCTGTCTTCCTTGTAATCGTAATTGGTTACTTAATTAATCGCACAGGAATGCTCAACAAGGAGTTCATTTCTGCAGCTAATAAATTCACTTTCAAGGTATGCCTCCCGGTAATGATTTTTGTTGATATGGCAACATCTGATATCACTACAAACTTCGATGGCAGACTCGTAGCTTTTTCTGCAATCGTTACAACAATAATGTTTGCTCTTATCTGGATTGGCGCAAAGATTTTTATCAAGGACAAATCAATCATTGGTGCTTTCGTTCAGGCTTCCTACAGAAGTTCTGTTGCCGTTATGGGCTTTGCTTTCATGATGAACATCTACGGCAACATCGGTCTTATGCCAATGATCATCATTGGATGCGTTCCACTTTATAACATCTATGCTGTTACTGTTTTAACTTTTGAATCCCCGGATGCTCAGAATGATCCAGATATGGGACGCCGTTTTAAGAAGGCATTCCTTGGAATCGTTACAAACCCAATCATTATTGGTATCGTTGCAGGATGCCTCGGCTCCCTTTTCCATGTTTATAACTTCCTTCCAGTAATTGCTACAAAGACTCTCGATAACCTTCGTGTTATGGCAACACCATTATCACTTATTGTTATTGGAGCTTCTTTCGAAGGCAGAGCTGCAATTGCAAAGATCAAGCCTACTATCGTTAGTAGTCTCATTAAGCTTGTAGTGCTCCCTGTAGTATTTGTTGGTGCTGCAATTTTATTTGGATTCAGAGGACCTGCACTTCTTGCTCTTGTAATTATGCTTGGCTCCCCTACAACACCATCCTGCTACATCATGGCGAAGAACATGAATAACGATGGTGTGCTTACATCAAGTGTAATCGCCATGACTACACTTATCTCATCTGTAACATTAACTTTCTTTATTTTTATCGTCAGATTCTTGGGACTTATAAGCTAACTTAGGAGGCCGCCTTATGAAAATCCGAATGCCTGATTTAATGGAATCCATTTTCGAAATCTGCTATCTCGCCTTTGATTTAATTGCATCAATTATTTTCTTCTTATGCGCTAACGGCAATCAGCTTTTTATTTTATATGGATGCCTGGCATTAGTTCTTGGATTAGGGGACGCTTTCCATCTTGTACCACGTGTTATAAGAGCTCTTAAAGGAGCAGACGACAGAGTTAATTACTGGCTTGGAAGAGGTCTTCAGATTTCTTCAATTACAATGACTATATTCTATGTAATGTACATTTATATATGGCAGCTTACTTTCCCTGATTTGAAGGCACCTCTTTGGATTACTGCTTTAATCTGGGTTACTGCTCTCATTCGAATCATTATCTGCCTTTTCCCACAGAACAACTGGATTAACGGCAACAGCAACAGAAACTTATCCCTTGCACGTAACCTCGTTTTCCTTTTAACAGGTATTGGCGTAATTATTCTTTATGTAATTTCAGGAGATACTAATGGCTACCACTTATACCTTATGGTGCCAGCGATTATTATTTCTTTCGCGTGCTATTTTCCTGTTACTTTGTGGAGTAAGAAGAATCCAAAAATCGGCATGCTCATGCTCCCTAAGACATGCGCTTATATCTGGATGATCTGCATGGGTCTTGCTCTTATTAATTAAAAGAGCATCATTATAAATCTAACGATAAATGCCACTACCCAGGCGATAAAGCACTGCCATACTACAACGATTACAGACCACTTAAATCCGAGTTCTCTCTTGATTGAAGCTACTGCTGCAATACATGGTGTATAGAGTAATGAGAATACGAGAAGTGCTGCTGCGCTTGCTACGCTTAATGCAGAATCAATAGCACCACCGTACAAAATCTCCAAAGTAGAAACAACACTTTCCTTTGCCATGAAGCCTGAGATAAGTGAAGTTACAATTCTCCAGTCTCCAAGTCCAAGAGGAGACAAAATAGGTGCAATGATTCCTGCGATAGATGCCATAATACTCTGGGAAGAATCCTCTACTAAGTTAAATGAGAATGTAAAACTCTGGAGGAACCAGACGATAATTGTAGCAAGGAAAATTACTGTAAAAGCACGGCTAATGAAGTCCTTTGCCTTTTCCCACAAAAGCTGGCCAACATTTCTGGCGCTTGGGAAACGGTAGTTAGGAAGTTCCATTACAAAAGGCACTGCCTCACCCTTAAACATTGTCTTATGCATAAGAAGTGCAACAAGAATTCCAACAACAATTCCAAGAACATAAAGGCCAGTCATAACAAGGCCACCGTACTTAGGGAAGAATGCATTTACAAAGAAAGCATAGATTGGAAGCTTGGCTGTACAACTCATGAATGGTGTAAGAAGAATAGTCATCTTACGATCGCGCTTTGAAGGAAGGATTCGTGTAGACATTACGGCAGGAACAGTACATCCAAAGCCGATAAGAAGTGGCACGATACTTCTTCCAGAAAGACCAATCTTACGCAAAAGCTTATCCATAACGAAAGCAACTCGCGCGATATATCCGCTATCCTCCAAAATTGAGAGGAAGAAGAACAAAGTTACTACGATTGGAAGGAAAGACAAAACGCCTCCAACGCCTCCAAAAATTCCATCGATAATGAGGCTTCTGATTGCACTGTTAACCTGTAAAATCTCAAGACCAGTCTCAGCAAAACCAGCAAGCATATCAATAAACATCTGGAGGAGATTTTGGAGGAATGCTCCAATAACATTAAATGTAAGGAAGAACACAAGACCCATAATCAAAATAAAACATGGAATAGCTGTGTACTTTCCTGTAAGAATCTTATCTATCTTCTCAGAGCGGATTCTCTCTTTGCTCTCATGTGGCTTTTGAACTGTAGCCTCGCAGACACGCTCGATAAAGTCAAAACGCATATCTGCCATGGCTGCACTTCTGTCCATACCACTTTCTGTTTCCATCTGAACAACGACATGCTCAATCATGTCCATCTCATTTTCATCGAGATGGAGCTGCTCAATAACAATCGAATCACCTTCAATTACCTTTGTTGTAGCAAAACGTGGTGGAATATTAGCGCGTTCAGCGTGGTCTTCGATAATTGCTGCAATACTATGGATAGCACGATGGATTGCACCCTCGTGATCATCCTTACAACAGAAATCCTGACGAAGCGGAGTCTCCTGGTATGTAGCAACGTGAATAGCGTGATCGATAAGCTCGCGAACACCCTCATTCTTAGCTGCAGAAATTGGAACTACAGGAACACCAAGCATGGACTCCATTCCATTAATATCGATAGAACCGTGATTACCAATCATCTCGTCCATCATGTTAAGGGCGATTACCATTGGGATTCCCATTTCAAGGAGCTGCATTGTAAGGTAAAGGTTACGCTCAATATTTGTAGCATCTACAATGTTAATAATTGCCTTTGGCTTTTCTCCATCTATGCCAAGAACGAAATTACGTGAAACAATCTCCTCGCTTGTATAAGGAGACATGGAATAAATACCAGGAAGATCTGTAACACTTGTATTTGAGTGATCGCGGATAGGTCCATCCTTACGATCTACAGTTACTCCAGGAAAATTACCTACATGCTGATTTGAGCCTGTAAGCTGATTAAATAAAGTTGTCTTACCACAATTCTGATTTCCCACAAGAGCGAAAGTAAGAATTGTACCCTCAGGAAGAGGATTACCATCACCCTCCTTATGGAACTTACCATCCTCACCAAGTCCAGGGTGATTAGAAGGCATAATCTTCTCAATACGCTTATGAGCATTCTTACGGGAATCAATTTTCTCGATACCAATTCTGGCAGCATCTGCAAGGCGGAGCGTCAATTCATAACCGTGAATCTGAAGTTCCATTGGATCGCCCATTGGAGCGAATTTAACTACAGTTACCTCTGCTCCTGGAATTACACCCATATCGAGGAAGTGCTGCCTTAAGGCTCCTTCACCACCTACATGGGTAATTAACGCGTGCTCGCCAACTTTAAGATCTTTAAGATTCATTGAACTAACTCTCTCTCCATTTAGGTTAGCCTATGCTAATACACAGTTAGAAAAATAGCAATATCAAAGAAATATATCAATTTTATTCGAGAATTTTGCCTTCAATAGTAAGAGTTGAAAAATCGTCGTATTCAAGTAAATAAGCATCTACTACCTGAACTGTAACAACTGAAGCCTCTGGAAGAGAACTATCTCCATTCGTATGAATACTAACGTAAATAATGACGTCTCTTCCCTCGTCGTCATAGCGTCCAACATAAATGTTACGCTGTCCAGATGGTTTCAAATTGTTATCGTTTGAAATTACAGTAATAAAAGAACCTTTTAAAGTATCGTAGTCATCAGTTGACTCATATGCTTCAACAGGATTTCCAAACGTACGTATAGGCGTATTATGCTCAACGTACTGTCTAAAACCAATGTATAAAGTAATAATTGCAGCACCAATCAAAAATGCAACAATAGTAAAATTAATTCTACGATTCGCACGCTCAGCATTTGGAAAATACATAAAAACCACCCTATATATAATGATAAATTATATTTTACCATTTTCCCTGAGATATGATAAGAAGCCTTCCAGACCTTCTACAATATCCTCATAAGTTCTTTCGAAATTTCCTGTATACCATGGGTCTGCAATAGAAGCTCCAGGTCTGTTGCTGTAATCTAAAAGAAGCGCAATCTTGTTCTCAAAGTCTGGTCCTGTGATTCTCTCTGTATTTCGGAGATTATTAGAATCAGCGCAAAGGAGATAATCGTAATAGTTATAGTCTTTCTTTGTTACCTGTACTGCGCGCTTGCCTTCAAAGTTTGTATATGGTGTGCCTCCGATTCCGCGTTTCTTAAGTTCCTTCTTTGCAGGTGGATAAATTGGGTTTCCAACAGGTCCCCAGATTTCCTCTGTGGAAGTAGCGGCAGACTTAATTTCAAACTGGTCCTTAATACCAAGTTTCTCAACCATATCCTTAAAAACGAATTCGGCCATTGGCGAACGGCAGATGTTGCCATGGCATATAAATAGCACTTTTATCTTATTTTGCATAATTTCGCACATATGTTCTTTTCTTTGCAAACCCTTGATTTTATTAGCGTTGTGGGTACTTTGTTAATGGTACCCACTTCGCATAAGTTCTCTTTGCCTT
>JAZUDM010000074.1:0-13331 GCA_045639635.1 Saccharofermentans sp. | reverse complement strand
TGAACAAAAAGAATAGAATGTATTAATGATTAGATGTAGATGACCAGTTAATTATCTTATAGTCAGAAATCTGACACATTCTACTCCAGGATTCCAAAGAACCTGCACCAATTTTATCATAAACACAGGTAACCTTGAATTCTCCAAGTTTTGCTCCCCTGATTGCGGCTTCAACATCTTCAAAGACAAGACAGCGATTGGAAGAAACATTAATTCCGGAAATCGCTCTAAGATAAACATCAGGAGTACTTTTATCGATTCCATCTCCTAAATCCTCAAGAGTAGTAAGGGAATCGAAGAACTTAAGAATATCGTTGGATTTTAAAGCAGCTTCTGCATTTACCTTTGTAAGGGCAGTTGCAGCGACAATTTTAAATCCCATATCGTGAGCCTTCGAAATATATTCTCTGACACCGTCAAAGATTTTAACAGTCTTGCTATAGGCTTCAAATACCATCTGATTCCAGGTGTTTTTAATTTCATCTGGAGTTAAGGGGAGATTAAACTTCTCCTTTGTATAGATAGCAGCCTGATCTATAGATACGCGCTTAACGTAGTCTGTATATTCCTTTGTAACTTCAAAGCCGAATCTTGAAAGAAACTCAATATCCACCTGATTCCATAAGAGCATGGAGTCCAAAAGTGTGCCATCCAGATCAAAGACCAGGGCATCAATATCGCCTCTTATTAAGTCTAATTCTGGTGATTTAAGATCAGGTGAAATATTAATTAAATCGTAACTATTCATGTGTAGAATTATAGCCTAAAAAGATAGATAATTGAAACTGACCTTAAGAAAAGTGGTCGCTTTTGGAGGTAGTTATGAACATGTATCCAGAGTCATTCGAAGAGGAAAGATTAAGTTTTATCAAGGGTTGTATTGAGAACGATACACCTCGTCTTGCACGTGAAACTTATCCTGACGATGTAAAAGTCATTGCTGATATTCCTTATGGAAATAAGAAGTTTGGATACGATTTATATCTTCCGGAAAATATTAACGAAGGTGATAAGTTCGATGAGGCTTTCCTTATCGTTCATGGTGGTGCCTTTGTTTACGGTGTTAAGGAGAATAACAAGTTATTCGGAATGCACCTTGCAAGAACAGCTAAGATGGCAGTAATTAATATGGATTATTCTTTGCTTCCTGATGCTGAGCTTATTGATATTTTGAGAGAGATACTTACTGTTTCTGATGAGGTTTCAGAGAAGTTTGGTGTTAAGTCATTTCATCTTACTGGAGATTCTGCTGGCGGATATTTGTCTTTCGTTGGCGCCATGGTTATGTCTTACGAGAAGATGAGAGAGGATTTAGGGCTTACAAAGAAGGATGGATACGAGCTTAAGTCTGTATCACCAATTTGTGGATGTTATAGAACCCCTAAGGATGCTTTTCCATCTGTTTACTATGAAAAAGGGGGTTCAGATTTTCTTCCTTCCTACATGTACGATATTGGTGAGGCTGTAAGAATTTTTGGCGCGCCAAAGACATTCATTATTACTGGTGAAGAGGATTTCTTAAGAGAAGATAACGAATACTTAAGGGATGTATTGGAAGAGGAAAATATTCCACATATGTACTATATCGGCATGAATGCAGAAGACCGCGTTATGTCCCATATTTTCCCAATCCCAGAGCCAACATGGCCTGAATCAGAAGAAGTAATTAAGTTGATTATAGATAATGCAAAAAATTGAATTTACTAAGCCTTCGCTTAAGTCTTCAATCGATTTCAGTCTCATAGTAATAGTGATGTTTTTCTATGAGCTGGTGTTTGGATTCTCGACTACAGGCGCGGCGTTTTTAAAAAGCATTCACTATGCTTTGGTATCAGGCTTAATCTATGGCCTGATCCTTACAATTCCTATTGTTTTTCTTAAAGGTAAGGCGAGACATATCGTCCGTTTTGTCCTGGTTTTAATTTCAAGCCTTCCATTTCTTGTTGAGTATTTTATCTACAAACAGTTTAAGACTTTTTACGATATTAATACCGTGATTAACGGAGGAGAAGGTGCGTTTAAGGGCTTTGGTTCTACTATAGTAAGCCTAATTTTAAGTCCTGGTGGAGTTTTAAGAATTATCCTTTATATTCTTCCTCTTGCGGCGCTTATAGTCTACGCTATTAAGGTTAAGTTTGAGGCTGAAGACTACGGTAATACGATTAAGCTTTCATGCTTTGCTGGAATTATAGTCGGACTTGGACTTCTTGCTTCTTTTATCGGTTTTAACAAGAACGATTTAAATGCTTATAAGCGCGAGTATAGCTTTCAAAATAGTATTTCGAAGTTTGGTGTAATAAACAGCATTAATTTTGACCTTATGCATATTAAGGATAACGAGGAAGGAAACCTCGAGTTTACTACTACTGAAGAGGACCTGGCGTTTCTTACAATTACTCCGACACCACGTCCAACAAATACCCCTGCACCAACAGTTCCAGGTGCAACAGCAACTCCTACTCCTTCTCCAACACCTGTTCCGGTTCCTGAAGTGATGGATGTTGATTTCGTTTCTATTGCTGAAAACTATCCCGGTGTAGCAAGTCTTGCAAATTACTGCAATTCATTAACTCCAAGCATGACTAATGAGTACACTGGTCTTTTTGCAGGAAAGAATCTGATTCTTATTACTGCCGAGGCATTTACTGCAGAGGTTATTGATCCTGTAAGAACGCCAACACTTTACAGAATGGCAACACAGGGAATTAACTTTAACGATCATTATGTGCAGGCTACTGCAGGTACAACAGGAGGAGAGTTCTCTCATATTTTTGGACTTCTTCCTACAGATGGTGGAAGTTCTGTTCCAAGAATGACCAGCCGCGGAAATGCTGTTTACAATATGGGCGCCATGCTTAACAGGGAAGGTTACTATGGAATGGCATTCCACAATAACGACTATGCTTTTTATTCCAGAAACACCACACACAATAATCTTGGTTATTCTGAAGGCTATATGGGATGGGGTAATGGTCTTGAAGGTTATATCGATCCGGTATGGCCTGAAAGTGACCTTCAGATGTTTGAGGCTACTGTTCCTATGTATATCGATCACCAGCCTTTTAGCATTTACTACATGACTGTAAGCGGACATAGTAACTATAGTCACGGTGCTAATGCCATGGCCCGCGCTCACTGGGATGAGACAGCTAATCTCGAGGAAGTTTATTCAGGTACTGTAAGAGCTTATCTTGCATGTAACCTGGAGCTTGAAGCCTCAATGACATACCTTATAAATCAGCTTGAGGAAGCAGGAATTGCTGACGACACCGTAATTGTAATTAATGCTGATCACTATCCTTATGGCCTTGATCACGATGCGCCTCCAGGACGCATGCCTTACCTTTCGGAGCTTTATGGATACGAAGTAACAAACTATATGGAACGTGACCACAACAGGCTCATTATCTGGAGTGGATGTCTTGAGGATATGGATCCAATTATCGTTGATTCTCCAACATCCTCTATCGATGTTCTTCCAACGCTTCTTAATCTTTTTGGCCTTGAGTGGGATTCAAGAATGTTCCCTGGAAGAGATGTCTTCTCAGATGCAATGCCACTCGTTTTTAATCTTAATTACGATTGGAAAACAGACCTTGGAACATACATAAGTAACCGTAATGAGTTTATTCCAAACGACCCTGATGCAGAAATTCCTGAGGAATATATCGAGTACGTTCGTGATGTAGTTCGAAATAAAATTACTTTCTGCAGAGGCGTTCTTAACAATAGTTTTTATAGGTACGTTTTTGAATCCATGTACCCTGAAACAGAAGAATAATTATGAGCAAAAAAATAAGCGAAAAGCAGGTGAATCCAAATCCCGCTTTCCGCTTGTTTTTTATTTTTTGAAACTAAATTACTTAGATCTTGTTTCGTTATAAGTCTTGTTAATAAGCTTTGAAATTGGCTTATAAATCCAGAATGTAAAGAATGCAACGATAAGACCCTTAAAAAGATTAAATGGAACAAATCCCCACATAACGAGAGTCATCTTTGATGTAACGAGACTATTTACTGGATTTGTCATTGCAACGAATGCATCAACAGGAGCTCCAAATACCTTTGAGTAAAGTGGGAGTGTAAAGAAATAGTTGAAAGGAATTGCAACGAGTGCAAGTGCCAAAGTAGCAGCGAGCATGCTTATGATTGCGCCCTTACGTGTTCTATTCTTTGTGTAAATGAAACCTGCTGTGAATACGTAGATGCTTCCTGTAATGAAATTAGAAAGTTCTCCAACACCAGATGTAGCTGTAGCAGGGAGGTGAATGAGATTCTTAAGGAACTCTACCATAACTGCGTACTGTGGTCCTAATGCAAAAGATGCAACAAGTACTGGGATTTCAGAGAAATCAAACTTCAGGAATGGTGGCATGAATGGGAGTGCAACCTCAAGATACATGAGGACTACTGCAAGTGCTGTGAGAATAGCTGAGCATGCCATCTTACGGATTAAAAATTTGCGCTTCTGATCGTTTGTCTTTTTTAATTCAGACATAAAAAAATCGACTCCTTCCATCCGGACTTTACCGTCGGCCACGGAATCTAACCGTGTCAGTCTCGCCTTAAGATATAGATTTGACGAGAGTTGCGGGCTTACCATTACTATTGCTTCTGGCACACCGCCGGTCGAGGAATTACGCCTCACCTTGGATTCGCTATAAATTTAACATCTGAAAATGGTTTTGTAAATGAAGAAACGATAAGAAAAAGTTGCAAATAGAAATTACTCATCCCAGTCTGCAAACTGCTCCATACCCCAGTATGCTTCCAAAGACATATCGTTCTCATAAAGATATGTTGCAAGTTCAACACCAACATAACGATAGTGCCAGCCTTCTCTGTCGTAGCCTGTTTCATCGCAGTACTGGTACTGGTATCGGAGGATAAAACCATACTCGTAGCAATGCTCGTTAATCCACTGGCCGGCAGTAGTCTCGCCAAAATCATCGAGAAGTCTGTCGTATCCTACAGGTGTTAAATCCATTGCTAAGCCGAGCTGATGTTCTGAACGTCCCTGGTAAGCATTACGCTTGCATGCGAAAGCCGTTCCACGGTTATTAATTGCACGCTCAAAAAGATAAGTCTGCATCTGATAATCTCTAAATCCGGACATAAGATAAACTTCCTGTCCTGTTGCTGCAAGACAGTCAGCGTAAAGTCTGTCCCATGCCTCTGCCGCGCAGGCTCTGAGCTGCTGATCCATTGAGTGTTCGCAGTCAACAAGATCAGAAGGAACGTAGTCTTCTGGAAGAGCATAGTACTTATTTACAACGCATGTAATGTCATCCATATTTGTGATGATTACTGCGTCAATTGAACGTGGATCTACAAACCCGTTGTACCAGACTGCCTCATCGAAAATTGCTTCGACAATAACAGGAGTTGGAGTAGGCACAGGAGTAATAAAAACTTCTGTTGCTGTTTCACCTGTTGTAGCGCTTGTTGAAACTACAGTTTCTGACACAGAAGCAGTAGTAGTTTCCTCCGGAATATCTGACGAACAGGAAGCAAGTAAAACCGATCCCAGAATTGAAAATAACATTAGTAAAAGTACAAGAAAGCTATATCGCCATTTTATAGTTTTCGAAAAATCCATACACACCTTAGTATCTTTAAAATCAGTCGTTTGTTCACGCAAAGTTCATTAATTATCTACTATCGATATTACCACTTTTTGTTATAATACTAATGGTTTTTTGATGAATATGAAATTTGTGAGGGGGGACTTTTATAAAAAGTCTGTCCCTTTTGACGCGTTAAAGAACCATTTTTTAACGAAATAATTAATGTTAATTAGTGAGGTATATGATGGATATTTGTGCAGTTGTAATGGCAGCTGGTAACGGTACTAGAATGAAGTCAAACTACTCTAAGGTAGTTCATCAGGTTTGTGGTAAGCCAATCGTTCAGTGGGTATGCGATGCCCTTTGTGAGGCTGGCTGCAATGAGCAGGTTTATATTGTAGGTGATAAGCAGGAGCAGATCAGAGACGTGCTCGGTGAGGGTGTTGCTTATGTATTCCAGGAGCAGCGCTTAGGTACTGGACATGCTGTTATGCAGGCAGCTCCTTTCCTTGAGGGAAGAGACGGATATACAATCGTTCTTCCAGGCGATTCACCAATGGTTAGCGCAGAGACAATTAATAAGGCAATTGCCAAGATTTCTGAGAACGATTATGCAGCTGTTGTAATCACAGCTGTTGCACCAGATCCAACAGGATATGGTCGTGTTGTAAGAGACGAGAACGAGAACGTTCTTAAGATTGTTGAGCATAAGGATGCTACAGATGAGGAGCGTCAGATTCAGGAAATCAACTCTTCAATGTATGTGTTTAAGACACCACTTCTTCTTTCAGCTCTTGGAAGACTTAGTGCTCAGAATGCTCAGAAGGAGTATTACCTTACAGACACAATCGGAATCCTTATTGGTGACGGTTATACAGTTGGTTCATGTGTATGCTCAATCGAAGATACAATGGGTATCAATGACAGAGCTCAGCTCATGGTTGCAAACAAGATCATGAACAGAAGAATCCTTGATAAGCACATGAGAAACGGTGTTCAGATTTTGGATGAGAATTCAACATGGATTCACTCTGCAGTTGAGATTGGTAAGGATACAGTTATCCTTCCAGGCAGCACACTTATCGGTAATACAATCGTAGGTGAGGACTGCATCATTGGTGAGAACTCACGTCTTGACTGTGTACAGGTTGGTAACGGTACAGTTATCGACTATTCAGTAGCAACTTCATGCATCATTGGTGAGGACTGCCGTATTGGACCTTTCGCTCACATCAGACCAGATACAAAGATTGCAGATAACGTAACACTTGGTGCTTACGTTGAGGTTAAGAATTCAACAATCGACGAGTATACAAGAGCAAGACACCTTACATATATCGGTGACTCACAGGTAGGTAAGAACGTTAACTTTGGTTGCGGTACTGTTACTTGTAACTACGATGGTCAGGATAAGGTTGGATGTGTTATCGAGGATAACGTGTTTATCGGTGGTAACTCTAATATCCTTTCATCTGTAGTACTTGGTAAGGATAGCTACATCGCTGCTGGTTCTACAATTACAGCAGACGTTCCTGCATTGGGCCTTGGTATTGGACGTTCAAAGCAGGTTAACAAGGAAGACTGGGTTTCTAAGAAGAACAGACTTCGTGACGCTAACTATATCAAGGTTGACCGTAAGAGATCTGAGGTTTAATTATGTGGCTTGTTGCAGGACTTGGTAATCCAGGGGATAAGTATGCCTATACCTGGCACAACTGCGGTTTTCTTGCAGCTGAATTATTAGCTGACAGAAACAACATTTCCTTTGATAAGAGTAAGTTCAAGGGAACTTTTGGCAAGGGCAAAATCGCAGGTGAAGATGCAATTATTTTGAAGCCATCCACATTCATGAACCTTTCAGGTGAATCTATTGTTCCACTTGCGAATTTCTTTAAGATTCCAGCGGATCACATTATCGTTATGTATGACGATATCGATATTGCTGTAGGTTCAATTCGCGTAAGAAGTAAAGGCAGCGCTGGCACACATAACGGCATGAAGTCCGTTATTAAGTGCCTGGGTTCCCAGGAGTTTCCACGCGTTCGAATTGGTACAGGACCTGTTCCTGAGAAGTGGGCTTTGATCGATTACGTTCTTGCTGATATTCCAAAGGATCAAAGAGAAGTAGTATTTAAATCTTTCGAAGATGCTGCTATAGCAGTAGAAGATTATATTCGTAACAACAAATAAGAGCTTTATAAGCATTCGTATTTTTAATGGAAAAAGAAGTAAAAGAAATCCTAGAATTAATATCCAAGGATGAGAATCTTATCTCATCTTATCAGTATGCTACAGGCACAGTAGCACATCTTAATGTGTCTGGACTTTGCGAGCAGCAGAAGGGTTATCTTATTTCAGCTCTTTCCATGCGTTTCGATAAAAAGCCTGTAATTATTGTTTCTGACTTTTCAAGAGCCAGAATGCTCTCAGAATCAATTAGTCCTTTTATCGATGGCGATGTAATTATTCTTCAGCCTTCTGAACTTTCACTCGTATCTGCAGTTGCAAGTTCCCGTGATACAGAAGCATCCAGAGTTGGAGTTATTTCAAGACTTATTAATAGAGATTTTGGTGCAGCAATTATCTGCTCAGGAGCTCTTCTTACAAAGATGCCTTCTGGAAAGAGTTTCCAGAGCAAAATGATCAAGCTTAAGCTTGGCAATGTAGTTGAACCAGAGGACTTAATCAAGAAGCTTGTTGCTATTGGTTACGAGCGCGTTGGTACTGTTTCAGCTGCGGGTGAATTCTCTGCACGTGGTGATGTTGTAGATGTATTTTCACCAGATAAATTAGAGCCAGTAAGAATCAGCTTTTTTGACGATGAAATCGATCAGATTAAGACATTTGATCTCGATAGTCAGAGATCCACTGATTCATTAAAGCAGGTTACAATCTGCCCTGCGTCTGAGGTAATTATTCCTGAAGCGAGTAGAGCTGATATTGCCAAGAAAATTCAGCTTGCTGCAGCAGAAGATATCAACAAGATGAATGCCTCATCACATAAGTCTATTGCTGAACTTTTAAGACGTGTTACAGAGGCTGATAGTAACAGCATAAGAGAAGGAATTCGTATTACAGGTATCGCCAGATGGCTTGATGTGATTATCGAAAATCCAGTTACAATTCTTGACTACGTTGACAGACTTCGCTGTCAGCTCTTTGTAGATGAGATGAGCGAGTGCCGTTCAAGAATGGATGGCTTTACTGCTGACTATATTTCAAGATGTAAGAATTCTTTTGAGACAGGAAGCTGTCCTTCAGTTGGCTTTAAAGCAATACATGAGATTCCTGAGGTAATGAAGCGCCTCGATAAGGCAGATACGGTTGTAGCTATTTCATGCCTTTCTGCTTCAGGCAACGGTCTTCCTGGTGGAAAGACAATTGACTGTACTGGTGTTGCCGGTGAGAACTGGCGCGGCAGAGATAAGGACCTCGCATTCTCCGTAAGAAGATGGATGAACGAAGGCACTATCCGTTTCATGATTACAGGTGAGCAGAGAACTGCTGCTTTCCGTACACGTCTTTTTGATGAAGGCGTAGATATTACAATCGTTAAAAGAGCACTTCCTGCAGGCTTTATTTATCCTGCGCTTAATCTTGTTCTTATTGGTGAGCAGGATATTTTTGGAAGTGAGAAAAAGATTTCCAAGAAGAAGTCTTCCAGCAATAAAATTACTTTCTTCGGAGATATCGCTCCAGGAGATTATGTTGTACACGATGCTCATGGTATTGGACGATATGAAGGTATCGTTAACATGCGTATGGGTAAGTCCTCTCAGGACTACTTAAAGATTGTTTATGCTAAAAATGGTGAGATTTATCTCCCTATCGATAAGCTCGATAAACTTTCAAAATACGTAGGTCCTAATGGACGTGAGCCTAAGCTTTCGTCACTTGATTCAGGTGAGTGGAATAAGTCTGTAGAGAAGGCTCGTACAGCCACAAAAACTCTTGCTTTCGATCTTGTTAAGCTTTATGCAGCAAGACGTGCGAACAAGGGATTCTCATGTAAGCCTGACGATACATGGCAGAAGCAGTTTGAGGAGAATTTCCCTTACGTTGAAACAGACGATCAGAACCGCGCTATCCGCGATATCAAGAAGGATATGGAAAGCGACATCCCAATGGATCGTCTCCTTTGTGGTGACGTTGGTTTTGGTAAGACTGAGGTTGCCTTCAGAGCAATTTTTAAGTGCGTTGAGAATGGTCATCAGGCATTTATGCTTGCGCCTACAACTCTTCTTGCACAGCAGCATTATGACAACTTTAAAGAGAGAATTAAGGGCTTTCCAATTAAGGTAGTTCTCCTTTCGCGTTTCGTTCCTTTGAACGTAATGAAGAAGAATATCGAAGACATTAAGTCAGGTAAGGCTGATGTCGTTATTGGTACGCACAGAATTCTTTCCAAGGATATTGTTCCAAAGAAACTCGGACTTCTTGTTGTAGACGAGGAGCAGCGTTTTGGTGTTAACCACAAAGAGCAGATTAAGGCCATGAAGTCTAACGTAGATGTTCTTACACTTACTGCTACACCAATTCCAAGAACACTTCATATGTCTATGTCTGGAATCAGAGATATTTCTGTCCTCGACGAAGCTCCAATGAATCGTCGTCCTGTTCAGACTTACGTTCTTCCATATGACGAAGAAATTGTAGTGCAGGCATGCCAGAGAGAAATTGCCCGTGGAGGTCAGGTATTCTACCTTTATAACAAGACAGCAGACATTGAAGACAAGGCAAATCACCTTCAGCAGATTATGCCTGGAACAAGAGTACTTTATGCCCACGGCAAGATGAGTGAGCACCAGATGGAAAGAATTATCGAGAGCTTTGTTGCAGGTGAAGCAGACGTTCTCGTATGTACAACAATCATTGAGTCAGGTGTAGATATGCCTAACGTAAATACAATGATTGTAGAAGATTCAGACCGCTTTGGACTTGCGCAGCTTTATCAGATCAAGGGACGTGTAGGACGTTCTGATAAGCAGGCATATGCATATATTACTTACGATGACGAAAAGGGAATGAACTCAGATGCACGTAAGCGTCTTATGGCTATCCGTGAATTCACAGAACTTGGTTCTGGTGTAAAGATTGCCCTTCGTGATTTGGAGGTTAGAGGTGCAGGTGACCTTCTTGGTGCACAGCAGCATGGTCAGATGAATGTCATCGGTTACGAGCTTTACTGCCGTCTTCTTGACGAAGAAATCAAGCGTCTCCGTGACGATGGTGATGAGGACTTCCTCCCAGCACCAGTTGTGAATCTCGACATCGATTTCGATTCTTATATTCCAGTTAAATATATCCCTGATGAGGAATCCCGAATGATTGCTTATCGTCGTATTGCGTCTATCTTTGAGCGCAAGGATTACGATGATTTCCTTGACGAAGTAATGGACCGTTATGGTGATCCTCCACGTGAGGTATATTTCCTTGCAGGCGCAGCTCTTATTCGTTCACTTGCTTCAAAGGCAGGTTTTACAAGAGTTGCATTTAAGGACAACGGAATTCTTCTTTACTACGCTATTGATCGCAAGATGGATCAGGGCGCACTTGGAAAACTTATTGGTAACCCTGATTACGCTGGAAGAGTACTTTTCTCTGCTCAGGGGAATCCTTATATGCACTTAAAGCCACGTGGAAAGCGTTCAGAGCAGATCGTGGAAGAAGTTCTTGCTGCGCTGGAATTTCTTATCGAAAACAAGTCAGAGTCTTAACTTCACAGTTAAAATGCCCCCATAGTTTAATGGATAGAACAGCAGTTTCCGGTACTGCTAGTACGGGTTCGATTCCTGTTGGGGGTGCCAGGAAACTCAAAACTACCTTTGCTTGGCCGCGAACAAGTCCTCCGCGCTTCGCTTGTGCGGAACTTGCAGCAAAGGTAGTTTTTCGTTTTTAGCGGAACTAGCAGCAAGATGCTTTATTCGTTTTTAAGCGCTTCGCTTGTGCGGAACTTGCAGCAAGTGGACTATAATGTACTCGTAAATGATTAAACTAGGGTTAAGGGGACACTATGATTTTAAAAGCAGAAGACAAGCATTTGAATATAGTTAGAGAGATAACGCAGCAAACGATAAATGAAATATATCCTCATTATTATCCAATAGGAGCAGTTGAATTTTTTAAGGCGCATCATAAGGATAGTAACATTCTTGCAGATATCCAGGAGGGTATAGTTTATCTTTTGAAAGATAATGATGATTTTGTTGGAACTGTAACGATTAAGAAGAATGAAATATGTAGACTATTCGTGTTACCAAAGTTTCAACATAAAGGATATGGTAAGAAGCTGATAGATTATGCTGAGAGTGAAATACTTAAGAATTATGAGGAAATAATTCTTGATGCATCAATGCCTGCTAAGAAAATATATAAAATGCGTGGATATAAAGAAACTGAATACAACCAGATTATAACTGAGTCAGGTGATGTACTCTGTTATGATGTAATGAAAAAAGAGCGTTAAATTATCTGTTTTTGTAGCTGATTGTTATGAGAAAGAAATATTAAGGTTGTCGCAACTAATATCGTGAAACATATGTTCTTTTATCTGATTTCTTGATATAATACTTGAGCGTGGAAACACGTGGAAGAGTGCCCATGACAGGGTGGTGACCTCCTGATTCATTAGATGAAAGGAGGGATGCTTATGACTGATTACGAGATTATCTCTACATTATTAACAGTGATAGGTTTACTTATCACAAGTAGTGGAATCATCATAGCGTTTCTTACATATCTTGATAAGAGAAACAATAGTAAGAAATAAAAATGCCTACCTTGTCTGATCCACAAGATAGGCGACAATAAATAAACCTATTAGGAGCATCCGCTTTGGAGTGGGTGCTCTTTCTGTATTTAAGATAACATAAAAGATGGAAATTATCAATTTTTGATAGGGGTTCGTTTCCCTGAGGAATGCCTATTTAGGTTCAATTTTGTTTGACCATTCCAGGAAACTCATAAAGCATCTTGCTTGGCGTCGGACATGTCCTCGAGCGCATAGCGCTCTGCGGAACTTGCAGCAAGATGCTTTATTCGTTTTTAAGCGCTTCGCTTGTGCGGAACTAGCAGCAAAGGTAGTTTTTCGTTTTTGCGGAAGATAGCAACGAACCCTCGCAGAGCATTAATTTATGTATAATAGAGAATAATTTACGCGAGCCCTTCTTGGGCTCCCATTTTATGTCTTGAAAAACTGCAATGCGGAACAAATGTTCTGAATGTGCTATACTATTAATGAGTACAGTTCGTTTAATGGGCGGGTGCCAACCTGATATTTTGAAATCTGCTAAGGCAGAAATAAGAATTGAAAGGAGGGCTGCTTATGACAGATTTTGAAATAATAACTTTGGTTATTGCAGTGATTGGTTTACCCATAGCTGCTATAAGATTTTTCATAACAATCATTACCTTCCTCGATAAAAGATATTCGAGAAAAAGGTAATGAAAAACCTCACCCATATGGATCGCAAGTCCTGAGTGAGGTTATTTAACTAAAACTCAGCAACCGTCCATGCGGACTGTGCTTTTCTTGTAGTTATATTACCATATTTTGCACAAATGTTCTATAGAGGATTAAACGCATGAGTAATAGGCCCAAATTAGATAAGTCTTTGGATAGTTCTTCCTTTCGTAGCTATTATTATCTTAAGGAAGAATTAGTAGATTTTTGTAGACAGAATAATCTTCCTGTATCAGGGGGGAAGATAGAGATTACTGACAGAATTGCTAACTTCCTAGATACTGGAAAAGTAGAGTGTCCAG
>JAZUDM010000073.1:0-9188 GCA_045639635.1 Saccharofermentans sp. | reverse complement strand
GTTCCTTTTGAAGGGAATTACTATTCTTGGTGAGAAGTTCCTTAAGACAGAGAAGACTCCTGTTTTAAAGCTTGCTGTAAAGGAGATTTCTAATAACAAGACTCTTGTTAATACAGCTGTGCTTTGTATCACTACACTTATCCTTTCAACTTCTCTTTATACTTTTGCAGTAAGGCAGCGCAGAGCTTTTTCTACAATCCCTTATGATGCGGATGTTATTATTACTCATCTTGATAAAAATGATTCGTTCTTCTATTCATTTATAAATGACATCGATGGCGTTACTGAGGTTGAGATTAGAAGAGGAGAGACTGCTAATATCACGATTAATGGTGAAAAGATTTCTGATTGTTTTGTAGCACCATGGGAAAACTTCACAATGTTTACAGATCTTTCTGAAATCAATACAGAGCTTTCTGATAATGAAGTGATTATCTCATCACAGATTGCTGCTAATAACAATATTAAGGCTGGCGATACTATAACGGTTGTCTTTAATTACGACGGATTCTTTCCAATTGAGTCAGAACTTGTAGTAAAGGATGTACTTAATAGCGGAATATCTGTAGCAAGAGATATTTTTATTGCACAAGACAGATACACTGATCTTTATGGTGACAATCCTTCTATGATTGCAATCAGATGTGAAGAGGGCAGAGCAGAAGAAGTAAAAGATTTACTTATGAAATACATAGTTGGTGCAGATGACACTATCTCTACTTACAATGAGTTGTTTGAGACAAATAGAAGACAGTCTTCTCCAATTGTTGCAGTATTAACAACGATTATCGTAATAAGTCTTGGTCTTACAATCATAGGTGTATCTGGTAATCAGACGATCGGCTTTGAGAACAGAAGACGTGAGATGGCAGTTTTGTATTCAACAGCGATGTCCAGAAAAAAGCTCATTAAGCTGATTCTCCTCGAGAACAGTATTTCTATTGGAACATCTGTTGTAACTGCATTGATCGTAAGTCCGTTCCTCATTAAGAGTTTTTCAGAAGTCTTACAGCTTATAAGTGATGGTGATATCCCAAATATTACTTATAACGCTACGGCAGTTGTAATTTACATGGTAGTAGCATTCCTTGTAATTATGCTTACAAACATTATTCCAATCAGAAGAATCAACGAAATGAAGTGCTCACTTGAGCTTAAGTACGAATAATCGGAGGAACAATAAATGGATACAATTATTACAGTAGATAACGTAAAGAAGACTTTTGGTAAGGGAGATACAGCCGTAGAAGTTTTGAAGGGGGTTGATCTTTCAGTTACAAAGGGAGAGTTTGTTTCTCTTATGGGTCAGTCTGGTAGTGGTAAGTCAACACTCCTTTATCTTATCGGAGGACTTGATCTCGATTACGAAGGAGATATCGTGGTTTGTGGTAACAAACTTCACGGGCTTAAGGATAAAGAACTTTCTGATATCAGACTTAGTAAGATTGGTTTTATCTTCCAGTTCTATAACCTTGTTCAGAACCTGAATGTTGAAGACAACATTTTGCTTCCAGTCTCTATTGCTGGTAAGAATGTTTCTGAATATAAGAAAAGGCTCGATGAGATTTTGGATATCACAGAGCTTTCAGACAAGCGTAAGGCTATGCCGGCACAGCTTTCTGGTGGTCAGCAGCAGCGTGTAGCAATCGCAAGAGCACTTCTTGGTGAACCAACAATTATTCTTGCCGATGAGCCTACAGGTAACCTTGATAAGGAGTCAGGCGAGAATATTATGAGACTTTTCTCTAAGATTAATAAGGAAAAGGGTATGACAATCCTCCAGGTTACTCATAACGAGGAATGTGCCAAGTACGGTAATCGTATCGTCAGACTTGAAAACGGCAAGGTAGTTGGATAATAATGTTTCTAGTAATTCTTGTGGGAGATATGCATGAATTTTGCCGTTTGTGATGACGAGAAAATCTTTATAAATCAGTTCGAGTCTGTTGTATCTGAAAAGTACAGCAGACTTGATGTTGCTATGGATTCTTTTTGCTCTGGTCTTGATCTTTTGGAAAAGATAGATGGCGGTAAATCTTACGATGCGTACTTCCTCGATATCGAGATGGATGCGATCGATGGTATGAGTCTTGCAAGAGAAATCAGAAAAAGACTTCCTGAGATTCCTATCGTATTTCTAACAAGTCATATTGAAATGGCAATCGACGGCTACGAAGTAGCTGCATTCAGATTTCTTAAAAAGCCAGTAGATAAGGATAAGCTTTATCAGACTATCGAAGATTTAAAGCAGTTATCCCGTGGTCGTAAGGGCGTAGTACTTAAGATTGACGGCGAAGATACTGTTATAGTTCCATCTGATGTGTTGTTTATTGAATCAGAAAATAACGATATCAGAGTTATTACAAAGAATAAGACTTATACAACAAGAATGAAGATTACTGATGCCATGGATATGTTAAATCAGGTGGAGAATTCATTCTCCCGTATTCATCGCTGTACAGTAGTTAATATGTCTCATGTCAGCAGAATCCGTGAGAAGGACGTTGTTCTTGATAACGCCGCTGTTCTTGCAATCAGCAGAGGCTGCTATAAAGAATTTAAGGCAACTTTCTATGACTATGTTAAGTCTTCGGTGAGATAAAGATGGAAATAGTTGTAATCATTATTTCTATTGCTGCAATAGCTCTTGGTATGTTTGTCCTTTTAAAGAAGGTCTGGCAGACTGAGTTTAATTTTCGCGAGTTTAAATTATATCTTGCAATTATCTGCTCGCTTGTTGTTTCCGGTAGTATTTACTTCTTGTTCTTAAATGGACTTTTGGGTTTTGTTAATCTTAGTTCTTCCCCTGAGTTTAAAAACTTAATTAGTGTAATTTCTGCAGCGGCACCTTTTATTGCTTTCCTTCCACTTTCGAGATTTTGCAGTAATCGTACAATAGATGCTTTTACTGCTTTTAATATTTTGTTTCAGACAGTAATTGTGCTTTTTGTTCTTGCGGTGGCTTTTGCTTCTGATTCGCTTATTGTTTATTTTGCCGCAGGCGTATTATGTATCGTTGCTATTGCTGCTTTCGTGGTTAAAAATGAGAACAAGTACTATAACAGCGTAACTAAGATTAACGAAGATCTTTTAAATGCGCAGCTTAATCACTACGAGGCGATTAAGCAGAGTAATTTTGAACTTCGAAGAATCAAGCATGATATGAAGAATCATCTTCTTGTTATTAAGGAACTTTCATCAGCAGGAAAGTCAACAGAAGTTACTTCCTACGCAGATGAACTTTTGGGTGAGATTGCTTCCAGTGAGACATTCTATAGAACAGGTAACGAGATTGTTGACGCCATTATTTCCGATAAGAAAGCAAAGGCAGGGAAGCGTGGTATTAGTCTTGAGGTGACAGGTAATATCGTTGGATGCGAGATTAATCCTGTTGACCTCTGTACAATTATCGCGAATTTACTTGATAACGCAATTGAGGCTGTAAGTAAGCTTTATGGACTTAATACTTCTGAGAAGCATAACGTTATTGCGCTAGATTTTAAGAAGAACGCCAACTTCGTTTTGATTACTGAAACTAACTACGCACTTGCAAAAATGCGCGAAGAGAATAACAGAATTATCTCTTCCAAGGGTGGCAGTGACCACGGTTTTGGAATTTATAATATTAAGAATGCTGTTTACCGTAATGGCGGTGAATTCAATTATAGTGTCAAGGAAGAAGAATTTTTTAAGTTTGAATTTGAGATTATGCTCCCACTTAATTAATAGTTCTTTAATTGGAGTAAAGTTCAATCTATAATCGAGTGTAGATTATTCAATAAGGAGATTACATAAATGAGTAAGATTGTTTATACAAAGAATGCACCAGATGCTATCGGTCCATACACACAGGCAAGAGTTGTAGGTAACCTTGTATTTACTTCAGGACAGATTGCAATTAACCCAGCTACAGGTAATGTAGAGGCTACAGATATCGAAGGTCAGACACATCAGGTTTGCAAGAACTTAAAGGCTGTTCTTGAAGAGGCAGGTTCTTCACTTGAAAACGCAGTTAAGACAACATGCTTCTTGGCTGAGATGGGTGACTTTGCTGCTTTTAATTCTATTTATGGTGAGTACTTCACAGGTAAGCCAGCTCGTTCATGCGTAGCAGTTAAGACACTTCCTAAGAATGTTCTCGTTGAGGTTGAGGTTATAGCTGAAGTTTAATTTTTCATAAGTTTTGAATTTAATTAATTGCCTTGAAGAAAAGTTTGATACTTTTCTTTGAGGCTTTTTTATTGCTACTATACTCCTAGAGGAGTATAATTTTGTTGCGGAGGTTATTAATATGGCGATTCGAATATACCATGGTTCTGAGAGTATTATTGAAAAACCTCAATTTGGTTTGGGGAAGAAGTATAACGATTATGGACTAGGCTTTTATTGCACGGAATCCATTGATATGGCTAGAGAGTGGGCAGTATCTTTTGAACGTAATGGCTATGCTAATTCTTATGATCTTAGTCTTGATGGGCTTGATATCCTGAACCTTGGTAGTGACGATTATTGCATTCTTAACTGGCTTGCCGTTCTTTTAGAGAATCGTGAGTTTGATATGACTTCTGCACTTTCTATGGAAGCCAGAGATTATCTGATTAAGAATTTTAAAGTTGATTATTCTGATAAGGATATAATTATCGGATATCGTGCAGATGATAGCTATTTCTCTTTTGCACAGGATTTTCTTAATGGAACTATTTCTTATCGTAAGCTTTGTAATGCTATGTTTTTGGGAGAATTAGGACAGCAGATTGTGCTTAAGAGTAAGAGGGCTTTCGAACAACTTAACTTTGTTGAGGCACATTTGACGCTATGCGAAGAATGGTATCTTAAAAAGCAGCAAAGAGACAAAAAGGCCAGAAGTGATTACTTTGATTCCAGACGTATGAAACGTGAACCAGGTGATTTGTATATCATGCAAATTATTGATGAGGAGATGAGAGCTGATGATTTGCGCTTACGATAAAATTTATCTCGAGAATGCCAGGAATAATCTTGGAATAATGCTTGATTACGCAGTGAATGTTTTGGAATATGAACTTGACACTTTTTGGGATATCTTTTTGAGTTCTGATATATCCTGTAGATTTTCTGCAGGTGATGCTTCAGTTTTAGTTGGAAGATCAGGCGTTGAACTTGCTTTGGAAGTTCTTGGTATATCAGGTGACTATAAAGCGTATGTATATCCAGAGTTTAGAACTGAAGAGTATTGGACTGGATGGGCACTCGCGTACTATCAGTGGATTACATGCCTTACTTTTGAACAGATTACTGATCTTATTAAGATAGATGAGATTAGAATGCTATATTCACCTTATCACGAGATGGATATTAGACAGTTTTGTGATAAGGTTTACGATGTCTATTTTGAACGTAAGCCTTGTACAAATCTTAAGAGTAGACGACTTCTTTCAGGCCTTAGTCAGTCTCAGCTGGCAAAGTTAACTGACATTCCAGTAAGAACAATTCAGCAGTATGAACAGGGTCAGAAGGATATTAATAAGGCTAGTTTTGAATATATAATTTCTTTGTCTAATATTCTTTGTTGTGACCCCAAACTTCTTATGGAAGTTCGTAAGAATTGGTGATAATGAGAAATCTAAGATTGTGATATAATATCTCACGTTCTTCGAAGAAATATTAAGGGGATTAGTATAAATGCCAATCTTAAGTGTTGACAATATTAGTGTTGCTTTTGGAGAACGCCGTCTTCTTGATGGCGTTTCTTTTATGATCAATGAAGGTGATAAGATTGCGTTCATTGGTAATAATGGTGCGGGTAAATCTACACTCTTCAGAGTAATTAAGGAGACACTTAGACCTGATGAAGGTCGTGTTATTAAGCACGGTAATACTATTGTTGGATTCCTGTCCCAGAGTATGGATGAGCAGGACTTAAGTGGTTCTACATTGAAGCCACAAAAGCTTCTTGATCTGGAAGCAAGAAAGACTGAACTTGAGATTGAAATCTCCATGCATCAGGGCGAAGAATCAGAACTTAAAAAGATTATGGATGAGTACGCTACTGTTACTGCTAATTATGAGGCAATGGGTGGCTACGACTATGACTTCAGAATCCAGGATGCTCTTGCAGGTCTTGGACTTACAGGTATCGAAGACAGAGGCGATTTCACTACTTTATCTGGAGGAGAGAAGATGCGAGTTTGTCTTGCGCAGTTGATTGTTGCGAGACCTGATATTCTTCTTCTCGATGAGCCTACTAACCACCTGGATATCGAGGCTATTGAGTGGCTTGAGAATTATCTTTCATCCTACGGTGGTGCAGTATTTGTAATTTCTCATGACCGTCACTTTATCGATAAGTTCGCAAACAGAGTAATTGAACTTCAGGACGGAAAAATTACCTGCTATAAGGGTAACTACGATGACTATAAGATTCAGAAGGCTGAGTTTATTAAGACTCAGGAGGCTCTGGTTGCTAACCTTCAAAAGGAGTTAGAGCATCAGCTCGATGTTAAGCAGACAATGCTTTCTCATAGAAATATCAGCGGATACCATATGCGCGAGAAGATGGTAGACAAGGTCGCTGATGTTTTGGAAAGAGAAAAGGCAAAGCTTCCATCTGAGTCAATGAAGATGTCTTTTAATATGGTTCCTGAGGAAAGATCAGGCGCTTCAGATAAGATTCTGATTTCAGTAAGAGACGTTTCCAAGAAGTTCGATGACGAACCATTTATCTTCGAGCATATTTCCTTTGAACTTAAGGCAGATCAGAAGATTTTCCTTTGTGGTCCTAACGGCTGCGGTAAGTCAACTTTGCTTACAATGCTTCTTGGCCAGCAGGGAGGTTTTGACGGAAGCGTATTCGTTTCTGCTTCTGCGACTATGGGCTATATGGGACAGTTCGTTCCTTTCGAGGATGAGAGCTTAACATGTCTTGAGGAGCTTATTGCAAGATCTGACCTTACTAATACAGAGTCACGTTCAATGCTTGCGAGATTTGGCTTCAGAGGTCTTGATGTATTTAAGACTATTGATGTTTTGTCTGGTGGTGAGAGATCACGTCTTTATCTTTGCTGCCTCCTTCAGGAAAAGCCTGATATTTTGTTTTTGGATGAGCCTACAAACCATTTGGATATTGATTCAAGAGAAGTTCTTGAGGATGCGCTTTCTGAGTATAACGGAGCTATCGTCTGTGTAAGCCACGACCGTTTCTTTATCGATAAGTGCGCAGATACAATCCTTGGATTTAATAACTGTACTGCAGAACTTTACGACAAGTATCAGTATTATCGTAATGCCTTGAAAAAAGCTCCTGCTGTAGTAGTGGAGGCTCCAAAGAAAACAGAGGAAGAAAAGACTTCCCGAAATACTGAGGGCAAGCAGGCATCTCAGAACAGAGCTCAGGAAAGAAAGCTTGTAGCAAAGCGCCGTGAGCGTATCCGTAGCCTTGAGAAGGACATCGCAGCGTTAGAAGAACGTCAGGGTGAACTTGAGCAGATTTTTACTACAGGTGCAGGTGCTGATGAATATCAGGAGTATGCAGATAACGCAGCAAAAATCGAAGCGATGTACGAAGAATATATGGAACTTTCTGAGCAGGAAGAGTAAATATCTCTATAAATTCTCAAAAAACAACTATAAAAACACGCAAATGTAGTTTGTATATTTGCGTGTTTCTTTTTATGCTAAATGTAATAAGAGATATGAAAGGCGGTATTGTTGTATGGGAATGACAATGACACAGAAGATTCTTGCTAGCCATGCTGGACTTGATTTCGTAAGCCCGGGTGATTTGATTGAGGCTAAGCTTGATAAGGTCCTTGGTAACGATGTAACTACTCCACCTGCTGTTAAGGTTTTTAAGGATATGGGTGCGACAGATGTATTTGATAAGGAGAGGGTTTGTCTTATTCCTGATCACTTCACACCTAATAAGGATATTAAGTCTGCTGAACTTACAAAGTGCGTAAGATGCTTCTCTAGAGAGCAGGACCTTAAGCATTATTATGAGCTTGGTGAGAAGGGAATGGGAATTGAGCACGTAATCATTCCTGAGAATGGAATTATCTTCCCAGGTGACGCAATGATTGGTGCTGACTCACATACATGTACTTATGGTGCTGTTGGTGCTTTCTCAACTGGTGTAGGTTCAACTGATCTTGCATGTGCTATGGCATGTGGTGAGACCTGGTTCAGAGTTCCAGAAGCAATTAAGGTTGTTCTTAAGGGTAAGCCTTCCAAGTACATCACAGGTAAGGATGTAATCCTTCACTTAATCGGTATGATTGGCGTTGACGGTGCTCTTTATAAGTCACTTGAGTTCGTAGGCGAAGGCGTACACGAGCTTTCAATGGATCAGCGTCTTACAATCTGTAACATGGCTATTGAGTGCGGTGCCAAGAATGGTATCTTCCCAGTAGATGAGATTACACTTGATTTCATTGCAAGAACAAATCCTGAGAGATTTGCTGCTGGAGACTATACTGCATTTGTTGCTGATGAGGATGCAGAGTATTCAGAGGTTATTGAGATTGATTTGACTTCTGTTCCATTTACAGTTGCTCTTCCACATCTTCCATCTAATACAAGAAACGCAGCAGACGTTAAGGATATGGAAATTAACCAGGTTGTTATTGGTTCATGTACTAACGGACGCTACGAGGATATGAAGATTGCTGCTGAACTCTTTAAGGGCAGACACGTTAAGAAGGGCATCAGATGTATCGTAATTCCTGGTTCTCAGAAGGTCTACAGACAGTGCCTTGATGAAGGTATGCTTGCTATTTTCGACGATGCTGGATGCGTTATCTCAACTCCAACATGCGGTCCTTGTCTTGGTGGTCACATGGGTATCCTTGCTGAGGGTGAAAGATGCGTTTCTACTACTAACCGTAATTTCGTTGGACGTATGGGTCACGTTAAGTCAGAGGTAATTCTTGCAGGTGTTCCTGTAGCAGTAGCTTCTGCTTGCTTGGGTCGCGTTGCAACACCAGATGAGATTTAAGGGAGGTATAGATCATGAAAGTAACAGGTAATGTTTTTAAATACGGCGATAACGTAGATACAGATGTAATTATTCCTGCAAGATACCTGAATTCAGCTGAGCCTTCCTGGCTTGCTGCTCACTGTATGGAGGATATCGATACTGCTTTCGCAACAACAGTTAAGGCAGGCGACATTATGGTAGCAGGTAAGAATTTTGGTTGTGGTTCTTCAAGAGA
>JAZUDM010000072.1:0-48576 GCA_045639635.1 Saccharofermentans sp. | reverse complement strand
TGCAAGAGTCTTGAGATCAGCAGCTGTAAGCTCTACGTCGAACTGCACGCCCTTTTCTTCCTTCATCTTGTCGATAAGCTGCTCGAAGTACTTCTTACCAACTTCCATAACTACATCTGAGAACATCTGGATAAAACGTCTATATGAGTCATATACAAAACGCTCGAAAGCTGGATCTGGGTTACCAGCGATCATTGCTGCTACTACTTCATCATTAAGACCAAGATTGAGGATTGTATCCATCATACCTGGCATTGAAGCTCTAGCACCTGAACGTACTGAAACGAGAAGTGGATTCTTAAGATCGCCAAACTTCTTTCCATTAATCTTTTCCATCTCATCAACGCCTGCCATAGCCTGAGCCATGATCTCGTCGTTAATCTTACGGCCATCTTCGTAATACTTTGTACAAGCCTCTGTTGAAATTGTGAAGCCCTGTGGAACTGGAAGTCCAATCTTTGTCATCTCAGCGAGGTTAGCTCCCTTACCTCCGAGAAGTTCACGCATGCTACCGTTACCCTCGGTAAACATATAAACATACTTTGTCATCGTGAAATCCGCCTTTCATATTGTGTTCTTTTTTAAAGTTCTTCGCGAAAAACTTTGCATAAAGAGCATACCGCTCCCTCATAGTTTATATAGTATATAAAATGATTTTCATTTCTTCCACTAAAAAGGGGTGTTATTCACAATTTATTTTTATTTATTAATAGCGATTATCTTTTTCTGACTTTGTTGCTTTTTTTCGGGCACGAAAAAGGCACTACCCGAAGGTAGTGCCTCTGAAAATCCAACTAATTTCAAATTAGAAATCGAACTTTCCGTTAAAGAACTCATCGAGCTTATCGATTGGGAATCTGATGTTACCTGGCTCGAACTCAACGTTCTTCATTGTGTCTCTCTCTCGGATTGTTACACAGCCATCCTCTACTGAATCGAAGTCATATACTACGCAGTATGGTGTACCAATCTCGTCCTGACGACGATATCTCTTACCGATTGACTGTCTGTCATCGAAGTCACACATATACTTCTTTGAAAGCTGTGCGAATACCTTTGTAGCTTCCTCTGAAAGCTTGTTAGAAAGTGGGAGAACCGCAATCTTCATTGGAGCGAGGAATGGATGGAAGCGCATTACTGTTCTTACATCTGGCTTTTCAGGTGTTCCGATATCTTCCTCATCGTATGCAGAGCAAAGGAAAGCGAGTGTTACACGGTCAGCACCAAGTGATGGCTCGATAACGTATGGAACATACTTCTCGTTCTTTGCTGGATCGAAGTACTGAAGATCCTTCTTTGAGTACTCCATATGCTGCTTAAGATCATAATCAGTTCTGTCAGCGATACCCCAGAGCTCACCCCAGCCAAATGGGAATGTAAACTCGAAGTCTGTTGTAGCATTAGAATAGAAAGCAAGCTCCTCTGGAGAATGATCTCTTGTTCTAAGCTCATCTGCCTTAAGGCCAAGACCTGTAAGCCAGTTGTAGCAGTAGCTCTTCCAGTATGAGAACCACTCAAGATCTGTACCAGGCTCGCAGAAGAATTCAAGCTCCATCTGCTCGAACTCACGTGTACGGAAGATGAAGTTACCTGGTGTAATCTCGTTACGGAAAGACTTACCAACCTGGCAGATACCAAATGGAATCTTTCTTCTTGAAGAACGCTGAACGTTAGCAAAGTTTACGAAGATACCCTGTGCTGTCTCAGGACGGAGGTATACTTCACTCTTTGAATCCTCAGTTACACCCATGAATGTCTTAAACATAAGGTTGAACTTACGAACATCTGTGAACTCGTGACCACCGCACTGTGGACATGGAATATTTCTCTCCTTGATGTAAGCAACGAGAGCCTGATCATCCATACCCTCTACAGCTACATCAGTGATATTGTTCTCAGCGTTAAAATCCTCAACGAGCTTATCAGCTCTATGTCTTGCATGGCACTGCTTACAGTCAATAAGTGGATCACTAAAACCACCAACGTGACCTGAAGCTACCCAAGCCATAGGATTCATGAGAATAGCAGAATCAAGTCCTACGTTATAAGGATTTTCCTGTACGAACTTCTTCCACCAAGCTGCCTTTACATTGTTCTTGAGCTGAACGCCCAAAGGACCGTAATCCCAAGAGTTTGCAAGACCACCGTAGATATCAGAACCTGGATATACAAAACCAGCTGTCTTTGCAAGGGATACGATCTTTTCCATTGACTTATCAAGAGTCTTCATTTTTTCCCTCCAAATTACTCTTCATCGTCTGCATCAGAAAGCTCTGTTGCCATAGCTGCAACTGACTCTTCCTCTGTCTCAACAACGATAAAGTTATCTACGTTTGTCTCTTCCTCAGTAGCTGCTGTCTCTGCTGCGAGAACTGCATCCTGCTCCTGAGCCTGACGCTTATAATCTTCCTGCTGCTCCTTAGCTCTCTTCTCAGCTGCGATAGCCTCACGAGCTTCCTTAGTAAGAGGTACTGTGTACTCGCTCTTCTTAAGAACCTTGTGTACGCCTACAACCTTTCCCTGAGCGATCTCACGACAAGCAAGTGAAACTGCGTTGGCAGCCTCGTCGCCAACCATTGGCTGACCGCCTTCAACGAGCTGATTAGCTCTCTTACTTACGAGAACTGCGAGCTCATAAGCACATGTTGCCTTGTCGAGTAACTGTTCCATAGGTGGATCTACTAACATCTTTATACCTTCCTTTTTTAAATTATTATTTCTTATTTATCTATCACGAGATTCTTAATTTAAGAATTAAGAATTGTCTCTTCAATAGCAATGTTATTACTTGTGCGGCACTTCTCTGCCTCAATAATTGAGAGAATCTTACGAGCTGCTACTTCAACATCATCGTTTACTACAACGTAATCAAATTCAGGTGCTCTCTTAATCTCTGCTGCAGCCTCTGAAAGTCTGCTTACAATTACATCCTCTGTCTCAGTGCCTCTGCCTCTAAGTCTTGCTTCAAGCTCCTTCATTGAAGGTGGGAGAAGGAAAACTGTTACTGTTTCCTTGAACTTACTATCAAGTGCAAGACTTCCTGCGATAGTAATATCAAGAAGAACATCCATGCCCTGCTCACTCTTCTCAATGAGTGGACCTGCTGGTGTGCCGTAGAAATTACCAACGTACTCGTCGTACTCAATAATCTCTCCCTGTGCCAAAAGTTCCTTAAACTGTTCCTTAGTTCTAAAGTAGTATTCAACTCCCTCAGTCTCGCCAGGACGTGGACTTCTTGTTGTTACTGAAACTGAATGAGCTGCCTCTGGGAGAAGCTCACGAAGTCTGGAAACAACAGTACCCTTACCTACGCCAGAAGGACCAGATATAGAACAAATAATACCTTTATTCATATAAAGCCTCTTATATAAATTTATGCTTCAAGTCTTGTCTTAAGGTCAGCTACATCAAGCGCGCTTGTTACTACGTGATCACTGTCCATCATAATAACTGCCTTACACTTCTTACCGCCGCATGCATCAACAAGCATTCCCCTGTCTCTTGCATCCTGAATAACTCTTCTAATTGGAGCTGAATCTGCAGAAGCTACGCAAAGAACACGCTCTGCTGCTGCAATATTTCCTGAACCAATGTCGAAAAACTTCATTACGGTTACCGCCTTACCAAGAATTAAACGAGATTCTGAATCTGCTCTCTCATCTCTTCCACGAGATTCTTCATAAGAAGAACTCTGTTTGTGATCTCAAGGCTATTAGCCTTAGAACCACAAGTATTAATCTCACGGTTGATCTCCTGAACAAGGAAATCCATCTTCTTACCAACGGCTCCCTTGGATGAAAGAATATCTCTAGCCTGCTTAAAGTGAGAAATGAGTCTCTTAAGTTCCTCATCGATAGCACACTTATCAGCAAATACTGCAACCTCAGCTGCAAGTCTGGCCTCATCGTAGAATGCCTTCTTATCGTCGCCCAAAAGCTCCTCAATTCTGCTATTAAGTCTTGTTCTATAGTCAGCAACTACTGATGGTGCATGTTCAGAAATCTCATCACGAAGTCTTGAAAGCTCATCTACCTTAGAGAGGATGTCCTCACAGAGGTTATTACCCTCTACAAGACGCATCTGCTTCATACCATCGATTGCTTCCTTAATAGCTGACTCGAGTTCAGCATAGATAGCATCCTCATCAAGCTGATTCTGCTTAACTGTCAAAACATCAGGATAGTTAGAAATTCTGGAAGATGACAAATCACTCTCAATACCAGTAACATATGAAATCTTCAAAATAGCTGATGCATATGCCTTAGCAAGACCCTCGTTAACTACCACCTCTGTTGCAGCACTAGTTGAATCATCGTATGAAATGAAAACATCAACCTTACCACGTACGAGCTCGTCTGAAATGAGCTTACGTACCTTAGCGTCTGCAAAGTTAAAAAGTCTTGGCATTCTGATATTGATATCGCAATAACGGTTATTAACTGACTTAAGTTCTACCGTATATCTTCTTGTATCGTAAATCTTCTCACCGCGGCCAAAGCCGGTCATACTATACGCCATAAATACTCCGAAAATTAAATCTTAAGATACAAAAAGTCCACTCGCGAAGCTATTACTCCGCCCGAGCAGACTCGAATTCCATTTAATTATAATTAATAGGCAAAAAAATAGCAAGAAAAAACGTGAAAACGCCTGGTATCATTGGCTTTCAAGGTTTCTGACTTTCTTTGACTTTCAATTCAAAAATACGCAATTTTTCCTTATATTTTGTAATGCAATATAAAGCCTCCGATATACTCGGAGGCCTTACTAATTTTCTTAAAGTCTTGTTACGCTGATTACATCCTTAACGCCACTAATTTTGTTAATTATTGCATCCACCTGAGCAAGGCTTCTTACAGTAATTGTAATTGTCATTTCGGCGATAAGATCGCTGCTTGTATTAGTGTTAAGTTTCTCAACGTTAATGTGATCTTCCTTAAATCCACTAAGGATATCGATAAGGAGGAAGTTTCTGTCTGTTGCTGTGATTCCAAGCTCAACTTCGAATACACCAACATTCTCTGTCTCACCCCAGTGAACATCAACTACCCTTGATGCACGCTCGCGGTCCTTATCTGAACGATCTGCATACTTTAAAACATTAACGATATTAACGCAGTTCTTTCTATGTACGCCTACACCCTCATTCTGTGTAACGTATCCTACGATATCGTCGCCAGGAGCTGGGTGACAGCAGCGTGCAAGGTGAACAGCTACATTTTCAAGGCCTTCAACAACTACAGAACTTTCAGCCTTACGGACATGCTTTGGAGTTGATGTCTGATGTGACTGAGCATTCTTAGGAGATGATGCAACCTTAGGAGTTCTAAGCTGATCTCCCTTACCAATCTCAGTTGGAAGTTCATCAGGACTATAGTAAACAACCTGACCATCCTGTGTAGTTCTATAGCCAAGAGCAAATCTCTCTTCTTCAGACAAAGTCTTGATGTACTCGTCACGGAGTTTACCAAACACCTTACCTGCAGTTAATGCACCATATCCGATTGCAGCAAACATATCGTCTACAGTATTAAATCCATACTTAACAAGGATTACCTTAATGCTGTCTGGAATAAGAAGCTGAACAGGAGTAAATCCGTTACGCTCGATTTCTCTTTCAAGTTTCTCACGTCCATCTACGATATTTTCTGCTCTTGCCTCCTTCTTGAACCAGGCGTTAATCTTGGATCTTGCAGAAGCAGTCTTTACCATCTTCGCCCAGTCACGTGAAGGTCCCTTAATCTTCTCTGAAGACAATACCTCAACTACGTCACCAGTCTTAAGTGCGTAGGACAAAGGAACGATACGTCCGTTAACCTTGGCACCATGCATATGGTTACCGATATTACTATGGATGCTATAAGCAAAATCGATTGGGCAGGAGCCCTCAGGAAGTCTTACTACCTTACCCTTAGGAGTAAATACGAATACTTCACCAGGAGCGATATTAGTCTTAAGAAGATCCAGGAAGTCATTAGGATCATCTGAATCCTTCTGAGCATCGAGGAACTGTCTTACCCATGTAATACGCTGATCGTAAACATCAGCCTTGAATGACTTGGAGTTACCTGCTTCCTTATAATGCCAGTGCGCTGCGATACCATACTCGGCATCACGGTGCATACTGTATGTTCTAATCTGAACCTCGAATGTAGTCTCATCGAAAGAAGTACCACCAGGTCGTTTTACAGTAGTATGAACTGACTGATAACCATTCTCCTTAGGGTTACCAATATAGTCCTTGAATCGTCCTGGCAAAGGTACGTACATCTCATGGACAATACCAAGTGCTGCATAACAGTCAGTAAGAGAATCTACGATAATACGACACGCAAAGAGGTCATAGATCTGAGTTAAGTCCTTATCCTTGTTATGCATCTTCTTATAGATACTATAGAAGTGCTTAGGACGGCCATCTACTTCGTAATGAGAAATACCGTATGCCTCGAGTTTTTCTGAAATCTCAGAAACTACAGTCTGCATGAATGCTTCACGCTCTGATCTCTTTGCAGAAATAAGATTTACAAGCTCGTAGTAACCATCGTGATCCAAATATCTTAAGCAGAGATCTTCGAGCTCCCACTTAATCTTAAAGACACCAAATCTCTCTGCGAAAGGTACGTAGATATCAAGTGTTTCTCTGGCCTTCTCCACCTGCTTTTCAGGAGTCTGGTACTGCATTGTACGCATGTTATGGAGACGGTCAGCAAGTTTAATAAGAATTACTCGGATATCCTTAGTCATGGCAACGAGCATCTTACGAACGTTCTCTGCCTGAATCTCTTCCTTTGTTACATATGCAATTTTATTAAGTTTTGTAACACCCTCTACAAGGAGTGTCATTGTAGGTCCAAAAAGAGCAGTAATCATATTAGAATCTGCTTCTGTATCCTCGATTGTGTCGTGAAGGAAAGCAGCTGCAATTGATTCAGCATCTACTTCAAGTTCAGAAAGAATTGCTGCAGTAGCAATCGGATGAATGATATACATCTCACCTGTTCTTCTAACCTGCTTACGATGTGCCTTGTAGGCAAATAAGAACGCCTTACGAATAAGTTTCTTTTCTTTCTCGAAGTCTTCTTCAGAAAGATGGGCGCGACCAACATAATGCTCGAAAGCATCAAGGATTTCCCCGAACTGCTCCTCAATATAATCAGGAATTTCAGGGATATCGTTCATATCCAGAAGATACTTATATTCTTCACTAAGTTCTGCAACATTCTCGTCCATAGCTAAGCCCTATTCATTACATAAATTCGCTTAATTTCCTGAAAGTATTAGTCTCCGAAAGTTTTGCTCTGGACTCAGATACAAGGAATCTGAAACAAACTCTCGTTGGACTTAACACTCCAAGTTTCATAATACCCGCTTCCTGGAAAACATCAAGACATCTTCTAACCTGGAACGGAGTCATAGTAACTCCGGAAACATTTGAAATCATCTTTGCCAAAAGCTTCAGATCCATTGTAGAAATGCCATGCTCGCACTTGGCGAAAATTGTCTTATAGCAGGCACTATACATTTCCTTACTTGGTACAAATCCATCTTTCACACTACATTTTGCAAGTTTACTAATCTGGTCCAAAGACATTCCGTTCTTATAAAGATTCTCGCATGCTTCAATCTTGTTCCAGATAAATGTGTCCTCGAAATGAGGCACGATATCTTCAAGGTAAAGACTAAGTGTCTTATTACCACGATACATGTATTCATTCATTGTGTAGGCAATATCTACTCTGTCTCCAATATTAATGAGATCTGCATACTGCCCGAAATTAAATCCAACAACAGAAATAGAACCTGTTGCCTCTTTGTTTACGCCGTCCACAAGTTCAAGTCTCATGTGAACGCCTTCACTCATAAAAGCCTTATCAGCAACAACAAGATTATGTGTTGAGAAAATAGGCTTACTGTTACCGATTCCAAATGGCTTTAAAACAGAAAGCTCATCCAGAGTCTCAAAGCAGATCTGCTCATATGGAATCTTCGCGTTAATCATGATTACGTCTTCGTCATCAGAAGAGAACTCGTCTTCGTCGTGCACTTCCTGATTACGTGCGTGCTCCTCAATAGCGCGCATAAACTCACGAAGACCAGCCTTAGTTACAACAAGACCTGCTGCCTTACGATGGCCTCCAAAGTTAACGCACTTATCCTGAATGTCTGTCAAAGCATCAAAAAGATCGTACTCGCCATAGGCTCTTCCAGAACCCTTAACATTCTCACTGTCGATAGAATCGTTTGTGAAAACAATTGCTGTTCTTCTAAAGTAAGATGCAAGCTTACCTGCAACGATACCAAGAACACCCTGATGCCAGTTGCTGCCATAAGCAATAACAGGACCTACAGTATTTGTAAGGAGCCACTCCTCAGGTCTGTTAGGATCTTCAATCTGAGCTACAGCCTCCTTAAAGACGCTGGCCTCAATTGCCTTACGCTCGTCGTTCTGCTTACCAAGCTTTGTTGCAGCCTCAGTAACAAGAGCCTCATCGTCCTCAAGGAAAAGCTTTAAAGCGTCAGAAGAATCGTAAAGACGTCCTGCAGCATTAATTCTAGGAACGAAATTAAAAGAGATAAAAGTCTCATCAAGTTTCTTACCGCCATCCATGAGCATGTTGTTCATGATACGAACACCAGGGTTAACCGGAGCCTTCATGCTCTTAAAGGCCTTCTTAATGATTGTTCTATTCTCGTCTACTACCTGAACGAGATCTGCAATTGTTGCAATACCTGCAAGCTCAATTGCCTGGCGCCAGATATTACCAGTTACCTTATATCTGCCGTCGCGGCCCAAAGCCTCAACAATCTTAAGAGCAACGCCTGCGCCACAAAGTTCCTTACAAGGATAAGTGTTATCCTCGCGCTTGGCACAGATTACAGCATTAGCTTCTGGGAGTTCTTCCTTCACATTATGGTGGTCAGAAACGATAACGTTAATACCGTTACCTCTAAGTTCCTTAACTGTATCGAAGTTAGTGATACCACAGTCAACAGTGATAAGAAGATTAGGTTTCTTGTCATAAACCTTATCGATAATATTCTCAGTCAGACCATAACCATGCTCCGCTCTGTGAGGAACGATATAGTCCACCTGACAATTGTGACTTCTGAAATATCTCACAAGAATAGATGTCGCAGTAACTCCATCACAGTCGTAGTCACCGTAAACAAGAATTCTGCCGTTAGACGCCATAGTATCAACAATAATATCTACAGCTTTACGCATATCTGGGAAAAGGAAAGGGTCATGCCAGACACCATCTCCCTCCAGCAAAAACTTCTCACGCTGTTCCTCGGTTTCAATTCCTCGTTCCGCAAGAAGTGCATTAATTAAAGCGGCCGTGTCCTTTTCTTCAAAGGATACAGCCTCATGCCATTTCTTGGTAGTTAATAACATAAGCTAATACTCACTAATATTTTTGTACTTATTTTAACAGAAATAGCAGCAATAAAAAAGCCAGTATCTTAACGATACCGGCTCTTATAGCTATCAAAAATTAATGATTAGCGCTTACGCTTTCTAGCTGCCTCAGACTTCTTCTTACGGCGAACAGATGGCTTCTCGTAGTGCTCTCTCTTACGAACCTCAGCGAGAACGCCTGATCTTGCGCATGAACGCTTAAAACGGCGCAATGCACTATCGAGTGACTCATTCTCTTTAACTCTGATCTCTGACATTTTATTCACCCCTTTCGTGCATAGCATAATTAACTCGACCATTATACAAGAGGTTTTAAGAATCGTCAAACAAAAATATTATTCCAAAGACCTTTCAAAACCTACTATTTTACATATAGATTATTGATTCTCTGCAGATATAATACAAAGTGAATTTATTTGTGTATTAAATTTGCAGAGGTACTTTTATATGAAGAAGATTTTGAGCATGATTCTTGCTACAGCCATGTTGCTTCTCGCATTTACAGGCTGCTCAGTAAAGAAGGACGACACAATCGTAAGAATCGGTTCCCTTTCAGGACCTACAACAATTGGGATTCTTCCACTTATGGACGATGCTAATAAGGCTGAGAACAGTCAGTACGAATTCACAATGGCAGTTCAGCCAGATGAGATCGCAGCTGGTATCAACAACGGTTCACTCGATATCGCACTTATCCCAGCAAACCTTGCAGCATCACTTTATAACAAGACAAACGGTGCTATCACAGTAATCGATATCAACACTTTGGGTGTTATCTATTGTCTTTCAGCAGACGATTCAGTTTCATCTATCGCTGATCTTAGTGGTAAGTCAGTTATTTCAGTTGGTCAGGGTGCTACACCAGAGTACGCACTTAACTACCTTCTCGAGAAGAACGGTGTAACAGATTGCGAAGTTACATTCATGACTGATGGAACAGAGGTTATCGCAGCACTTGCTGAGGATCCAACACAGATCGCAATTCTCCCACAGCCAGCAGCTACTGCAGCTATGGTAAGAGTTGAAGGTGTTACAACAAGATTCTCATTCTCAGATGAGTGGGATAACGTAACTTCAGATTCAAGACTTGTTACTGGTGTAACAGTTGTACGTACAGAGTTCCTTGAGAACCATAAGGCACTCGTTGACGAGTTCTTGACACTTCAGGCTGAAAGCGTAGCAAGATGTTCTTCAGAACTCGAGTCTGTTGCTGCACTTGCAGTTGAGCAGGAAATCATTGCAGCTGAGCCAATTGCCATGAGAGCAATTCCACAGTGTAATCTCGTATGCATCACTGGCGAAGAGATGAAGAGCGCTCTTAGCGGTTACCTTCAGACTCTTTTCGATCAGAATCCACAGGCTGTAGGCGGCGCAATGCCAGCTGACGATTTCTACTACCTTGGATAAGCGTATTCGTAGAGTTTTATTCATTATTTTCTGGCTGGTTATCTGGCAGGTTGTTGCTGTGCTCGTAAACAACAAAATTCTGCTTGTCGGCCCAATTGAAACTATCGCATCACTCTGCCTTATGGCAGTTACAAAGGCTTTCTGGATTTCTCTTGGTAATTCAATCATGAGAATTCTGGGAGGCTTTTTGCTTGGCGCTTTTGCCGGATTCTTATTAGCTTTTGTCTCTTATAAGGCATTCATTTTTGAGGAATTATTGAACCCACTTGTAATGACTATAAAGTCAATTCCTGTGGCAAGTTTTGTTATCCTCGTTCTTATCTGGTTCGGCGCTCCTAACCTTTCTCTTATTATTTCGAGTCTTGTAGTATTCCCTATCGTGTACCTCAATACATTAGAGGGACTTAAGAACGTAGATACAAACCTTCTCGAGATGGCTCATATCTTTAGAATGAAGCCTCTTACAAAGTTTAGAAACATTTACCTTAGAGCGCTTCGTCCATTCCTTTTAAGCAGTTTGAGCCTTGCTATCGGAATGGCATTTAAAAGTGGCGTAGCTGCTGAAGTTATTGGAAGACCTAAGTTTTCTATCGGTAATGGAATTTATGCTGCAAAGTCATACTTAGAGACTGGCGATATTCTCGCATGGACTATCGCGATTATTCTTGTTTCTTATATTTTTGAGAAAGTAATCGTATTAATTATCAGGAGGTGCTTAAAATGAGTTCTTTTGAAATCACGGTAAAAAACATCTCCATGAACTTCGATACTAATCAGGTAATTAAGAATTTAAGTTATGACTTTAAGTCTGGCTATTACGTAATTAAGGGATCTTCAGGAATTGGTAAGACTACACTTTTAAGAATCATCTCCGGGCTTTTGGAACCTTCTGAAGGAGAAGTTATTTATAATAACGGTGCTGACACTAAGGCTCGATTCTCTTTTGTATTCCAGGAAGACAGACTTATCGATGAAACAGATGCTATTACTAACATAAAAATTGTCTGCCCTAACGTAAGCTACGAAGTTATTAAAGAGAACTTACTTAAAATTGGCCTCGGTAAGGATGCTCTTAATATTAAGACATCTGAATTATCAGGTGGCATGAAGCGTCGTGTGGCAATTGTACGCGCAATTCTTTCAGAGTCAGATGTACTTTTAATGGATGAGCCATTAAGCGGCCTTGATAGTACAACTGCAGCAGGCGTAATCAAGTACATTAAATCGAATATCAATGGAAGATTATTCATAACCTCTTCCCATCACGACTTATTCGATTCGTTCTGTACGATAGTAAATTTATAATCAAAGCAAACAAAAGGTT
The DNA here is from genome assembly GCA_045639635.1 of Saccharofermentans sp. Classification (GTDB taxonomy): domain Bacteria; phylum Bacillota; class Clostridia; order Saccharofermentanales; family Saccharofermentanaceae; genus Saccharofermentans. The sequence goes on along the minus strand of JAZUDM010000072.1, from coordinate 36,424 downwards.
GGCACGAATGCCAACCTTTCTTAAACTCAAATTCCAATTAGTTTATTACTTAATACTTAGGCTCGAGAAGACCATAGTTTCCATCGTTTCTCTTATATACTACGCAAACAGAATTTGTATCTGAATCAAGATATACATAGAAGCTATGCCCAAGCATTTCAAGCTGGAGAATTGCATCTTCTGCAGTCATAGGACGAAGGTCAAATGACTTTCTCTTAGTAATTCCTGACTCCTCTTCAACCTCGTAGTCGAAGTCTGCTGAATTATCCTCTTCAAGGAAGCTAACAATCTGAGGGTAATCTTTCTTCTGCTTGATGAACTTTGTCTTCTGCTTTCTAATCTGCTTCTCAAGCTTAGCAATTGTCTGATCAACAGCAGTAAGGATTTCCTCGTCACGTGCCTCGGCTCTGATAATCTTACCATTAAGCTTGATTGTAATCTCAGTAACCATCTTAGCGCCCTCTGGACGAATCTTGATGTTAAATGTGCCTTCATCACCGAAATACTTGTCGAACTTTGACATCTTGTCAACAATCTTAGTCTCAAGTCTTGTACCAATCTTAATACCGTTGCCCTGTGTCGTGATCTTCATTAAATCACATCCTTCCTGTCTAAACTTCTTAGGTGTTTCACCTACTTAAATTATAAAACAAAATTTATTAATAAAGTGTTACGAAAAGGAATGCGTTTTATAAACTGATATCCATAATTGCGATTTGCCACTCTTTTCCTTAATTTTTGGCATACAAAAACTCCCAGGCGTAACCTGGGAGTTAAATACTAATTAAAACAAATTAATTACTCTTCTACTGGTGCCTCTTCTGGAGCAACTTCCTCAACTGCTGCCTCAACTACTGGAGCAGCCTCTACTGGAGCTGCCTCTACTGCTGGTGCCTCAACAACTACATCGTCTGTAGTAGCTGCTGTAGTAGCTGCTGCTGCAAAGCTGGCGCCACACTTGAAGCAGAAAGAATGACGGAGCTCATTCTCTGTACGGCACATAGGACAGAGCTTGAGGCCCTTCTCATAAAGAATCTTAACGTTAAGCTCGTTAATTTCCTTAGAAAGACGTGTGATAGCCTCACAACGTGTATTGATGTCCTTTGTATTATCTACATTGATATCAACATACTGCTTATAGTAAAAGCGTCCAATCTCGTCGAAATATCTACCGATTGAAACCTTCTTCTCATCAATTGACTTCTGATACATAGCAATATTCTTTGCCTTAGGATCAAACAATGCCATCTTTAATTCCTCCTCTTCAAAGTAAGAAATAACAAAGTGATTATACACCATTTTAAGAAAATCAACAAAAACAAAAAGAGGGCCGTCTCAAAAGAGACAGCCCTCCAAGAATAATCAATTTTCAGTTAAAGAATTAATTATGCAAGCTCAGCGAAGTACTTAATTGTACGAACCATCTGTGATACATAAGAATTCTCGTTGTCGTACCATGATACAACCTGAACGAGGTTATCCTCACCAACCATTGTCTGTGTTGCATCGAAGAGTGAACCATATCTCATACCGATGATATCAGATGAAACGATCTCGTCCTCGTTGTAACCGAATGACTCTGTAGCAGCAGCCTTCATAGCAGCGTTGATCTCGTCCTTAGAAACAGACTTCTCAACTGTAGCTACGAGGATTGTTGTTGAACCTGTAGGTGTTGGAACACGCTGAGCTGAACCGATGAGCTTACCGTTGAGCTCTGGGATTACAAGACCGATAGCCTTAGCAGCACCTGTTGAGTTAGGAACGATGTTAACTGCACCAGCACGTGATCTTCTGAGGTCACCCTTACGCTGTGGGCCGTCGAGGATCATCTGATCGCCTGTGTAAGCGTGGATTGTTGACATGATACCTGACTTGATGCCAGCGAGATCATTAAGAGCCTTAGCCATTGGAGCCAAGCAGTTTGTTGTACATGAAGCAGCTGAGATGATTGTGTCATCAGCTGTAAGTGTTGTGTGGTTTACATTGTAAACGATTGTTGGGAGATCGTTACCTGCTGGAGCAGAAATAACTACCTTCTTAGCACCAGCTGTGATATGAGCTGAAGCCTTCTCCTTTGATGTATAGAAACCTGTGCACTCGAGAACTACGTCTACACCGATCTCGCCCCATGGGAGCTCTGCAGCGTTAGCCTTAGCATAGATCTTGATTTCCTTACCATCTACGATGATTGAATCCTCACCAGCTGATACCTTATCAGCGAGAGCGTACTTACCCTGAGCTGAATCATACTTCAAAAGGTGAGCGAGCATCTTTGGGCTTGTAAGATCGTTGATAGCTACTACCTCGTAACCCTCAGCACCGAACATCTGTCTGAAAGCGAGACGACCAATACGACCGAAACCGTTAATTGCAACTTTAACTGCCATTGTTTGTTCCTCCTAAAATCCCCGAACGGGGTTTAATATTACGTTATGTGCCATAAAGCACCTGTTAAATTCTACAACGGATTCAAATCATTTACAATAAAAGCAGCCGTAAAAAAACTGTAACATTTAAATAAAAAGGCATTTTCGTGAATCTTTCCACAAAAATGCCTTTAAATGATTTTCGAAATTTTAAATATTAAAAATCTCTTATACTATCAGAATCTGTCATATCTTGAACCGTAACCAGGATTTGTATCTGGTCTCATAGCATTTGGATACATTGTATCTGCGTAAATATCAGTCTGCATTGTCTTAATGATTGAGAATACTTCCTGATAATCTGGAATATCAACGATATTAAATGTTGCATGATGATGATTACCGTTATGTCTACGTGCTGATCCATAATATCCAGTATGGTTGCAAACCATAACAACATCACCAACACCAAGCATCTGATCAAGAATACCCTTATGGATATTAACATGAGACAAGTCTGTAAAAGGCTTCATCTGAATATTTACAGTAAAGATACCACCGCTGATATAAATACCACGATCAGTAATAATGTACTCTGTGTGCTTATGCTTCAAAGCTGAAGTAACAACGCCACCAATATAAATCCATACAGGCATAAGGTGAAGAAGGAAAAATGGAACCATAAATCCAAGCAAGCCCATTTCGTCAGAATCAAAAGATGAAAAAACTGTACTCATAAAGAAGAAATCAATAGCTCCCCATACAAGTGCCGCTACAAGCATTGGATTAAAGATTGACTCCAAAACAAAGCACTTCTTATCTGGCTTACCACGCCAAACAATGCGCTCACCATTTGTTGAAAACTCTAAATCTGTCATGTTTATTACCCCCAAAACAATACTAGGATAATAATACAGACTGACTATGTTTGGATATATATTTTTAAAACGAAAATAAGGCAATTTATTTTTCTTTGTACTTAAGAAGGAAATGCTACCTTAATTATAAGTGAGCCATCAACCAGCAAGGCTTCAATAGTTCCACCATTCTTCTCTGTCAAAAGTTTGGCGATAGAAAGTCCAAGTCCAGTTGAGTGATGTGCAGATTCAACTGTATAAAATCTGTTAAAAAGTTTTCCTACTTCAGTTGGAGTAAGGCCTGAGGCTTTGTTAGAGAAAGTAATTGTTCCCTCGTTAGTAAGAGTTACCTTTAAGTCACCCTCAGAATATTTAATCGCATTACTGATGATGTTGGCAAAAATTCTCTGAACAGACTTTTTGTCGAGACTTCGAATTACCTTATTCTCAGTTATTTCAACTTCTGGAGTAATTCCCTTTTCTACTAAAGCTCCATAAAAAGATGCAAGAGAAGATTCAAGTTCGCTATTAAGATTTACTTCTTCTACGTTAAAATCATCCTTTGTTGAACTCATTACAGAGTACTTAAAAAGCTCCTCAGTTAAAGACTTAAGTGTCTCAACACGCTCGCGGATAATTGAAAGATACTTGGAAGCCTCTTCACTTTTATCCTCGCTTTCGAGCAAATCAAGATAACCGTTAATCGCTGTAAGCGGAGTTCTTAAGTCATGAGAAATATTAACGACAGCTGTCTTAAGCTCGTTATTACCACGTGAATAAATTATTCCTGCCTCACGAAGTTTCTTAAGTTCCTCGTTAAGTTTAATTGCGGCCCTGCGAACATGAGGATCGTTTGTAGAAACACGAATCTGCACGTTAGTTTCCTTCTCAATAATGTCGCCGAAGTCATTAACAATCTCATCGATTGCGCGTCTTAATGAAAGCACCTTATAAACAAGTGCAATTATCACTACAACAAGAACTCCGATAACAACCAAAAGAAGTTTTTCCAACGTGCAAATCCCTTTTCGCTTATTTTAAATAGATAATATCATTTCAAATTACGCTTGTTAAAGACATATACACCAGCGCCAGTAAATAAGATGATATCAAAGAGGCCTCCGATATAGTAAGGAGCATCGCTAAGAATCATATCTGTTTCGTTCAAAATTCCATTCTGATCAGCAGCTGAATAGAAAATATTAACTCCATCCAAAGCGATAAACACCTTCTTCATAGGATCATCAGGGGCAACATAAAAAATATTATCAACAGTTACAACCTCTTGTTTCTCAAGATCGTAATATGAGATTGTAGGATTTGGGTCTATTGCATATCTTCTCATTTCCTCACCAAAAAGCATAGCAACAAGCATTACAACGAAGATAAATACAATTGATAAAACCTTGTTATTAAGCATCATCATAATTGCTACTGAAACAGCACAAAGAGCAAAGATAATAAAGATATTAAAAATAGCTGCAGCAATAATAATCTCGCCTGCCTCTGGTAAACTCATCCACTTCAAAATCACTTCCGGAGTAAAGGCATTTACATAAACAACAATATTATAGATAAACATGAAAAGCCCATAGAAAAGGCATGTAACAAAAGAGACAATGAGACTTGAAAAATAAATCTGAATTCGGCTATAACCTGCCATAATCTTATTTCTGATCATGCCACCATCAAAGTCATAACCAATAATAAAAGATGGAATAAACATAATAAAATAAGTAAGCAATGCTCGATTCAAAAGAATCTGTGTTAAATTCGCAAAGGCAACTGCCTCACCATAATCCTCAGCAACGTCAAAAACCTGGTGAACGGTCATAGCTGCGCCGCCAGCAGAACTTTCAAGAAAAAGAAGGAAAAGAGCAAACAAAACACCACCAATAAGAAGCTTGGACTTAAGTACAGTTTTAAAATCGTTTCTTATTAACTTACCCATTTTACTTTGCCACCTTTACATTTTTATCGTCTGATCCCAAAAGATCCAAATAGTAACTCTCAAGAGATTCATTCGAAGTCACAAGCGACTTAAGCTTAATTCCAGATTCAACCATCTTTGGAAGAATAGTGTTGATATCAAAGTCACCATAAACAATTACTTCAGTATCAGAATCAATTGTGTACTCAGATTTAATCCCTTCCAAGAAACCTGAAAATACTTTTGTATCGCTTACTTCAACCTTTACTGCCTTTCGACACTTAGCTTCGATTTCGTCTGCAGCAATTTCCTCTACAAGTCTTCCGTCACTAATAAAGCCATAGTTTGTAGCAACCTTTGAAAGCTCGTCCAAAATGTGGCTTGAGATAACGAAAGTAATATCGCGCTCCTTATTAAGCTTCAAGATTGTCTCTCGCATCTCGATAATGCCCTCCGGATCAAGACCATTCATTGGCTCATCGAGAATAATACAGTCAGGATTTCCTGCAAGTGCCATGGCAATTCCAAGTCTCTGCTTCATACCAAGAGAGAAATGCCTTACTGTCTTTTTACCAGTATTCTCAAGACCTACAAGCTTTAATAATTCATCGACACTTTCTGTAGAAGGAATTCCAAGAAGAGTGAACTGCTGCAAAAGATTATCTCTGGCATTCATGTGAAGGTAGAAAGAAGGAATCTCAATCTCGGATCCAATTCTGCCTCTTGCTTTACGAATGCCGTTAACGTCACTACTGCTTACTCCAAAGAGTTTAAACTCGCCTGAAGTAAGTGGCTGAATTCCACAAATAACGCGCATAAATGTTGTCTTACCAGCGCCGTTTTTACCTACGAGGCCATAGATAGAACCCTTAGGTACATGGATATCAAATTCTTTAAGAATCTTATGTTTGTTGTCGTAATCTTTACAAAGTTTATTTGCTTCAATAACGTATTCCATAACTCTCTCCTTCAAAGTTAAGTTATCTCAAATTCTTTCTGGCAAAAATCACATTCCCCAAAGCAGTAACAACAATAATTACGCAAAGATCGTAAGCGATAAAAATCTGTGGCATGTCATCTCTGATCATTGCAAGTGCAACAATCTGTCCTGGAACAACTACTGTATCTACCGCTCTTGCAGTTCTCTTTTCTGGAGATCCATCCTCAAAGTAGAAAGGATTATCAACCTCAGAATATGTTACTACCAGGCCATCCTCAGTTTCTTCTTCCTCAGTTGCTTCCATAATAGTTCCAGTCGAATAAGCATAAATAATAACCATAGGCTGGAAGAAAGTTGTATAGATAAGAACGAAAAGAATCGAAAGGATAATTACTATTGATTTCTTTGTAACAAGAGTACAAATGAAATGGATAATTGTAGTAAAAGCAGAAATCATTACCATGTATCCAAGGATTGATAAGAAGATAGATGAAACCTTAATCCCCTCTGCATTAAACCCAAAATGAATAATTCCTAATGGATAGAATCCCAAAAGCCATACTACTGCCATAAGAAGCGAAGCAGTAACAGAAGTAATAAGACTTGAGCAGTAAACCTTGAATCTGCTATGACCTACTGTAATCTTGTTTCTGATCATGCCGCAGGAAAAGTCTGTGCAGACAAACATCGGTACGATAATCGATACAAAAATCAAACCAAAAATCCAGAAGTCACCCATGGCAAACTCTGCGGACGTACAGTCAGGATCACTCCAGTCAGCATACTGCATATACATTGAGCTAAAGAAAGTAATAACTAACAAAATATAAAATAAGACACTCTTAAAAAGTCTTCCAAAATCACTCTTAAGCAAACTTCTCATTACTTGTTCTCCTTCTTACCCATAATATTTAAGTAAACGCTTTCCAGTGACTCGCTATTTACTGTAAGTGAATTTAATAAAACTCCATTAGCCTTTGCCTGAGGCATAAATTCTTCAATACTTAATTCTTCGAAAACAACTACTGTAGTTTCATTTTCTACCTCATACTGAAGATCCATTGAATCAAGAAGTACTGCAAGCTTGGATGCATCAGAAGTAACGATTGTTGTTGTAGTGTTACCATCTTTCTTTATTTCATCCATACTGATTTCCTTAACCATTTTTCCGTCAAGGATAAATCCATAGTGTGTTGCAACTTTTGAAAGTTCATCAAGAAGATGACTTGAGATAACAAATGTAATTCCCTTGTTTTTATTTAAGTCGAGAATGATATTACGAATGTCTATGATACCCTGAGGATCAAGACCATTCATTGGTTCATCAAGAAGAATAAGTTCTGGATTGCCAACCATTGCCATGGCAATTCCAAGTCTCTGCTTCATACCAAGTGAAAGCTTATTTGCTTTCTTTCCTGAATCCTTATCGAGACTTACAAGTTTTAAGTACTCATCTGCCACAGAATAGTCACTAATACCACGAAGTCTGCACTGCTCAATAACATTTTCCTTTACTGAAATATCTGGATAGTAGGCAGGAACTTCAATAATTGTGCTCATCTTCTTACGAACGTCATTAATTTCTCTGCTATTAATATCAGCGCCCATCACCTTACAGTTGCCACCATTTGACTTAATAAGACCTGAAACCAAACGCATAAAAGTAGTCTTACCAGTACCATTTTTACCAATAAGGCCATAGATTGCTCCCTTAGGAACATGGATATCAAAATTATCAAGGACTGTTGCTTTGCCGTACTTTTTGCAAAGCGAATTAGACTCAACAATAAAACTCATAAAGACCCCCACGTCATTTTATGAGTCTATGTTAACAAGACAGGAAAAATAAAGAGTTGAGAAACAGTTGAGATTAAAAATAAACTGAAATATATTCGCTTGGCCTCGAACAGGTCCTCGAGGGCGAGGCCCTCTGCGGAACTTGCAGCGAATACTATTTCAGTTTGAAACCGATGCCCCAGACGGCTTCGATGTAGTCTTTGCCACTTACGGTTTTAAGTTTATTTCGAAGGTGACTCATGTGAGTCTTTAAAGAGCTCTCTGTGCAGTCTTCTGTATCAGTAGAAACAGCGTCAATAATCTGAGACTTTGTTACTACTTCTTCTGGTGTACTCATGAGAAGTTTAAGGATAGAAAATTCTGTTTTTGTAAGAGATACATCTACGCCTGCAGAAGTTACCCTGAAACTTTTTGTATCCAAAGATAAATCATCGAATGTAAGAACCGATTCTGATGCCTTTGATTCCTTAAGACGAATCTCGATTCTTGCAAGAAGTTCTCTTGTATCGAATGGCTTTGTAAGGTAATCGATAGCGCCTTCCATAAGCATATTTACGCGGCTGTCGATATCGACCTTGGCACTAACGACAATTACAGGAACATCGCTCATTACTGCCTTTATTTTGGGAAGAACGTCTTCACCATTTAAGCCTGGAAGCATAAGATCAAGGAGAATCAAATCTGGCTTTAAGCCATTAGAAATCTTCATTACGGCTTCTGTTCCAGAAAAAGCACGAACGCAGGAATAACCGTTCTTTTCAAGAACAGTCTGTTCCATATCGCCAATTGCTACATCATCATCTACGATAAAGATAGTCTTCATCAGAATAATCTCCTAACACGATTAACATCCTGCATATCTTTATAAGCTATATCTTCAATAGAAAGAACTTCGATTCCTAAATTCTCCAAATCAGCCTTAAGTCCTACGGAATCCATAACATCAACTCTAATGAATGTTGTAACTTCCCTATTTACTCTATGAAGAAATATAGCATTAGTCTTATCATCAAGACTTACATCAAGAACGTTTTCTGCATCTACCTTCGAAAGGTAAATCTTCTTGTCCTCTACTATTAGAGTAACATCTTTCTTCTTAAAATCAGACTGGATTTTAAGAAGTTCCTTCTGCCTTTTCTTAACAATAATTAGTACAAAAACAATAGAAAGAAATAAAAGAATAAGAGCTATTACAGAAATAATATTTACGATTTGTGGGAGGAAGGCGCTATTTCCTAATAACGCGATAAAACATAAAAGTCCCCACACAAAAACTGGCATATAAACTCTTTTTGCATACTTATTAGAATATTCGTTAAACTCAGCTCTAATAGTAAAAGAATCAGCCATAAAATTACTCGATAGTTGCAACAACTCTCTTGATGTTAATACCCTGATCTGCGAACTTCTGCTCGAACTCAGTTCTTACATTCTCAGCATCCCACTCAGAGTTATGGAGATCTCTTGTGTACTCAGAAAGAATAAATCCGCACTCCTTGAATTCCTCTACAGAGAAGTCAAAAAGCTCATCGTTATCTGTCTTAAAAATTACAGAAGAACCCTTCTTCATTAAAGCCTTGTACTGCTCTAAGAAAGCACGATAAGTAAGACGTCTCTTAGGCTTATTCTGACGTGTCCAAGGATCTGAAAAGTTAAGATAAATTCTGTCGAGCTCACCATTCTCAAAATAGTTATCGAGGAGCTGAGCGTCAGCGTTTAAGAAGAAAAGATTTGGAATCTCCAAATTATGTGCCTTCTCAATTGCAAGAAGACAGCATGAAGAATCTCTTTCGAGAGCAATGTATAAAGCGTCAGGGTTTTTCATTGCCATCTCGGCAGCAAACTTACCCTTGCCGCAGCCAATTTCAAGAAACATCTTGCAGTCTGAAGGAAAGCCACAAACTTCGCGCCATTTGCCCTTGTTAAGCATTGGTGCTTCAAACCATCTTTCCTTACATGCTGCCATTCTCTCAGGAAGGTGCTTCTTTGCTCTCATTCTTGCCATATTACTTTTCTCCGTTCTTTTCTGCCTGGAGTTTCTCACACACACGTACTGACTCCATTGCATCCTTTGTATAATAATCGCCACCAATGTTATCACAAACATCCTGGGTGAGCACAGCACCACCGCAGAATACAGGAACATTAAGTTCCTCTGCCTTAAGTGCCTTGATTGTCTTTTCCATAAATACAACAGTAGTTGTCATAAGAGCAGAAAGACCAACCGCAATTGGGTTATGCTCCTTTACTGCCTCTACAATTACTTCTGCCTTAACGTCCTTACCCAAATCAATTACGTCAAAGCCATAGCTCTGAAGAACTACCTTTACGATATTCTTTCCGATATCGTGAACGTCAGCCTCTACTGTAGCAATTACAACCGGACCCTTTTTCTCGCTATCATCGTCAGCAACAAGTTTGTCCTTAATCTCGTCGAAAACAAGCTTTGAAGTCTCAGCAGAAGTCATAAGCTGAGGAAGGAAAATCTTTCCCTTATCGTAGTCCTGGCCCACTTTATCAAGAGCTGGAATAAGATGCTCGGAAACGATATCAAGTGGAGCTACATCCTCCATTCTTTTTACTGCCTCAACTGCGTTATGCTTCTGTCCCTTAACAATTGCTACAAAAAGGTCTGAACCTTCGAGTGCTGCTTCGCCATTTGCAGGAGCACTATTTGTAGCAGGAACTGCTGCCGCAGCTGTTGTAGTTACGTCATTAACGTGTCTTCCGATATAGTCCTCAGCGTTAAGGTCAGTGTAGTTTAATACCTCGAATGCATCGATAGAACCCATGAGCTCCTTATCGAGTGGATTTAAGATAGGCATCTTAAGCCCTGCATAAAGTGCCATTACAAGGAATGTTCTATTGATAAGTGGTCTGTTTGGAAGACCAAATGAAACGTTACTTAATCCAAGTGCAGTTCCAATACCAAGTCTTTCTGTAACAAAGCCTACGCACTTGGCTGTCTCAATTACTTCCTTCTGCTGGGCACTTGCAGTAAGTACAAGTGAATCGATAATGATTCTCTCCTTAGGGATTCCGTACTTTGCTGCCTCGTTTACGATATTCATTGCAATCGCAAATCTCTCCTCTGCTGTTGGAGGAATTCCATCCTCATCGATACAAAGTCCAAGTACAACACCACCATACTTCTTAACTATTGGGAATACGGCATCCATTACTTCCTGCTTACCATTAACAGAGTTAATAAGAGGTACACCGTTATAGATACGGCATGCCTTCTCCAAAGTCTCAGGATTTGTACTATCTACCTGCAAAGGAACATCGATTACTTCCTGAAGGTCCTTAATGAGCTCGCACATTACGCCAGTCTCATCGATACCAGGAACACCAACGTTTACATCGAGAACGTCAGCACCTGCTTCAACCTGAGCAATACCTTCATCTACGATGTCGTAAAGTCTGTGCTCAGCAAGAGCAAGCTTCATTTTTTTCTTTCCTGTTGGGTTAAGTCTCTCACCACAACGGATTACACGTGGACCGATTTCAACTACTGTTGTAGTACCTGTAACACGTGTCTTAATTGGCTTAGGATCGAATGCAAACTTACGTGATGCTGATACATCGCAGGATGCCTTAATATGGTCTGGAGTAGTTCCGCAGCATCCGCCAAAACCAGCGATACCCTTATCGATAAGTTTGCCGATATACTCAGAAAATTCTTCTGCTCCTACCAAGAACTTTGTCTCGCCATTAACGAAAACAGGAAGTCCTGCATTAGGCTGAACAAGAATAGGAAGATTAGCAACATCAAGCATCTTCTCTACGATAGGCATGAGTTCCTTAGGCCCCAAAGAGCAGTTAACTGCCATCATGTCGACGCCAAGTCCCTCAAGTACAGTTACAACCTGAACTGGAGATGCACCTGTAAGCATATTGCCGTTCTCTGAATAAGTAACGGAAGAGATAATTGGAAGGTCTGTTGTCTCCTTTACAGCAAGGATTGCAGCCTTCATTTCATAAAGATCTGTGAATGTCTCAATAATGAATCCATCTACCTTACCTGAATTCGCAGCGATTCTGGCCTGCTGTGCAAATACTTCATAAGCATCCTCGAAATCGAGGTCGCCCAAAGGCTTTAAAAGCTTACCTGTAGGTGCCATATCGTAGAATACATATGCATCTTTACCTGTTACTGCCATTGCGTTATAAGCATTATCGATAGCAGCATTAATGATTGAAGTAAGTTCTGCTTCATCTTCGATATGGAATGAGTCAGCACCGAAAGTATTTGTTGTAAGACAGATAGAACCTGCGTTTAAGTAATCCGCGTGAATTGCAGTTACAAGCTCAGGATTCTTGATATTAATCAAGGCAGAATTCTCGCCAGCCTTAACACCTCTGGCCTGAAGCTGAGATCCAAAGCCTCCATCAAATACTATGAATTCCTTACCAATTAATTCTCTAATGTTTCTCTTACTCATGTAATTCCTCTGATTTAAATCCGATGAATCCTGTCATTGATTTAAAAGGATGCATCAGATTACATTCATCTAGTTCTATCCCAATTTTGGCTATTTCCGGCATGAAATCAAAGATTTCTCTTTGAAGTTCAAGTGGTACATCTCCATAGCCTGGAGCAAAACGGAAAGTCTCTTCGCCTAAGTTAAGTCTCTCCTGGTATCTGTTAGTTTCTTCTTCGATATAAGCATTAGCGCATGCGTCTACAAGAATCATCTTGCCTGAATCAATATCTGCAAGTTTTGAAATTCTCTTATCGATAGCTGGGCCCAAAGTCGAAACAAGAATACAAAGGCTGTTAGAATTCTTTGCTCTAAAAAGTTTCTGCAAAGATTCGTAGCCAATATTAATAGAGGCATCTACGAATAGATGCCCATCCATGTTCTCTTCTAATTTAAGAAATCTGACTGCAAACTGTGGGCAGGAAAAGCGCTTAACTTCGTTAATTCCAGACTGAACAAGCTTAAGCTGTTCCTCTGTTACTTCGCCTTTAAAATTCAGATAACTTATTGCTCTTTTTTCAAGATGAGTTAATTCGATCAAATCATCTTCTCCGTAAGCTTAAGGCCACCGATTACATGATAGTGAACGTGCATTACTGTCTGACCACCATCAACACCGCAGTTGTTGATTACTCTGAAGCCGTTATCGAGACCACGAATCTTAGCTACCTCATCGATAGCCTTAATTACCTCGCCCATATACATAGCACCCTCATCTGAAGTTGCCATATCACGAATATCGTCAAAATGCTTCTTTGGAACTACGAGTACATGTGTAGGAGCTACTGGATTAATGTCGTTAAAGCAGTAAACCTTATCGTTCTCGTATACTTTTGATGAAGGAATCTTGCCTTCAATAATGTCACAGAATAAGCACATAATAATAAACCTCTTTTTGAAATCTATACGTTTTACGCGTAGTGATTATACCACGTAAAGAGGTAGGTTTTAAGATATAGTTCTTTTAAACCAATATTGCCACCAAAGAGTTCCTTTACTAACTCCCCGTATTCAGGTTGGAATCGCATTGTATGATTCACCTTGAACATCAGTTCGTCCTGCCTGATTATGCTTTTCTTTTCGCTTCACTTTGTAATCGCAAATCGTATCTACACTCTTCACAAGTCATAATGATTATCTTCCCATCTTCTTTGCAAACTTTGAAAGCTCCTCTGGGATATGAATTGTCTGTGGGCATACCTGCTCGCAGCAGCTACATCCAATACAGCACTCAGGCTGCTTATCACTATCAATTGACGCAAGTGCCATAGGAGCAATAAAATCGCCTGCACCCGCAACCATTGCCTCGTTATAGAGTTTCAAAAGGAATGGAATATCCAAATTCATTGGACACTTGCTCACGCAATAATGACAGCCTGTACAAGGTACTGTAGTCTTTCTGATCATGTCATCTGCAATCTCAAGGATAAGCTTCATCTCAGACTCACTTAATGGCTTTCTCTCTTCATATGTTTTGATATTTGCCATAAGCTGTTCCATATTTGACATACCTGAAAGTGTTACTACTACACTTGGAATAGACTGCAAGAATCTAAATGCCCAAGAAGGTACATCTTCATCTGGTCTTGCTGCCTTGAGTTTTGCTGTTGCATCGTCAGAGAGACTTGCAAGCTGGCCACCTCTTACAGGTTCCATAACCCAGACTGGAATATTCCATTCATTAAGGAGATCCACCTTACCCTTGGCATCCTGGAACAAATAATCAAAATAGTTAAGTTCAATCATGCCAAATTCCATATCTTTTCCATATGCTTCAAGGAACTTTGTAATACAGGCTACGTCGCCATGTGCTGAGAAACCGAGATGCTTAATTCTTCCATTTCTCTTCTGTTCCATAAGATAATCGTAAATACCAAACTTAGGATTGAGATAATAATCAATGTTCATCTCGCACACATTGTGGAACAAATAAAAGTCAAAATACTCAACCTGACACTTCTTAAGCTGCTCCTCAAAAATTTCCTTTACCTTTGGCATATTGGAAAGATCGTATCCAGGGAACTTTGATGCAAGGTAGAAACTGCTTCTATCATAGTTTTTAAGGAGTTCTCCTACTACTAATTCAGACTGACCACCGTGATAACCAAAAGCAGTATCATAATAATTAATGCCTGACTCCATACAGTAAGCGATCATCTTCTTTGCTGATTCCACATCAATTTTACTGTCATCACCATCGATAACAGGAAGTCTCATATTACCCATTCCAAGTGCTGAAAGTTTAATTCCATTAAAATCGTTATAAATCATATTAACTATCTCCTTCGTTTATTCTTTTACTTTAATTATCCTTAATTAACTCAACTATCTTCTCAAGTACAGCTACAACTTCACGTTCTTCCGAACTCAGGGCTTTATATGCTGCTTTCTCTCTCTTATAAATATCCGAAAGAATCTGATCAGCATATTCCTTCCCGCTTTCAGTTAGAACAATGGACATCTCTCTTCTTTTCCCTTTGATAGGAACAAGTTCAACATATCCTTTTTGCTGAATCTCTTTAATAACTGTGTTTACCGTTGTCTTTGGGAGATCCCAATCATTACTGATTTCAATCTGGGTATGCGCTTTTCCATCATTAAGTGCATACATAACCCACAATATAGTTGGAGCAACATTACTTCGCTTTGCAAACTCACCATACAACGCATCCATATGGTAAAGTGCTCTCCCAAAGTCATAGAAAAAACTTTTTGAATTCATAGTCCTATCCCTTATAGTACGATTTCGTATTTTTATATTAGTACTAGTTCATACTGTTTTGCAACAACAAAAATCGCCTCCCGTTTCCGAGAGACGATTCATCAATTCTGATTAAATAATTATCAGCCATTAACCTGTGAAGCCAAAACCTCAGAAGCCTTAGAGAGTGCATCATTAATCTTAGATGCATCCTTACCACCAGCCTGAGCCATATCTGGGCGTCCGCCGCCACCACCGCCGCAAACCTTAGCAGCTTCGCGGATGATGTTACCTGAATGAGCACCAGCAGCTACAGCATCCTTAGATGCCATTGCGATGAAGAGAACCTTATCGCCGCTTTCAGCTGCGAGGAATACGAATCCACTTGTAAGCTTGTCTCTGATCTGATCAGCCATATCTCTAAGCTCAGCTGCATCAGCTGCATCTACCTTAGCGATAACTGCATCAACAGCGCCAACCTTTGTAGCACCCTTGATAAGATCGTCAGCTACGTTACCAGCAGCTGCCTTCTTGATAGCTGCAAGCTCCTTCTCAAGATTCTTAATATCAGAAAGAACTGACTCAGACTTCTTAACAATCTGGTCCTTATTAACCTTAAGTGTTGAAGCAACATCAGAAATTGTTGCACGGTCTGCCTTCATAAGCTCGTAGCAGGCCTTACCTGTTACAGCCTCAATACGTCTAACACCAGAAGCAACACCAGCCTCAGAAATAATTCTGCACTGACCAGCCTGTGATGACTGAGTAAGATGTGTACCACCACAGAACTCTACTGAGTATCCATCACCTACAGATACAACACGTACTGTAGCGCCGTACTTCTCACCGAAGAGAGCCATAGCACCGAGCTTACGAGCCTCCTCAATTGGCATTTCCTTAGTTACGATTGGCATATCCTCAAGGATTACGCTGTTAACGATATCCTCAACCTTAGCGATTTCCTCTGCTGTCATAGCTGAGAAGTGTGTAAAGTCAAAACGGAGTCTCTCAGAATCTACATAAGAACCCTTCTGCTCTACGTGATCACCAAGAACGCTACGAAGAGCTGCCTGGAGAATATGAGTTGTAGAGTGGTTACGACATGTTGAGAGTCTTCTCTCCTTATCTACAGAAGCCTTAACAGAATCGCCAGCCTTGATTGAACCTGAAACTACCTCGATTGAGTGGAGATACTTAGAAGTATTGTCCTTCTCAACGTTAGTAACAACAGCCTCGAGGTTGTCGTTTGTGAGCTTACCGTTATCGCAAACCTGACCACCCATTGTTGCATAAAGAGTTGTCTTATCAAGAATTACGATAGCCTTGTCACCAGCAAATACTTCAGAAGCAATCTGGAGAGCACCATCCTCGTCAACCTTAAGAACATACATAACCTTAGCGTCTGTATCGAACTTCTCGTAACCCTCAAATACTGTTGAAGACTTATCGTTAAGAAGCTCATCAGGGAGCTTATTGTAGTTCCAGGCTGTATCAGCAACGTTCTCCTTAGTAGCCTTACGTGCTGTTTCCTTCTGAATCTTCATTGCAGCCTTAAAGCCATCCTCGTCTACTGTGAGGCCGCTGTCTGCAGCAATCTCCTTAGTAAGATCAAGTGGGAAGCCGTATGTATCGTGAAGCTTAAATGCATCCTCACCCTTAAGAACTGTAGAACCCTCAGCCTTAGCAACCTCGATCATATCGTTAAGGATAGATGTACCTGCCTCAACAGTACGGAGGAAGTCATCCTCTTCCTTGTTGATTACAGCCATAATCATTGTGTACTTCTGTACGAGCTCAGGATAAGCATCCTTATTCTGGTCGATAACAACCTCAGCAATCTGAGCCAAGAACTTACCGTTAATACCAAGAAGCTTACCGAATCTAGCAGCTCTTCTCATGAGACGACGAAGAACGTAACCTGCTCCTGAGTTAGATGGGAGTACACCATCAGAAATCATCATTGTTGAAGATCTCATGTGGTCTGTGATTACACGGATAGCAACGTCATCCTTAGCGTTAGCGCCGTACTGCTTACCAGCCTTCTCACAAACTGTATCGAGAATTCTTCTAACTGTATCAACCTCAAAGAGGTTCTCTACACCCTGCATTACGCAAGCGAATCTCTCAAGTCCTCCACCTGTATCGATATTCTTCTGAGCAAGCTCAAGATAAGAACCATCTTCCTGACGATCGAACTGTGAGAATACAAGGTTCCAGATCTCTACGAATCTGTCACACTCACAACCTGGACGACAGTCTGGCTTACCACAGCCGTACTGCTCTCCACGGTCGAAATAAATCTCTGAACAAGGGCCACATGGACCAGTACCATGCTCCCAGAAGTTATCAGCCTTACCAAGTCTTGTAATCTTGTCAGCTGGTACACCAACAACCTTATTCCAAATCTCGAAAGCCTCATCGTCCTCTTCGTAAACTGAAGGATAGAGTCTGTCTGCTGGCATCTCAAGATTCTCTGTAAGGAACTCCCAAGCCCATGGAATTACTTCGTTCTTGAAGTAATCACCAAATGAGAAGTTACCGATCATCTCGAAGTAAGTTCCGTGTCTTGATGTATGACCAACGTTCTCGATATCAGGAGTTCTAATACACTTCTGACATGTTGTTACTCTCTTTGAAGGAGGTGTCTGTGCTCCTGTGAAGTAAGGCTTCATAGGTGTCATACCCGCATTGATAAGGAGAATTGAAGGATCATCCTTAGGTACGAGTGAGAATGAAGGGAGTCTTAAATGTCCCTTTGACTCGAAGAAAGACAAATATCTTTCTCTGATTTCATTTAATCCAAGTGGTTCCATAAATGATTGAACTCCTGTTTTTCTATTAAAATAAACTAAAGAATTATAAAACGAATCAGCATTTATTTCAACGCATTGAGCGACTTTGCAAGCTGACTTCTGAACTCTTCTTTCAAAATCTGATCGTCAATCTCGATTGATACGAGGCCTGGGAAGGTATAAATCATGTAAAGAATTGGGTACAAAGTAGGTACAAAAGTCTTTCCATGCTGTACTTCAATAAGTGGTGCCTTAAAGGCAAATTTAATCTCACCGTTAGAGATGTTGTCCTTGATTACGCTTGCAATTTCTACCTCATCAGAGAATGCACTATAGGCACGAAGACACTCGCTCTCTCCTGAGAATCTAAAGTCGATAGTAACTGTCTTATAGTCATAGCAGGAAAAGGCATTGATTGTATGCTCAAGATAGGACTTTAATGTTTTGCTGTCGCAGTCAACATAAGTATCTTCCCTGTTTACAGAAACGTTCATGATTCTGTCTACACGATACTTACGGATAGAAGACTGGATGTTACCTGTTCTTTCGAATTCCTTGTTACTTACTGCGATAAGGTAGTAGCCGTTCTTCTCCCAGTCAAGTTCAATAGGAGAAGCACTAACTTCGTACTGTCCTCTAAAGCCACCTGCAACAAGATATCCGTACTTAAAACGAACTGAAATCTTATCAGCGATACAGCTTCTGATGAGGTTTAAGTGATTTCTGGTCTTCTGTGTAATTCCGCCACTCTTACCATGGGAAATGAGTGGCTTATAGTTAGTGAAATAAGATGGGTAAAGAGCCTTTACCTTCTCGCAGATACCAGAATCTACAAACGCAGTTGTATTAATGGCATCGACAATAAGTCTCGCCTCATCTGGTGTTAATTCATCCTTAAGTTCAGATCTCACGTAGCTATTACCCTCGTGGGAAATCCACTCCTCACCAGGGTCTACAAGGCCCATCTTCTCGATGTACTCGTTAATCTTCTTAATATCAGCGTAAACAGACTTACGTTCGAACTCGTCTCCGGTAATTTCCTTAAGATGAGTGAGGATATCACCGATACGAACATTGTTCCCATCGCCGTAAGCATTAACGTATTTGAGGAAGAAATTATAAAGAATTAAAGTTTTAATCTTCGCATTCTCAGAATTAGCCATACTGCCTCCTACCATTTGTTCGTATTTTTATAAACTATGTATCATTAATGGTACAGTATTTGCATTATCAATTCAAGTAAACAGAAAAAGGACCTGGCATTAATCCAGGCCCTAATTCTTAAGAATTTCCTATAATTTCAGGCATTTATCAAAGTTTAATATCTGAAGTTTTCTTGCTCTTTCCAGTGGCAGTTTTAATGGACACTGCGTAAATCTTATGAATAGTCTCAGCTCGCTCATAAAGTTCGCCATTATTCTTCGTTCCAGCACCACAGAGGGCAATAAATTTTAAGTACTCCATAACGTTTCCGGAAGAATAAAAACCATCCTCAAGGCACTTCAAAAAATGTGCTCTGCCAATAGCATTAGAAGCGGTATTTGCAGCAAGGTTAATTACCATACACTCGCGAAAGAGCATGTCAGCCAGAGTCGCGTGTCCCTGACTTCTGATTGTGCTTGCAAAACGGTACATATCAAGTGTGAATTCAGTAGCAAGAACGTTAATTGCCTTACGCTCTGTAGTCTTCTTATCACCTGACTTTTCTACTTCCTTCTCACCGGCAGCAGCTGCAACTGAATTATCGATTTCCTCAAATGTTGCATCCAAAAATTCTGAATTATCAGAAATCTCTTCTGGTAATTCATTTGTTACTTCATTAATCTCATCACTCATAGACAAAATCTCCTATAAAAAAATATTTTGCCGGCAACTCAAGATTAGCAAAAAAACAAGTCGTTTTGGCACAAAATTTTCGACAATTAACGACATTGTGTCGAATTCCTTTTAATACCGTGCTACAATGGTACCTGCTATTTATATTATTAATAAGAGGTTATTTCGTATGAAGATTCATAATGACATTGCAATCGCAATTCCTGACATTCTTCTTCCTAAGGAAGGAATTGATCTTAAGAAATGGGCAGTTATCGCCTGCGATCAGTACACATCAGAACCTGAGTACTGGAATAATGCAGACTCATTTGTTGGTGATGCACCATCTGCATTAAGAATCGTTCTTCCTGAGGTTTATCTTGGAACAGATACTCCTGAGCAGATTGAGGACAGACTTAAGAATATTTCTAAGACAATTGATTCATATATTGATAACGGCATCTGGGGCGACTCAAAGGAAGGTATGATCGTACTTTCAAGAAAGACTCCACTTCACGAGTCACGTAAGGGACTTGTTGTTGCCATGGATCTCGAGCAGTACAGCTACGAGCCAGGTAACAAGGAGAAGACACGTGCTACTGAGGGTACTGTATTAAGCAGAATCCCACCACGTGTAAAGATTCGTGCTAACGCAAAGGTTGAGCTCCCACACATCATGATTCTTATCGACGATCCAGAGGATACTGTTGTTGGTAAGGCATGGGATGCTTCAAAGGCAACACTTAAGCCTTGCTACGATACAGACCTTATGGCTGACGCAGGTCACCTCGAGGGTTACTTTATCGATAGTAATTCAGATATTTCTAACGGCATCGTTGATGCTCTTAAGAACCTTCTTGCAAATACTCCAAGTGGAATGCTTTTCGCTGTTGGTGATGGTAACCACTCTCTTGCATCTGCAAAGGCACACTGGGATAACATCAAGAAGAATCTTTCTGGCGATGACCTTATCAATCACCCAGCTCGTTACGCTCTTGCAGAAATCGTAAACATCCACGACAAGGGTCTCGACTTCGAGCCTATCCACCGTGTTGTTTTCGGTACAAGCCAGGAGAAGTTCATCGAGGACATGAAGGAATACTTCAAGGACAACGGTCTTGTTATTTCTGATACACCAGTAGAAGGATGCCAGACTTTAACTCTCCTTGACGATACTAAGGATACATTCATCGGCCTTAAGAACCCACCTCATTCATTGAGCGTTGGTTCTATCCAGGGCTTTATCGATAAGATGGGTTACGAAGTTGACTACATCCACGGTGAGGATTCAACACGTAAGCTTGCAACATCTGGTAACACAGGAATTCTTCTCCCAGACGTATCAAAGAACGCTTTCTTCGATACAATCGCTGCTGAGGGTGTATTCCCACGTAAGACTTTCTCAATGGGTGAGGCTTACGAGAAGAGATTCTATTTCGAGGCTAAGAGGATTGACTAATGTCTGACAGAAAAACCGTTGTCATTGTAGGAGCAGGCCTTTCAGGTCTTGTTTGTGGAATGCGCCTTTCGAAGGCCGGTTTTGACGTGTCAATTATTGAAGAGCTTACATACCCTGGAGGACTTCTTGCTTCTAGCAGAATGGGAAAGGAATATATCGAACTTCTCCCTCACCACCTTCGTAAGACTGATAAGGCACTCCTTTCTTTAATTAAGGAAGAGGGCTTATCAGACGAAATCGAGTGGTTCGATTCTCTCTGGTATGGTAAGGCTTCAAGAACAAAGGTTGGTTACTTTAAAAAGGGTTTCCAGTCTTTGATTTCTATCCTCATTCAGGATATTACAGATAACGGTGGCAGAATTTACTATTCAACTACTGTTTCTGAAATCAATAAAATTAGTGACGAAGAGGGAACAGAAAAATATTCTGTTTCTCTCGTTCTTCCTACTTCTGCAAGTAGTGAGATCATTAGTGACTATGTAATTTACACAGGTTCTTGCCGTTCTTTTGTAAATGTAAGCCATGGTCTTCCTATGTCAATGAACGTCAGAGACCAGCTTATGAACATTTCTTATAAGTCTGTTCTCTGTCTTTTACTTGTACTTAAAAAGAAGCATTCAGAAGTGTTCTTCCAACACTTTAATTCTAACGAGCCTTTCGACAGATCCGTTAATCACACTAACATCACGGGTGAACGTGGCTATGGTGGAAATGTTGTTTATCTTGTTGGTCACTGTAATGTTTCAGATAATATCTGGGTTCAGTCAGATTCTGAAATCCAGTCCACTTACTTTGCAGCATTCCATAAGACTTATCCATTAATTAAGAAGAGTGATATCAAGTCATGGAGACTTACAAAGGTCAGATACGCAGTTTCAGAAAAGTATCCTGACACAGACCTTTCATCTCCACTTCCTAATTTGTTTGTATGCTCATCAGGACTTACTTCTACAACAAGTAAGTTCGATCCAGAAAACAGAATGGATAAGATTGTTTCTTTATCTAACGATATTTCACAGAGAATAATAAATGATACAAAGGAGAAAACTGTAAATGAATAAGTCAGTTTTTGAAGAGCCGTTCAAGCTTTTAATCCCACTTCTTTCGTTCGTTCCTTTCATTGCGTTTGGCATTCCACTTATGGGACTTGCTGACACACTTCTCGTGTTCAGATGGTTCATCATATTGTTGCTTTTTGCCCTTATCGCATACCCAATTTCAGTGACACTTTTTCATGGTCACAGAACTGGTGGTTTCTTCCTTAGTACTATCGTTGGAATTCTTTCAACAAGTATTATCGTATGGACACTTTCTTACATGAAGATTCCAATGTTCTCCTTCGTGGGAATATGTATAGTAATGATTGGAATCGGAGGCTTTGCCTACGGATATAAGCCTTTAAGAGAGAATGCAATCAAGAAGCTTTCAGAAACAAACATTATGTACGAGATTGCTTTCGAAGAAACAATCTTCGCCTTTGTTCTTACTATTCTTTGCTTCTATAAGGGTATGTATCCTGATATCAACGGTCAGGAGAAGTTCATGAACTACGGCTTCATTATGTCAATGCTCCGTTCTTCTACACTTCCTGCTAACGACATGTGGCTCTCAGGTTACTCAATCAACTACTATTACTACGGACAGTTTATCTACACACTTCTTATTAAGCTTTCCGGAATTCCAACAGGCGTTGGTTACACAGTTTCAATGTGTTCTGCCATTGCAATTCCATTTGCAATGAGCTACTCAATCGGTACTTACTTAATCGATACAGCAAAGAATGTTGGTCTTCGTACAGCAAGATTCTTCCCACATATCGCTGGTATTCTTGCTGGTCTTTGCGTAACAATCTTTGGTAACTCACATTCTTTCTACTATGATCCAGACGGACTTGGAAACAACTTCCTTAAGTTCCTTCAGAAGAAGGGTTATAACGTTGGTCAGATCGACAACTTCTTCTACCCTGACAGTACAAGATTTATCGGTTACAACCCTGATTCATCAACTATTCCTGGAATCAAGAATGGTGGTGACTACACAATCGAGGAGTTCCCTTTCTACTCTTATCTTGTAGGAGACCTCCACGCTCACGTAGTTTCTACTATGGTTGTACTCTTAATTATGGCTATCTGTGTTGCTGCAATTAACAGAATTAGTTCAGAACCTTATGGTGAGCCACAGCTTAACGTTAAGCTTCCTCTGATAAGACTCAGGGGCGAAGCGTCAAACAACTACATCAAGTCTGAAATCAAGAGACTTGTCTCTATCGAGGTTATTGCAGCAGCAGTAATTCTTGGTATTGCACAGATGACTAACTACTGGGACTTCCTTATTTACTTCATCTTCTGCTCAATGACACTTCTTGTACTTATGACTCATAAGTCTAATAATTTCTCAACTATCCCTGGATTTATCGCATTTGGCGGAATCATGGCATGCATCCTTGGATGCTATCTTGTAGCAGGAAGCTATCCATTGATTCACGTACTCTTGCAGCTCTTTATCCTCTGCGTTGCACTTGTATTCTGTCTTATGTTCCCTTGTGCTCTTTCAAGAACATCCTGTGGAATGAGTTTCCTCTTTACAGTAGCTCATATCGTTGCTCTTACATTCAACATGAACTTCGATATGATCTCTAATAAGCTTGGTAAGAGCGTTAACCATACAGCTCCATTCCAGCTTTGGATTCTCTGGGGAACACACGTAGGAGTTAACCTCGTATTCATTTTGTTTACTATTATCTATAAGAACTACAGACACGCTTCATCTTCAAAGAAGAAGAATGCTAAGGCAAATGCCAAGGGGGCAGTATATGGTGCTAACAGCTACCCTAACCCTATCGCAAAGTTCTTTGGAGAGCGTAACATCGTAGATATCTTTGTATGCGGTATGATCGTAGTTGGAATTCTCCTTCTTATCGCTCCAGAAATCTTCTACGTACGTGATATTTACACAGGTGGTTACCTTAGAAGTAATACAATGTTTAAGTTCACATACGCTGGATTCATTATCCTTTCAATGGCTATGAGTTACTCAATCATAAGACTCTTCTGGCTTGTTAACAGCCAGGGTAAGTACAGCGTAGCTTCTTTCGTAGTTTCTGTTATCTTCATCTTCATGCTCTTTATTCCTGCACACTACACAATCGCTGCTCTTTCACAGCGTTGCGGTACACTTTCAAAGGATAACTATAAGCAACTTGATGGAACAAGTTATCTTACAACGTACACCAGCCCAACACTTCCTGAGGACATGAAATATTCAGGAAATATGGTTCCTTATGCACAGGCAGTTAACTGGTTTAATACTAACGTTTCAGGTCAGCCTGTAATTATGGAATCATTTGGCGAGAGTTACACAGACTACGACTTCATATCTGCTTATACTGGTCTTCCAACAGTTTGTGGATGGCAGACACACGAGTGGCTCTGGAGATTCCACGGAATCGTAGATGAGGAGACAGATCTTCTTATTTCAGATCCAGATTACGATGTATGGTCTATTTACTTAACGCCAAGACATACTGATATCAGAACAGTTTATACAACAGAAAATACTGCCGAGATTCAGGAAATCATCGACAGATACAATGTTGAATATATTGTTATTGGACCACTTGAGAGATCAAGATTCGCATACGACAATACTGAAAGAATCAGCAGTCTCGGTGAGGTTGTATACTCAGCAGACGGAGTTACAATCGTTAGAACAACTCCTGCTGGAGTTCCTG
Source organism: Saccharofermentans sp. (assembly GCA_045639635.1). Lineage (GTDB taxonomy): Bacteria > Bacillota > Clostridia > Saccharofermentanales > Saccharofermentanaceae > Saccharofermentans. Next base: position 11,553 of record JAZUDM010000072.1, on the reverse strand, counting down.
CTTAAAAGTAGACCAGGGCATTTCATCAGAAGGACAAACCTTAAAACTCATTTGCTCACCTGTAACAGGGTGAGCAAATTTTATTTGTCCTGCAAAAAGGCCAATTGCGCCCTTGATTCTGCTGCCGTACTTGCCGTCACCTGTAAGTGGATGCTTACGTGACGCGAACTGAACACGAATCTGATGAGTTCTTCCTGTCTTTAAATTAACGCGAATAAGGGAGAGGTTTTCCTCAATATTTTCAGCAATAACCTCATAGTCCAGGATTGCTTCCTTTACTCCCTTTCGTTCGCTTTTAACAACGAATACTTTGTTGCTTCTTCTATCGTGTAAAAGGTAATCCTTAAGAGTACCTTCCTTCTCTTCCAAAATTCCAGAAACAATTGCGTAGTAAGTTTTATGGACTGAGCCTTCCATTTTAGACTGGAATTTACCGTCTTTTGCAAGCAGCATAAGGCCTCCTACAGGCTTATCGAGTCGCCCGCAAGGCTTTCCATCTAATTTCTCGCTGTCTTCTCCAGGCTTCTTTAAATAAACCTTTAAAAGCTTATCTTCCCATAAAATTCCGTCACTCATATTAAACTACGGTTAGCAGATATAAGTTGTAACCGTCTCCTTACCACCATCAATAAAAAGTTCTACCACGCCTACATCTTCAAGCACTGTAAACTGTGGCTCCTCTGCATACGCCTTATCCCAGATAAGCTGACGCTCGTAAGTGATTCTAAGGCGTCCGTTAGCATACTCCACGAAAGGACTTTCATCCTTTAAGTAACCGCATGCCTCCTCTACAGGGAACATTGTAAGATTGTCGTTTAAATCGAACTCAAGCTGTCTAGGGATAGTAAACGCACCCGCCTGCTCCTGGCCAGGTCTTGCAGAGCGGTTCCAGTTATACATCCACGCTATAAGAATACGACGTCCCTCAGGATCTTCGAAAGTCTGAGGCGCATAGAAATCAGGGCCTATCTCAATAGGGAAAATCTTATCCTCACCCTTCTCATCTTTATCGAAAGTAAACTTCTCGCCATCAAAGTCACCTGTTCCAAAACATACTCTGTGTGGAAGCGCCTTTGTAGAACTAAAAAGGATTACCCACTTATCTTCAAGCTTAAATAAATCCGGGCACTCAATAACGCCTCCAAATTTTCCGTCTGAGATAATTTCACCAATATATTCCCAGTTAAGTAAATCCTTTGACTTATAAAGAAGAATCTTACCAATGTTATAGATACCAGCGCCAACTACCATACGGTACTCGTCGCCATACTTAAATACCTTAGGATCACGGAACTCCCTGTTATCGTTCCAAGGAGATTCCTTAATTATCGGATTGCCTTCGTACTTATGGAATGTAATTCCATCGTCAGACCATGCAACAGACTGTGTCTGCTTCATCTCGTGGGATACAGATGTATAGAAAAGATAAAGTCTTCCATCCTTCTCGATTGCAGAACCTGAGAAACATCCACCATCGTTCTCGTAAGGCATATCAGGGAAAAGCGCAATATCCAGTTCTTCCCAGTGAATCAGGTCATCACTAATAGCATGTCCCCAGTGCATCTGCCCCCATCTTGGAGCATATGGATAATGCTGAAAGAAAGCGTGGTATTTACCCTTATAAAAAATCAAACCATTAGGATCGTTCATCCAGCCCTTGCGATTATGAAAGTGATAGAACATATTCTTATACCTTACCTTGAAAGAACTTCATTTATACAAAAAAGGCGCTGAACTAATCAGCGCCTCCTGTAAATTTACTTATTACTATTAAGTCTCTGCAGTACCTGCATCAGTCTCAGCTGAAGCATCGCCCTCTGCTGTAGCATCTGTGCCATCTACAACTGCGATTGTTGACTCAGTATTCTGTGCGCCACCAACCTGGAATGTATTAGGGATCTGACCATTGATTACGCCCAAAGGTGGAAGGAGAAGTGAATCGCCGCCGTTTGGTCTGTAGTTAGCTGGATCAAGTCCGTTATATGTAATGATTGTAGCGATACGTGGGTCTGACTCGTTAGCAAGATCATCGATACCGTATACCTGGTTGAAGAGATCCCACCATGTTCTGAATCCAACATAGTCGTTAGAGAATGTGAACATTCCGATAGGAGCTGATGGATCTGCTGTTGTAGCCTCAGTTGCAAGTGTTGTTGCAAGTGTTGCCTCTGTAGTTGCCTCAGTTGTCTCAACAACATCCTCTTTACGTCCGCAAGCCTTAACGATAGCTGAAATAATAACGATAAGACAGATAAGAAGAACGATTACAAATGCAAGGAACATGTATCCGTTACGGTTAAGCTTAAATGCCTTCTTAGAACCACCCTTGCCACCGTTGCCACTGCCAGAACGTGAAGTATATGTTGTCTGACCTGGCTTTCTCTGTGTGCTTGTTGGAACAGAAGAACCAGCTGGACGTCTTGGTGCTGATGGCTGCTGTGAAGTGATTGGAGCCTCATTAGATGGAGTTGCAGGAGTTTCAGCGTAATCGTAAGATGTCTCGTTACCGATTCCGAGGATTGCGTTAATCCAATCGTCATCCTGACTAGCTGACTCAGGTGCTGGCTCTGTATAGTTAGGATCCTGATACTGGCCTGGCTGATAAGAATAAGCCTCATCAGGTGTTTCCTGATCACCAACAGGGCCTGTATAGAACTGGCCTTCGTTGCCAAATGACTGATACTGCATTGGGTCGTTCTCGTTCATATTATCAACCTCACTAATGTTAGCAACCGGAGCTGCTGCTACCGGAGCTGGGCTTTCAGGTGTAACATTTACAATTGGTGCAACAGGTACTACGGGCTCGTTCTCTGCCATGTTCTCATTCTCAACATACTGACCGTATGTATAAACGTCTTCACTTGTAGCAGATACTGGAACGTCAGAACTTACTGCGTTAACTGGTGTATCAAATGTATTGCCCTCATAAAGTGGCATATCAGGAATATCGTTAGCCCCTGGAACTTCCTTAGGATCATCAGAGAATGTTGAAACGCCATTAGCAAATGGAAGCTCGAACTCATCGCTCTTCTTCTCTTCCTCAGGCTTCTTCTCCTCATCCTTTACAGGGAAGTCAACAGCAAGCTTGTCTTCTTCCTTAAGAACTGGCTTTTCAATAGCAATCTCGAACTCAGGAACAGGAATCTCCTCTGCCTTAGGCTCTTCCTTAGCTTCTTCTGCGCCTGGGATTTCTGTCTGCAAATCATCTCCGAAAACGAATGGAGCTGCGTTCTGCATATCGTCACTATCACCTACGCTATATGGATTGAATGCATCACCGAAGTCTGCCTTCTCACCAACACCAATCTCAGCAGGTGTCATGTCGATAAAGCCACTATCTTCACTAAAGACGATTTCAGCAGGTGTAGTTGTTGCAGGAGCCTTCTCCTCAACCTCTTCTTCCTTCTTCTCAGATTCAGCCTCTTCCTTAGCTTCTTCAGCCTTCTTAATATCCTCAGCCTCAGCCTGAGCATTAATCTTTGTAAGCTCCTCGAGAGCTGACTTGATTGCTACCTCTGCGCTTGATGCTGTTACCTTAGTCTCAGAAATACCCTCCTCAGTAACAACATTCTCGATTACTGGAGCATCTTCCTTAACTTCCTCAGCTGCTGCCTTCTCCTCGTCCTGCTTAAGTGACTCCTCAAGTGACTTAAGGAAATCGAAATCAAAAGCGCCACCAGCCTTAGTCTTATCTGCCTCAGACTCCTCGATATTGATTTCTGATGTAGAAATAGGCTTCATCTCAACTTCCTCTGAAGCAATCTCGAAAGGATTAATTCCAGTTGCAACAAATGGAGTCTCGATTGGAGCTGCTGGAGCTGGCTCTACAGGAATTACAGGCATAACTGGAATTACTGGAGCATCAGCTTCTGCCTTAGGCTCTTCTGGGAAGAGATTCTTAAGCATGTCGTCTGCGCTAATTTCAACGATAGGCTCTGTGCTTACAGATTCGTCAAGGAACTCAAGTCCTGAAGCAGGAGTCTTAATACCGTCAACCTCAATGCCCTTCTCAGGAGATGCAACCTGATTTGTAGCAGGTGCAGTCAAAATATCACTGTCGTCACCGAAAAGAACTGAAGGCTTATCACCTGTGTCAGCCATAATGCCTGATGTGAAACCAGCATCAGCAACTGCCTCTGCAGCTGCGCCAACAACACCACCCTCGAAAGTAGAAGTGATGCTCATGTCTGACATGTCTTCTTCGTTCTTATTCTTACGCTTGAATCCGAAAAGACCACGCTTCTCATCGCTTGTAACGCTCTCTACGAAAGAGATTGAGAACTGCATTGGAACGTTTGGCATTCTTGCTGAAGCCTGTGTAATAACTACACCAGCTGCATCGCACTGATCGTCAGCCTCATTAAGGATTCTCAAAAGCTCTCTCTGACCCAATGCATCGTAAACTTCCTTATTACAAAGGATGATGCAGTCATCAGGTGAAAGTGTAAAGAAGTTAGACCACAAAGCGTTAGCAGTCTTAGATGAACAATAATAAAGGAAATCAGCAACTCTGTTACCGTTACAATCAATTGGCTCCATTGGGATACCAGCATCTGTAAGTGGGAACAAAGTGTCATCTCTATAAAGGAAAGCAAGACCGCTACCAATAGTAACAGCGAATGCCTCTGAATCACGAACGATAATACCTGAGAAATAAGGAGCTCTCTCCTCACCATCGATAATCTTCATCTTGCCTGTAACATCTACAGCTGTAGCAAGGAATCCCTCGATAATTGAATCAATCTCCTTACGGCCAAACTTTACCTCATTACAAGTTGAGCGAAGCTGTGGCTCATATGGTGGCAATGTACCTGGCTCATATGCAGGAATTGTTGGATGTGCGAATACTGAAAAGAAGAAACCTCTCTCTTCCTTATCAATTGTAATATCTGCCTGTCTTGTCTCTCTCTTACCAAACAAACGGCCGTCAATATAAAAAGCATCTGTTAAATTCTTAGATGGAAAATACTTTGCAGTAAGGGTACTTGCAAGGCGTGTTAATGTAGCCATTATTGTCCTCCACGTATTTATTCACATTCCATTATAACACAATGATTTTTTACACAAATATTTTTTAATAAATATTTATTAATAAAAGGAGAACAAAAAAGAGGTTTTTCAAACCTCTTCAAAGCACTTAATATAAGCCGACTCCCGTAAAGTACATGAGTGCTGCCAAAATCCAGAAACTCATGATTACAATTACGATAATAATCCAGATTACGCGGAAGACTTTCCAGAAAGATTTACCTACAATTTTGGCATCTTCTCTTGCTCTTTCTGTCTTTGTCATCTTGGCAACATTAACAGAATTAGCGCGATACAAATAGTAACCGCACTTCTTACAAACTGTTCTGTTATCGTTTTCTTCTCTGCATCTAGGACATTTCATAGAACTAATTCTACCATAAGTAATTAATCATTTTCGAAAAACTCTATCTTTTTTGAAGCATACTTCAAAGGCTCTCTGATATAGCTATGTACATCCTTTGTAGAAGAGCATCTCTCATAGCGGTTGCCTTCAAAGACACGCTTGCTCATGCCGCCTGCGCCAAAGGATAAAACATCACGCTTATCTGTCATCATGGCAACGTTATAAAGGCACTCTGTACCTTTCTTTGCAAAGCCAATATTCTCAAGACCGTGACCAGTATCCTTCTGACGGTACATATAGTATGGAACGTAACCTGCGTCCATCAAAAGTTCGTAGCCAAGTTTTACAGCCATATCTACCTCACCGCGCTCACGGATGGCACCAATTACATCTTCACGTGACATTGACGCGCGACGCTTCTTATATAGTGTATGCACTGTAATATTTTCAGGATCAAGAGCAATTAAAGTCTTAACCGAATTAACAAAATCATCTGCAGACTCATACTTAAGACCAGCAATTAAATCCATGTTAATAACATCGAAATTACGTTTTCTTGCAAGTTCATAAACACTTACGATATCTTCTGCTGTGTGGCGTCTGTTGAGTTTTAAAAGAGTCTCGGAACGCATTGTCTGTGGGTTAATGCAGATTCTGTTAACGCCGCCGTCTTTCATGGCGTCAAGCTTATACTCAGTAATCGTATCAGGACGTCCTGCCTCACATGTAAATTCCTTATTCTTCTCAAGTGGAAGTTCATTTCTAATATCCGAAATTAACTTTCCAAATTCGCTGTCACTAAAAACAGTCGGAGTACCACCGCCAAGATAAAGAGTCTCCACGTGGCGCTTTGTCTTGAGGTATGTGCCGACACTTTTAAGTTCTGCGCAAACAGCGTTCTCGTACTCGCCAAGCATCTTTAAGTGATGAATTACATCCTTTGCGATAAAAGAGCAGTATTCGCATCTTGATGGGCAGAAAGGGACGCCAACATAAACGTTAATCCCATCTGGATCAACGCTTTTTAAAAGCTCTTCCTCGTTTGTTCCTGTGATACATGCAAGTTTTGCCTTATCTTCTCTTACGAGATACTTGCGAGTAAGCTCCTCTGGATTCTGATTTTCTTCAAGCGAAACCACAGTTGGCCTTATTCCTGTAAGGCATCCCCAAGGGTATGAAGTATTTGTTTTCGCGCACAAAAAACTATAGAGCGAACGCTTTACGGCGCGCTTAATATCAATTGGCGGAAGGCTGTCTTCTGTTTTAACTTCGCCTTCCTCGTATGTGTAGACTTTACCCCCTGAAACTTCGCTAATTATAGTAAGCTCATCCTCGGAGTTTGCCTTAACAAAGCCCTCTTCCCTGTTCTCTACGATGCCACTAAAAAAGAGGCGCAAAACATCTCCGATACCATAAAAGGAGTCGTGACCTTTAAGAATTACCTTAATCATGTTGCCCCCTTAATGTAGTCGAAATAGAAGTCTACGTAGATATCCATTGGAACGATATAAGTCTCAACTCCACCCTCCTGGCCATTCGCCTCAAGGAAAGAATTATTAACGTTATCTGAAACCTCAGCTACAGTATCAGAAATTAAATCTCCACGGAAAATGTCGTCATACTGACTTGTAGCAACAAGGTCATGGTACACTTCCACAGGATATCTAACAGAATCTGGAAGATCGTAGTCGCAGTTCTTCGCGATATCAATTACCTTGCTTCTGATATCGAAATAAATTGCACAGTAACCAGCGTATCTGAACTCGCTTCTGTTTGAATGGATGCACGCAAGTACAGCGATTACATTGCAGTCAGTTTCTCTGGCGTATCCCTTAACGTGGGATAATTCGTGACACATAGTAACTGGAACCTCAGCTACATCCATATAATCTGTATTGATATTAGCTTCGCCAAGGAACATATCGTAAGCGCCAACAATCCATGTGTATCGCCAAAGGTGGCTCAGCATAACAGGCTTTGCGCGAACATAGTTCTCTGACATATTGAGATTATATTCCTTGGAAAATGCGTCCAAAAGCATATTGGCTTCATCTACAGCCTCGTCAAAACTGCAGCCAAAATGAGCAACACCGTTATAGTCCTGACCAAGTCTTTGTCTTGCTGCAACCATACCGTTATAAGCCCAGTCCAAAGCCTCACAGTATTCTTCGTATGTATGCTCATCCACGCCAATCTGAAGTTTCTCAATCGGACTTGTTCTTCTATAGTTCATGCCATGTAATAACTGAAATACCAAAAGCACAACAAGAACGATAGTAACTACAATTCTTACAAATTTTGTAAGTCCGAAAAGCGCTGATTTCCAGCCTTTATGCTTAACTTCCAGGACGAATCTTACGATGAAATAAATGAGATAAACAATAACGAAAACTGATCCAACAACGACAAACATCTCGGTTAATGAGAAGTAAAAATAGTTGGAAACCATCTGCGGAACAAATGCCAGCCATGGGAAGATTTTCGAAGAATAAAATTCTCCCGCCTGCTTATTAATTAAAAGCTGCGGAAAAACAGCAACAAAAGCAGACAGTGCTCCAAAAAGCACTATCAGAAGTACTTCACGTATCCACTTTTTACCTTCTGATGAGGAAGAAAATCGCATAAAGAATACCGTAAATAATTGGCTGATGAACAATATAAATAATAAGAGAATGTCTTCCCATAAATGAAAGTGGGCTCAAAATCTTCTTCACCTTCTCATTTGCATTAGGAAGCAAAGTCTTCTTCTCAGGGTAGCATGTTCTTCCCATTACAACGCCTGTAAGGAAAACACCAACCCAGGGAATCAAAGGCATATAGTCTGCAACAGGAGGTGCATCGTTAACCTCAAATCCAAAAGGAACGAGGAAAACACTATCGTATCTCCAGTCAAACATACTAAGCTCGTTATTCATCATCATAATATAAAGCGCGATAAAACCAATCGCTACCGTCATAATTTTAGCAGGAATCTTGCACTTCTTTTCGATAAAAGAAAGAAGCGCATAAATAAGAATTGATACTGAAAGCAAATGCAAAACATTAAAAAGAATAAGGCAGTAGATGCCAAAATACTTTGTTGCAATCCATGTACCAAGAGTAAACGCGAGAGCTACAACAAGAAGTTTAAGACCTCTTTTTACATTGTTTCTTGAGAAAGTACAGCAGATACCAGAAAGACCTACAAAGAGGACAACAATAATTGGATGCACAAACACCCAGAAAGAAGCCTTATGAAGATAATTAAAAGTATCCACACCAAACTCATAACGCACATCGTAAGACATATGCATAAACATCATCATTACGATAGCAACGCCTCTCAAAACATCAAGTTCGAAAGCACGATCGCGCTTCATCTCTTTACTCATTTAAGTTCTATCTCCTTATTTCCTGCAAGACATGCTCCAATTGCTGTAGCATATTCTGAATTCTCAGGAATCAACATATTCACCTTATAAAGTTCGCTAAAGCCCTGCATAATTGATGCGCATTCCTTCATAACAGAAAGCTGGCCTGTAAAGACGATATCAGTTACTCCGGCAATTCTTGAAGACAATACTGACATTGTACCGATTGACTGATATACAAGATTAAAAAGACCTGCAATCTTATCTTCTTTTGTTAAGTCTTCTGCTGCCTTACCAAAGTTTGAAGCAGTTGTGCTCATAGGAAGACCAGGAATCTCTGCGTTAGAAATATCACCGATTGTAAGATCAACCTTATTAATATCACCTTCAGTTGCTACCTCTGAAAGCTTAAGCGCATCAGAATAACCAATCATTGAATTACCAAGTCCAACGATTGTTCCGCCACCTACACCAGAACCGATAATATGCTTAATTGAAGTATTAGTTGCGTGAAGATATGCAGTACCTGTACCCATACTTACAACAACAGCATCATCAAGCTTTGATAGATATAATCCACCAAGACCGGTTGCAATAAACTCACTAATTTCAAAAGTTGGAATACCAAGAATATTTCGCTCAGAAAAAGCCGATCCAACGCCAGTCATATTAATGTGATCAATATCCTTAACGGAAATGTTCTTATCGTTAATAAGCTTGCCCAAAGCACCAAAAGCTGATGTAACTGGATCATCCGCCTTAATGATTGCCTTATAGAAAATCTCAGAACCTTCCATAGCAACAATCTTTGTTGTGCTTCCACCAATATCAAGTCCTACTGTAAATCCCATGTCATTTACCTTCTTATTTTTCATTTCTTCTTATTATAACTGTACTTTTCGCTTTTGGTAGATTTTTTGTGGCAAAAGAAAAGGCTTCGCGTTATGCGAAGCCCTGTTTAAACTTTACTAATCAACGATTAAGTTGTAACCATTTCCTGACCAGTTACTGTGATAACAGCTGACTGACCACCAGAAATCTGTCCTGAATAGTTATCCCAGCTTGCTGGTGAACCAGAATGGTCAATTGATACTGATGCAGCAGGCTGATTTGTACCGTGACATGGAATCCAAAGTGTACCCTCATATGTGTATACAAGCTCACCTGGGTTAACATAGTTGTCTACGAAGTAGAGTGTGTACTCAATGAGTCCAGAACCCTTGTCTACAGCGTCCATATAAACACGCCACTTAACTGTACCGTCATCCTTAGTCATCTGTGTCAATGTAAACTCTTCAGCACCATCAACAAGGAACTTAGATCCATTCTCAGCATCGATTGTAAATGTATGAGGTGTACCTGGGTCACTCTCAGCACACTTAAGAATGTAGTTCTCAATAGCTGTTGAGTAAAGGTATGCATAGTCTGCAGCATCGTTTGATGTATATGTTCTGTAGAAAGAATCCTTTACTGCGATTACGAGTGATACGAACAATCCCATAATCAAACAGATAATTGCGATAGCAGTCATCATCTCAACGAGAGTAAAGCCGCGCTTATTCTTGTTAAATCTCTTCATTTTGAACGACCCTCCTCTAATTATGTATCGTACTGGAAGCAGTAACGGTGATTATCATCATGATAGAATGCACTTGATGGATCCTTGTACTCATCCATCTCATGAATACAACGGAATCCTGGTGTTGCCCAAGAAGAATTTGAACCACCTGCATAGTAGCAGTAAGCATACTCACCTGTGTGACCAGCTATGCACTCTGTCTCGCCGTTAGGACCAGTTGGAATATAGAAGAATGCTGCACGGTTATCAATTGCTGATGATGCAAGGCTATCCTCAAGAGCCTGAGCATAAGCATTAGCACCAGATACATTGATTGTATCTTCAGCAGCACCTGTGCCGTTTGTCAATCTCCAGAGATAGATACCTGTATCAAATGTAGAACCAAAATTAATAGTTGTTCCAGAACCACCTGTCAAATTTCTATCCTTAGCACTCAACTGTGAATTTTCTGAAATGTTAGAAATGAGTTCAGCATAGTGTGATGCACCAACTCGTGAATACACCTTACTGTTTCTAGAGCAGTTCATTGTTGCAATGAAGCCCTGCATAATCATTGTTGAACCAATAGCCATAACAGCTACTGCGAGCATTACCTCAAGAAGAGTAAAACCTTTTTTTGAATTTGTCTTAATAAGCTTCTTCATATTATCACCCCAATCAGAAACCGTAACCCTGCAAACGGGCCTCGTTAGCGCTTACACTCTGCTTATAATCACCTAACTCCTGATCTCTAGCTTCACTAGATGAACGTGTTGCATTAAGAATCTCTGTTGCGCTCAAATAAATAGCTGCAGCAAGAATTACAATAATTGCAACTACAAGCAACATCTCTACAAATGTGAATCCTTTTTTGTTTTTACTTAATCTCTTCATAGCAGCCTCCATTCTGGTGCGCATGATTTATAAATATAAATTAACAAATTTATTATACAATCTTTTGAGTTATTTTCAACACATTTTTTTCACATTTCTGCAAAGATTTTGACAAAATGGTTGTTCTACCCAAATCACAATGATTATATCACGTTTCTTTTATTCAATCTGCATTTATTTAAAATTTTTGCAAAAAAAAGACGGTGAATTTCTTCACCGTCTTATAAGTTATCAAGATAGTTTCAATTAAGAAATCTCGCCTACAACGATATCGATCTCGTCGTTGTGTGCCTCTACTGAAGCAGCTGCGTTCTTTGCTCTAGCGATGTAATCTGATACACCAATGATAAGTACTGCAGCAAGGATAACGATGATAG
>JAZUDM010000071.1:0-132973 GCA_045639635.1 Saccharofermentans sp. | reverse complement strand
AATCATTCTTAAGAACGTACTTACACCTATCCACGATCACCTCAAGAAGAACAAGAAGTTCTCAGTTCCAAAGACATGGGCTACAATCGTTCTCTTTGGTCTCATCGTTGATATCATCTACATCGTTCTTTGCCTTGTATTCTGATTAGTAATTAGATAATTTCAAACACTTAAAAAGCTGCTTCATACGAAGCAGCTTTATTTGACCATTTTTGAACTATAAAAGGACACTATCAACCTTCAGGTACATTAGCACCATCTGTGTATAATTGACTTAATAATGAATCCATAGTATCCATATTACTTTGTGAACGACTTGACAAAGAATCAACATCCAATGTTAAAGATGACACAGGGGTAGGAGTTGGTATATCATCAAAAAGGAAGAAATTATTAGAAAAACGATTTTCCATAATATTTTTTTGCTCCATCATTCCAACGACGTATGTCATCAGCAACACTATAAATTATTTCTCCATTAGCGTTTTTATTTAATAATTTAACACCCTTTTCCATAATATCTAAACGTGCAGGTAACTTTATGCTTAATGATTGCAAAATTCTATCATCATCAATTATAAATGGGGGTAGTCCAAAGGGACTATCCTCTCTACTATAAATTGTATATAAATAAAAAACAGTACAATATAAATAATAATCCCCCATATCGCACATTTCTAACAAACTATCTTCCAATAAAGACTTTACACTAGAGTTTTCTGAATACTCATTATAAACAGAAGTGAGAACTCTACCCCAATCAAAAGTATACCAAGCCGCTGTATTTGTTTTCGGATAATAACAATTATCACCAATACCACATAAGTATTCAATAAACTGATTATTTGAAATCGCTATTTTAATATGCTCATCCATAAGTTTGCTCCCGATTCATTACCTGATGGGAATCTAATATTTTCTGGTAGTAAAACATCAACTCTAACTACACCACTGGAAAAATGTCCAGGCTCAAAACCTAATGCAGTGTCAAAGACTGTACTATCACCGTTAGCCAACGCTGCAACGTTATCTGCAACATCGTATGGCATAACAAACTGCGAAGAATCAGAAGTATATCCTCCCATTGGCTTATCTCTAAGAAATGCAACATACTGATCATATGTAAGATAATAACTTACACGATTATTTGATGAATTACAAAATTGATTCAGATGATTATTAATATATTCTTCCGAATTCGCAAAATATTATCTCAAGAAACCGTTAATAATCTGCTCTTCAGCTTCCTTTTCTGAAAGACCCAAAGTCATAAGCTTATTAAGCTGCTCTCCTGCAATCTTACCGATAGCTGCCTCGTGAACAAGTGAAGCATCAACTGAGTTTGCTTCCAATGCTGGAACAGCAAGGATTGTACCATGATCCATGATGATTGAGTCACACTCTGTATGTCCATAGCAAGCTGCATTACCCTTGATACAAAGGTCAAGCTTCTGATATGACTTATCTCTTGCAACTGATCTTGAAACGATATCAGCTGATGAATCATCACCATTAAGTTCAACGTTATAGATACTTCCTGCAGTCTGTGTGCCGTGTGTCATAAGACGCTCATGAACAACAAGCTTTGCACCTGCTGCAAGCTTGGCAACAGTAGTACGCTCAGTAGAGTCAACACCCTTAATCTGAACCATCTCCATTTCCATAGAGCTTCCCTCTTCCATTGTAACTTCTGTTACTGGATTAAGGATTCTCTTACCATCGCCATCACCATCACCGTAGTGCTTCTCAACGTATTTAATCTTTGCATTCTTACCAACGAAGAATCTATGCACACCATCGTGCTGAGAATCCTGCTTACCGCAGTTATGGATACCACAACCAGCTACGATAACTACATCAGAATCTTCACCAATATAGAAATCGTTATAAACAGTTTCCTTAATACCGCTGGCACTAATTACAACAGGAATATGGACGCTCTCATTCTTAGTACCTGGCTTAATCTTAATATCAATACCAGTACCATCTTCCTTTGAAATAATGTCGATATTAGCTGTTGTGTTTCTTCCTGCAAGCTTACTATTAGCTCTGAAGTTATATGCACCTACTGGTGTCTCATGAAGGTCAGCAAGTTCTTCAATCATTCTCTGCTGAATCTGATCTAAATTCTCAATCATGAATTCTTACCTCCTTCTGGTGATAACATTGAGCACGCATCTACTGCGGCATCTGTACCAAGAATTGTAGGAAGAATCTCTTCTCCAGGACCCTGCGCCTTAATTGAACCATTAGCAAGAACTACAATCTCATCTGCAATCTTAAGAATTCTCTCCTGATGAGAAATGATAATGATTGAACGCTCATTTACTTCATTACGCATCTTCTCGAAAATTCTTGTTAAGTTCTGGAAACTCCAAAGATCAATACCAGCCTCTGGCTCATCGAACAAAGCAACCTTAGAATTACGTGCAAGTACTGTAGCAATCTCAATACGCTTAAGCTCACCACCTGAAAGTGATCCATTAACCTCACGATTAATATAATCGCGTGCGCAAAGACCTACTTCAGACAAGTAAGAACATGCATCATTAACCTTCAAATCCTTGCCTGCAGCAATTCTCAAAAGGTCAATTACTCTGATTCCCTTAAACTTAACTGGAGCCTGGAAAGCATAACCTACACCAAGATTTGCTCTTTCAGTAATAGACATATCTGTAATATCAGTACCATTGAAAATGATACGACCGCTTGTTGGCTTCTCAATCCCAGCAACAAGCTTTGCAAGTGTTGACTTACCACCACCATTTGGGCCAGTAATTACAACGAATTTCTTATCATCAATTGTGAGGTTGAGGTCCTTAAGAATGGCCTTTGTTTCCTTACCATCTGAAACCTCAAAAGTAATATTCTTTAATTCAAGCATATGCTCTCCTTTCTTACCCTCATTACCGCAGGTATTATACATCAACCTCACTATATTTTGTAGGTTTTGCCTATATATTGTTTTAGTTATATAATTATCAGGTCAAAGGAGTTATCTATGAAATCATTTACACCAGCAGACTGTAAAATTTTTATTCTATATTTAGTTAAAAATGCTCCAGGAGTAAGCTATCAGCTTCTTTTGGATAAGTGTATGGACTCCTTATATATTGACTTCTTTACATTCTCACAGGTTTATTCCGAATTAATCGCAGGCAACTTAATGGACAAGAAAGAGTCCGATACAGGTACTGGCGAAGTTATTGGTATGAACGAGAATCTCTTTATTACTTCTGGCGGTGAAGCAATTCTTGAAGATGTTTCAACTACACTCAACAGACAGATTGTTGCTTACCTTAACAAGGCATCCATTGAACTTAAGGAAGAACTTGAGGATACAAATGCTGTTAAGGCTTTCGTTGAACCATCAGGCGATGAGAATCAGACATTTATTATCCACCTCTCATCTACTAAGGGTGGCAGAGATTTTAATGCTTCATTCAAGGTTTCTAACAAGGAGCTTGCTGAATCAGTTTGTAAGGCCTGGAGAACTCATTCAGGACGCATCAGCAGTCTCTTTATCGACGAACTTCTTAAGGGTTAATCGGTTTTATAGGTATTTCCCTGGCAAATTTTAATTTACTAATGCTTTATTCTTCTGTTCGCATTATAATACGTAGGTTATTATCTATTTTAAGATAAGAGGAGGATTTATATGAAGAAGACACTTTTGAGAATCGTTTCACTTGTTCTCATCATGACAATGTGTTTCGGTTTTGCAGCTTGTGGCAAGAAGGCTAGCGATTCACTCACTATCAACGAGGGTAAGCTCGTTATGGCTACTAATGCTTTCTTCCCACCTTATGAGTTCTATGATGGTGATGCTATCGTAGGTATCGATGCTGAGATTGCAGCAGAAGTTGCAAACAGACTTGGTCTCGAGCTCGAGATTCAGGATGTTGAGTTTGACTCAATCATCGCTGGTGTTCAGTCAGGTAAATACGATATCGGTTGTGCTGGTATGACAGTTACAGAGGACAGACTTGCTTCTGTTAACTTCACTACTTCTTATGCAACAGGTATCCAGTCAATCATCGTTTGTGAAGGTTCACCTATTACAGATATTGATACACTTATCGAAGGTGATTATGTTGTTGGTGTTCAGCAGGGTACAACTGGTGATATCTATATGACAGACGAGATTGGTGATGGTCGTATAGATCGTTACAACAAGGGTGCTGATGCTATCGTAGCTCTTCTCAACGGTAACGTTGATGCAGTAGTTATCGACAACCAGCCAGCGCTTGCTTTCGTTGAGGCTAACGATGGTCTTACAATCCTTGAGACACCATACGCTATCGAGGATTACGCTATGGCAGTTAACAAGGACAACGAGGAGCTCTTAGCAGAAATTAACCGTGTTCTTGCTGAAATGCAGGCTGATGGTACAATTGATGCAATCATCGAGAGATACATTCCAACAGAAGGCTAATCAGCAATCTGACAAACAGTTTATTACAAAGAGGAAGAATTGATAAAATTCTTCCTCTTTTTTATGTTAAAATAAGCCGAAAGTTTATTTATGGAGGAATAAGATGAGTTCACTTCTTATAACCTGGCCATCTTGGATTCAGAAGTTAATCGATCAGTTCGTTTTGAACTTCGTTAAAGATGACCGTTACATGTACATCGTTAAAGGTCTTGGAGTTACACTTTTAGTTACTCTTTTTGCAACTATTCTTGGTATCTTACTTGGTTGTATTGTTGCTATCATTAGATCAACACACGATAAGACATATTCTGATCTTAATCCTGGTGTTGGTAAGTTTGTATTAAAGATCTTGAATTACGTTGCTAATCTTTACCTCACAATCATCAGAGGTACTCCAGTTGTAGTTCAGCTTATGATTGCTTACTTCATTATCTTTGCTTCATCAACTAACAAGATTATGGTTGCAATCATTGCCTTTGGTATTAACTCAGGTGCTTACGTAGCTGAGATTATCCGAAGCGGTATCATGAGTATTGATAATGGTCAGTTCGAAGCTGGTAGATCTCTTGGATTTAATTACATCCAGACGATGATTTACATTATCATTCCTCAGGCTTTTAAGAACATTCTCCCTGCTCTTGCAAATGAGTTCATTGTACTTGTTAAAGAGACATCTGTTTCAGGTTACGTAGGACTTCAGGATTTGACCAAGGGTGGTGATATTATCAGAAGCCGTACTTACTCAGCTTTTATGCCACTCATTGCAGTAGCAATTATCTATCTTATTATTGTTCTTATCTTTAGTAAGTTGATTACAATACTTGAAAGGAAACTTAGAAACAGTGAGCGCTAATAATTCTCTTATTGTTGTAAAGGATCTTAAGAAGCACTACAACAAAGGTACAATCAAAGCTCTTGATGGTATTACTACAGAAATTAAAAAAGGAGAAGTTGTAGTTATCATTGGGCCATCAGGTTCTGGTAAATCTACATTTTTGAGATCTTTGAATCTTCTTGAGAAACCAACATTCGGTTCAATTCATTTCGACGGTCAGGATATTACTTCTCCTGCTACAGATATCAACAAGCTTCGCATGAAGATGGGAATGGTATTCCAGCATTTTAATCTCTTCCCTCATCTTACTATCCTTGAGAACATGACACTTGCTCCAATTAAACTTCTAAAGATGAGCAAGGAAGAAGCTACAAAGAAAGCATTGTCCCTTCTTGAGAAGGTTCAGCTTGCAAACAGAGGCGATGCTTATCCTAGCCAGTTCTCTGGTGGTCAGAAGCAGCGTATCGCTATCGTTAGAGCTCTTTGTATGAACCCTGAAGTTCTTCTTTTCGATGAGCCAACTTCTGCCCTTGACCCTGAGATGGTTGGCGAAGTATTGGAAGTTATGAAGGAGCTTGCTAATGAAGGTATGACAATGGTTTGCGTAACTCATGAGATGGGATTCGCCAAGGAAGTTGCAAGCCGTGTAATCTTTATGGATGAAGGAAAGATTGTCGAAGAAGGAACACCAGCTGAAATCTTTGATAACCCTAAGAACGAGAGACTTAAGTCTTTCCTTTCAAAGGTTCTTTAATTCAGAGTCCAAAATATAAACACAAAAAAACCGAGGATCAAATCCCCGGTTTTATTTTTACTCATTTGTATAAGATATCACGATAATCTCGCCTGCCTGAAGTGTTATACGAACATCGCTTCTTCTATAGTTTCTATCAGTTATACATACGCCATCAGAAGAATATCTAAGCATATGTGGATTAGAACCATTCACTCCTTCAAGAGTAAACTGCTGCTGTGCGTTAGAAGCATTGGCAACAACAAGATATGTTACTCCCTGTCTTTCAACAAGTGATATTGAGCAGTCATTTGCAAACTGAGCTGCACTTTGATTAGATGAAGTATCAAGCGGATCTATGATGTCATAATAAAGTCCGTCAGAATTATTAATAATTGAAAGACATGCCATTGTATTAAAGATTGTCTGAATATTGCTATTAACAAAAATCGCAGAACTTTCAGTATCAATTGGTCTGTCTGACAAAGCAACATCAATAAGAGTTGCTCTTACAAAGCTTGAATAATTAGAAACGATTGGAGCAGCATAAGCACCAACTGTAGGGAAATATTCTACGCCATATGTAAAAGATGAAATGTACTCACCTACATCAAGACCAATCATTGGCATTCTTGGAACTTCATAGTTAATCTCATCGAAGTAACCCTTTAAATTAATAAGAGCACTTCCAGCAATACTTGCTGGCATAGCATGGAAATCAGCAGAAGACATTACGATACCGCCTTCGTAATTCATGCCATCGATAAATACAACACGGTCCTTAATTTCAGAGTAGAACTCAGACTGAGCAAACAAAGACTTAACGTAAGAAACATAAGCGCCTCTTTGCATATCAGTTAAGTACGCATTATCTGAATCTAAAATCTCGATATAAATAGTATCAAACTGTCTGGACCAAGGAATAGCTGTACCATTATCGATTCTGTACTTTCCATATTCAGATGAAACAGAACCACAGAAATATGCCATAAAGTTTGTTACTGAAGCAGCATCAGCATAAGATCCTACAACAAACCATGGATTAGAATCTGCTTCCTTTACAAGAGATAAAGATGTCTGAAGAGAATTAGTACCTAATCCATAGAAAATCTCATCTGAGTTGCCGTTAGTACAGAAATTCAAATTATTAAGTCTTATAACAGATGGATTGCTGCCAACAATAGAAGACTGATAATCATAAGGAATTGTATTAGAATCGTATCTGTCCTCACCAAGGTAAACGTTATCGATATAAAGTACGCCTTCACCCTCATAGGAAATATTGAAATAAAGCTTATCGCCTTCAACGATGCTGTTACTTCCTGTTAAAGCAAAAACATAACTATATGAATTATCCTTTGTAGTAACATCCTCAACAACAAATCCTTCCTCTCCAAAAGACTCACCGTAAATCCATACTTTGACGTTTGAAATATTAGTTGAATCAGTTCTCAAATTAAGAGAAATTCTATAGAAAGTGTTATATGAGAAATTATCTGTTGCGTCTCCATAAAGTGGCTGTGAAATAGCATGAACACCATCATCAAGGCCAAACATTCTAACGCTGCTATTACCTACAAGAGAATCGTAATTGCTATAGAAAGAAAGCGCTGTATTTTCAGAAGATACAAACCAGTTAGACTCTTCAAAAGCACCAGAAGTATTAGTCATAATGTAGCACAAATCACCTGATGTAACTGAGTTTTCAGGAATAGCAGTATCAACCTGAATAGCACTTAAAACAGTAACATAGTAAAGGTTATTACCGCACTCAAGAATAAGGCGGTCTCCTACACCACAATAAACAGCATCGATAACACCAACGCTATTTGAAAGATCAGAAATATTACCCTCTTCGGAAATAAGACATGCTCTCTTATCTGCTGTAACAGCAATAATACTGTTACTTGGAGTAACCTCAACCATTACTGGATTAATATTCGACAAATCATATGTATGTGACAAACTAATACAATCAAGATTAAATACAACAAGTCTTCCGTAATCAGTAAGGAAATAGAAAGTATTACCTACAGACTTAAAATCAATATAATTATCGTCTGCAATAAAAAGACCTGCTTCATCTAAGATTCTCTCGAAAACAAAACCATTAGAAGATGAATAAGCTTCACCAGTTGAAGTTAATACAAGGAGTTTGTCAGAAGATGAAATAAGAATTGTGTCTTCATCAACTTCAAAAGGTACAGACACTTCATTAATCTCATTTGCTGAAACAAGATAGTATCTATTATCTTCAGTGATAACTGCTACTGTATTTCCTACACCAGCAAAAGTTCTAACGTTAACTCCTGAGTTTTCATCAGATGCGAATGTATTTAACAAACTAAATACACGTCCATCTGTAGAGATATAGATATCTCCATTTGAAGAAAGCGCATAGATATAATCGTTATAGTTACAGATGCCAACAAACTCCAAATCAGGGTTATTCTCATCTTCAAAAACTCTGACAAAATCATCTGAAGTAATATCAGATACGAGTTTACCGTTTGAAGTTAAAGCTACAACTGAACCAGAAGATGTCGCAATATCAATAACTGTATCGTTAATCCAGTTACCATCTTCATCTTCAATTGGAATATTTTGTCCAAAACGAGCGCTGTCAAAAGAATTAATTGTTCCAGCATAACGAAGGCTCATTACACCATCGTTATCAAGAGACATTACTCTGATTTCACTACCTGGCTCAAAAGAATAGTCTTCGAGATTTACACTGGAATCAAAAAAAATAGAATCTTCAGAACAATCAGCTACAGTAAAAGTCTGATAAGACTTCTCACGCTGAAAATTTGAATAAGACAAACGATTAGATGAAGGGATTTCATTAATATTAAGGCCTACACCATCGTTATAACTTCCGTTATTGTTACTTGAAAGTCTGATAGTTACAAGTTCAGATCTATAGCTAAAGATACCAAGAACTGCGAGCATACCAAGAGCAACGGCAAACATCGCAGCAACAATGATAACCAGGCCAAGAAGCCTTCTCTTGTGATAGCTTCCAAATCTAAACTTATCAAGCTTATTCACCTTTGGCCTCCATGCTGTCTCCAGCAGTTTCAACTAATAGCTCACTGCTCAAAACTTCAGAAGACTTCAAAGACTTATGTCTCTTCCACAAGAATACAATAGAGATAATTGAAGGAATAATCATCAGGAGTGAAAGATATACTGTGAACGCATCAAATTCCGCCTTAAAAGCAGATACATCACCAAAGATACCTGAATCC
This sequence comes from Saccharofermentans sp., assembly GCA_045639635.1. Lineage (GTDB taxonomy): Bacteria > Bacillota > Clostridia > Saccharofermentanales > Saccharofermentanaceae > Saccharofermentans. Next base: position 123,719 of record JAZUDM010000071.1, on the reverse strand, counting down.
AATAAAGTATCAATACCGGCACCCAAAAGATTAAAGATTGTATGCAAAGTAATCGTTGCATAAATACTATGAGTTGTGTAGTAAACAAAACCGATAATCAAACCGGAAAGAAAAGCATAACCAATCTGAACGCTAAGACCATGCATCAGGCCAAACACAAGAGCAGAAAGGAAAATTGCCAATGCAGCAGGCATTTTACGAAGCATTTCTCCAAGAAGCACGCCTCTGAATGTTAATTCCTCAAGAACAGGAACAAGAAAACAGGATGCAATAATATTAAGCCAAGAATCAAATGCAGGAATCTCTGCAGCATCAATATTGGCATATCTGTCTAATGCTTCAGAATAGTTATCAACTTCTTCCTGAACCTTAGGAATAATATTTGCAATCTGGTCAGCAACAATAAAGTAAACCATTACAATTCCCATAAGGCCCATGGAAATAACAAGTACTGGAACAATAGTGTCGATTGTAAGTTTGTCCTTAAAAACAAGAGTGTTCTTCTTTATAGACAAATTACCGCGGAAAATAATCAAAGGAACAATCAAAAGTAGTCCAACTACGGTTGCAACAAAAGCATATGTTCCTTCATATACATCGATATCAAGCTTTGCAATCAAACATGAGATAACAGCAATTAACTGAGAAAAAAAGAACAATAGAACACCGAGCAGTCCCCAAAAACTACCAATAAAAAACTTACCGATTTTGTCGATTAGACCACTACTAGTGCTCATTATAAACTTCTAACTCCTGTGCGCTTTTTCTCATTAGGTGCAACAGAACCATAATATCTGCGCATAAAACAAGAAAAGGCAACCTCAAGTTCATTCGCATCCTTAATAGAATAGAACACCTGATCGCCCTTCTTATTAAATTCAGTTCTCATAATTACAAGTTCTGGTTTCTCATGATTACCATCATCTGGAACGTAGTTATACATAACAACATATTCCTTCTTGGAATATACAAAAGTATCTACGATTGAAAGATAGTAGTCCTTGTTATTAGACACATCACGAATGACAACGAGTTCATCCTCGCCGCCTTTACGCTTCTTTGAAACACTATTAGGAACTGAATTAGACTTTCCCTTAAACGGATTATTATTCTTCCTCTGAGTTGTCTTCATCGTCGAATTCTTCGTCGCAAAGCTGATCGTAATAATCGTAAATCTCGTCTTCCTCTTCCTCAGAAAGAGAAGCAAGCATTACTTCGCCACCTTCTTCTTCAACTTCCTCAAGGATAAGCATCTCTGACTCATCCTCCTTCTCCTCTACTGTAAGCAATACAGCAAAGCTTCTGTCCTTATAATCAAAACCATCAACGAGTGCAAACTGCATCTCATCTCCTGTCTCTTCGTCTACTAATGTAACGATATCGAGTTCTTCGCTCATATTAATATCTCCTTAGAATAAGATTTAACTAATTAATTATAACATACGCTAATCCAAAATTAATCAACGATGAGATTCAAGATATTCACGAACAATAATTTCAGCAGCAACCTGATCAATAATCTTCTTCTGCTTCTTATGCTTCATATTAGTGTCGTGAAGCATTCTTGCTGCGATAACAGTTGTATATCTCTCATCCTTGAATTCTGGTGTAATTCCTGTAAGTTCTGTTAACTTCTCTGCAAATACGTTAGCCTTCTTCTCTGTTTCAGATACAGTTCCATCAGTTCTTGATGGCTTACCAAAAACAATTGTAGATACATTCTTTTCCTTAACGATAGCTGCAATTCTATCAAGAGCCCATGCATCGTCTTCGCCATTCCAGTTAACAGTCTCAAAACCTGAAGCTGTAATCCATAACTCGTCTGACAAAGCTACTCCAATGTGACGTGTACCAAAATCGATACCCATTACGCGTCCTTTAGACATAAATAATCTCCATTCCTTTACATAAAAAATGGCAGATATTACTATCTGCCACTAATAATTCATACTAAATTAAATCAAAGTCTGTTGCAGTACTCAGTAATAATAATCTCGAGAAGCTCATCGCGGTCCATTCTCTTAATAACACCACGTGCTCCCTTATAACTTGTAATATATGTTGGATCGCCAGAAATAAAGTAACCAACAAGCTGATTAATTGGGTTATAACCCTTCTCCTTCATAGCACTATAAACATATGAAACAAGTTCCCTTGCATCAGCTGTCTTGTCCATCGAAAAATTAAACTTTGTTGTCTCTGAATCCATAAAAATAATACCTCAATATCAAACTAAAATTATTTTAACACAAAGATTTATAAATATAACCTCAAATGGTATTTGTTAACTATTTCTTAAACAATTATGCCTTTAATAGTACAATCTTCAACTGATTCAGCGATAAAATCAATAATTTTACCCACATAATCAACATCGTTTCCATTATTTACAACAACATCTGCTCTTACATACTCAGGTGTATATCCGGAAACAGTTAATGTACCGTCCTCTGAAGCAACACACTTTTCTACAAGGATTGAATGCTTAAGATTTACCTGCTTTACTGCAAATAAAGCTTCAGCTTCGTTAGACCAGAAAATAAGTTCACCTGCTCTCTTCTTTCCAAGGCCTGAAGGAAGCTGCTTCATCTTAGCTGCCTTTGTTCCTTCGCGTACTGAATATGGGAAAACATGAATCTTTGAAAAATCAGCCTTCTTTACAAATTCCTTTGTTTCCTCAAACTCTTCGTCAGTTTCTCCAGGGAAACCACAAATAACATCAGTTGTAAGAGACATTGTTGGGAATGCCTCTCTAAGCCATGAAACGCGCTCTAAATATTCATCGGAAGTATAATCACGATTCATTCTTGATAAGACAGTATCACTGCCACTTTGCAAAGACAAATGGAAATGTGGGCAAAGTTTAGTTACTTCCCTAAGTCCTGAAATAAACTCCTTTGTCATTGACTTAGGCTCAAGAGAACCAAGTCTGATTCTGTTAATTCCAGGAATAGAATTAATCTCCTTAAGAAGTTCGAGCAAAGCCATTACGTCTTCACCACGATCCTTACCATAAGAACAGACATGAATTCCAGAAATAATTACTTCCGAAAATCCCTTTCGCACGAGCTCATGAGTCTCTTTAAGGATATTCTCCTTTTCACGGCTTGCTACACGTCCTCTTGCATAAGGAATAATGCAGTAAGAACAGAACTTATTACATCCATCCTCAATCTTAATGAAGGCTCTTGTGCCCTCTGGTGACAAAACAGTACCAAACTCGTGATAAACATCACTTCTTGTTACTTCTGGTCTCTCGTGCCATACTTCACGTGTTAATTCAGAACTATTATTTGAAATGAATTCATTTACTTTGGATACAACCTGATTCTTTTCTCTTGTTCCAACAAGAACATCAGCATCGACCTTGCCGTTTGCAACTTCAACAGCACATCCCATGGCAACAACGATTATTTCAGGGTTAAGTCTTGCCATCTTACGGAGCTGCTGTCTTGATTTACGGTCAGCTTCACCTGTTACGGAACAAGTGTTAACAACACAAATATCCGCTTCTTCAGGAACCTCTGTAATCTCAAATCCACCCTCAACAAACAACTCTCTTGCAGCATCAGTCTCATACTGATTAACACGGCAACCAAGTGTATAGAAATAAACCTTCATTAAAAATCTACTGTCCTTGTAAGTTTTTTCATAGTTTACCTTGAAACAATTAAAAAAGCCACGAGAAAAAGTATTCCCGTGGCTCAATAATTTAGTTCAAAACTAACAATTAAAGGATTGTGATTCCCTTTGCAGCAAATGCATCAACCATATCCTGTGGCCATACAGATGACTGTACCTCACCGATGTGAGCCTTCTCAAGGAGAAGCATACAAAGTCTTGACTGACCGATACCACCACCGATTGTAAGTGGCAATGTGTTGTTAGCAATCATCTTGTGGTAATCGAACTGCATTCTGTCCTCTGCACCACGAATCTTAAGCTGCTTAGCAAGTGACTCAGCGTTTACACGGATACCCATTGAAGATACCTCAAATGCATCCTGAAGAACTTCGTTCCAAATCATGATATCACCATTGAGCTCCCAGTCATCATAGTCTGGAGCACGACCATCGTGAATCTCACCATTACTGAGTTCGCCACCAATCTTCATAAGGAATACTGTACCGTGCTCCTTAACGATTGCACGCTCACGAGCCTTTGTATCAAGGTCTGGATACATATCAAGAAGTGCCTGTGTTGTGATGAAGAATACATCTTCCTTGATAGGATTTTTGATTTCAGGATAACGAAGTGTAACCTGACGCTTTGTATAAACGATAGCCTTTACAATAGCCTTAACAGTTTCCTTCAAATACTCAACTGTACGGATATCAGCTGTAATAACCTTCTCCCAGTCCCACTGATCAACATAGATTGAGTGAATGTTATCAACGAAGTCGTCACGACGGATAGCTTCCATATCTGTGTAGATACCCTCGCCTGGCTGGTAACCATAACGATAAAGAGCCATTCTCTTCCACTTAGCAAGTGACTGAACAACCTCTGCGTTTGTATCAATCTCCTTGATTGAGAAATCAACCTTACGCTCAACACCGTTCAAATCATCGTTGATACCTGAACCTGTTGATACGATAAGTGGAGCTGAAACACGATCAAGTGTAAGTGCAAATGAAAGTGTCTGCTGGAATGTATCCTTAATAAGCTTAATAGCACTCTGAGTCTCTCTTAATGAAAGAGATGTCTCATAGTTCTCTGGAATATAAATCTTGCTTGCCATAATATCTACCTTCCTTAAATTATCTACAGTTGTTTACTGTTCTTGGGAAAAGAACAACGTCACGAATGTTCTGAACACCAGTTACATACATGATAAGACGCTCGAATCCAAGTCCGAATCCACCGTGTGGAACTGAACCGAACTTACGAAGATCAAGATAATCAGCATATGGCTCCATAGCCATTCCACGAGCTTTCATAGCCTCTACGAGCTTATCGTAATCAGCCTCACGCTCAGAACCACCAATAATCTCACCTACACCAGGAACCAAGAGGTCAACAGCAGCAACTGTCTTTCCATCTGGATTCTGCTTCATGTAGAAAGACTTAATCTCCTTTGGATAATCAGTAACGAATACAGCCTTGTTGAAAATCTTCTCTGAGATATAACGCTCGTGCTCTGTCTGGAGGTCACAACCCCACTCAACAGGATACTGGAAATCAACATCAGCCTTCTTAAGAAGCTCGATAGCCTCTGTATAAGTAATAGTACCGAAATCATCGTTAATAAGCTTTGTAAGACGATCGATAAGACCATTCTCCATCCACTTATCAAAGAAAGCCATCTCATTAGGGCACTTCTCAAGCACAGTACCGATAACGAACTTAACCATTTCCTCTGCAATCTCGATTACATCAGGAAGCTCTGCGAAAGCAATCTCTGGCTCAACGTGCCAGAACTCAGCAAGGTGCTTAGGTGTGTTACTCTTCTCAGCTCTGAATGAAGGTCCGAAAGTATAAATCTTACCCATAGCAAGAGCAGCTGTCTCACCCTCAAGCTGACCAGATACAGAAAGACCAGCTCTCTTACCGAAGAAATCATCAGCATAGTAGTCTTCCATGTTCTTGTACTTATCTGTGTAGCCAATAGTTGTTACATTAAACATCTCACCTGCACCCTCACAGTCAGAAGCTGTAATAAGTGGTGTGTTTACGTAAACATAATTCTTCTTCTGGAAGAACTCATGAATAGCTGCAGCCATAACTGAACGTACTCTGAATACTGCGTTAAAAGTATTAGTACGAAGACGGATATGAGGCATAGTTCTCAAATACTCAAGAGTCTGTCTCTTCTTCTGAAGTGGATAATCTGCTGGCGCGATACCGAGTACCACGATAGATGTAGCATTTATCTCAACGATATTATTGGCTGAAGGAACAAGCTTACCTTCAACCTTAAGGGCAGTACCGAGTTTAAGACACTGGTCCAACTCAATGCCAGAATTCTTGTCAACAACAATCTGTAGGTGTTTTAAGCTTGTTCCATCATTCAACTCGATAAATGCAACATTCTTTGAATCACGAGAAGTTCTAACCCAACCGCATACAGTCACATTATTATTAATCAACTCCTGATTCTCAAAAATTTCTTTAATGTCAATGTGTTGCATATTAATCTCCTTTCATGCATGAAACTTTACTTTAATAAAAAGTATCAAGATATTATAACTTTATGAAGGCTGTTTTCCTAGCAATTTTTTGTTCGAAATACAAATATCGCATTAAGTTTTTTTATGTTAAAATCGCTTCATTAAGAATTTAATTCCTGGGAGGCTAACATGACAACAATTAAAATTCGTCTTCTCACAATTAATGACGTTAAGGATTTTGTTACAGCAACTAACTTTTGCAGATACGATATTGATCTCATTTCTGGCCGTTATACAGTTGATGGTAAGAGCTTAATGGGTATCTTCAGCATCGTTCCATCTGAAGATCTTCAGTGCGTAATCTATTCAGATGATGCAGCTGAGTTCATCGAATTAATTGATAGATTCGTTGTTAAGGAATAATTTTAACTTAAGCATTTTAATAGGTCGCCATCTGGCGACCTATTTTTTTATCTTCTTTTTCTTGAATTCTTATAACCTTTATTCTTCGACTTACTCTTGGAAGTCTTAGAGGACTTAGGCTTACCAGAAACCTTTCTCTTTCCTACATCGTAGAAATCCTCTTCGCTACTTAAAGTAATGCGTCTTACTTTACGACCATTCTTAACGATTGTTTTCGCGTGTCTTTCAGAACTTCTTGAAGACTTAAGTGCAGCACGAAGTTCTCTTCTGGAGTTTGCACGCTCTTTATTGCTTGTAGAATTCTCAAAAGACTCCTCGCAAACAAAATCAATTCTGTGCATATCTGTATCTACAAGAGATACGATTACCTCAACAGGCATACCAATAGTAAGTTTCTTTCCAGTTCTTGTTCCAATGGCACGATAATTATTCTCGTCGAAAATATAGTGATCTCTCATTGTTCTGAATGGAACAAATCCCTCTACAGTATCTGGAAGCATTACAAAGAAACCTGAACCGATAATAGATGTGATAACACCATGGAAGTGCTCTCCAATCTTATCAGCCATGTACTCTGCCTTCTTAATATCCTTGGAAGCACGCTCAGCCTCTACGCTGTTTCTTTCCATATCTGAACTATGGTTGGATACACCTGTAACAAGACCCGCAAAATGTCTTCTCTTATTCTCATTATGGATATAACTCTTAATAATTCTATGGATATAAAGATCAGGATATCTTCTGATTGGGCTTGTAAAGTGGCAATAAAACTTTGAAGCAAGACCAAAGTGTCCAAGATTATCTGAACTATATTTTGCCTTTGCCATTGAACGCAAAAGAACAGTATCAAGCATAGGCTTTGCATCTTCATCATCGATAGAAGCCATATAGTTAGAAATAGCAAGAGGAGTAATCTTTCCTACTAATCTTCCTGTTGCACCATAGTTCTTGGCAACCTGAGTAAATCTTGCAATCTTCATTCCATCTGGCTCATCGTGAACACGATAAACGAAAGGATAATTCATTGTGCAGAACTTCTCCGCAACAAACTCATTAGCGGCAATCATGAACTGCTCGATAATGCCATTACAAAGGTTAATTGGATAAGGCATAATCTTCTTTACACTGCCGTCTTCATTAAGAATAATCTTACTTTCAGGGAACTCAAAATTAATTGCGCCCTTGTTGTCGCGCATAATCTTAATCTTCTCTGCAAGTTCCTTCATCTTATGAAGCATAGGAACAATATCGCCATACTCAGCGCTGTCAGTCTCCTTAGGCTCAGTAATAATACGATAAGTCTCGTTATAGCTCATTCTCGCATCGCTTCGAATTACACTCTCATAAACACGACCATCGAAAGTACGGCCATCCTCATCGATAAGCATCTCACATGTCATTGTAAGTCTGTCGACATGTGGGTTAAGACTACAAAGACCATTAGAAAGCTTAGGAGGAAGCATAGGAATTACTCTGTCTACAAGATAAACAGAAGTTGCTCTAAGCTTGGCCTCGGTATCAAGAGCAGTGTTCTCACGAACGTAATTAGATACATCAGCAATATGAACATACAAACGATAGTTACCACCTGGAACTTCTTCCAGGGAAATAGCATCATCAAGATCCTTTGCCTCTTCACCATCGATAGTAATAGTAAGAAGATTACGTAAATCCTCTCTTCCGGATGCAATCTGCTTTGTAACATCCTCTTCGTCAGGATTTACAGGTAAATCCTTAACCTCATCAAGAACTGCCTCAGGGAAGGTCTGAGACAAACCATACTGCTTCAAAACAGAGAGCATACGAACATCGTTGTTTCCCATATCTCCCAAAACCTCTACAATCTTTCCTCTGAAAGAACGGTTTGTATTAGTTGGATTTAATACTTCGCAAACAACTGTCATCTTAAAAGGCGCACCATTTAAGTTGTTCTTATCAATATAAATGTTTCCAAAATTAGTCTCCTTAAATCCTGGATCTGGAATTACAATTCCTCCATCTCCATTCTCGATAAGAAGTCCAATCACCTGATTCGCTACCTGAAGTGGTCCTCTTGGCGCCAAATCTGCAAAACATGTTGGGCCTTCAGGAACCATAGGCTTCATTGAGCCATTACGTGGGGACTGCTTGCTGGCAAGGTCTCTCACTGAATGTTTTGGTTTTCCATATCTAGTCATATTTAATCTCACATTTCTCTTTTTCTTTATTATATCGCTTTTCTTGATATTTGATTAAGGCAATAAAAAAGGCCGCGCATGATATGCACGGCCTCATAATAAGTAAACTAATTATTAGAATCCCTTTGTTACTGCGAGGTACAAAACTACAGAAACTACAGCAAAGATAATAGCTGTAACCTTAGTAGCGAACTTAAGTCTCTCCTCGAGAGATCTACCTGAGTTCTTACTATAGTAAGAATCAGATGAACCACCTGCTACAACACCCATTCCCTGATCATTACCTTCCTGAACGAGGAAAAGGATTACCATTGTAATAGCAGCAAGAATATCTAAAATCGCAAGAATAATATCGATTGCACTCATTATAATACGCCTCCAAACACATTATCAGCCGTTAGATGATAACACAAGAAAAATTCATATGCAAACTAATTTTTTACTTATTTATCTTAGACTTAATGAGCTTAAACACTTCACTAACAGTAAATGGAATAAATGCCAATGGAATAATTGCAATCCAAGCTGTCAAATTAAGTGCTACATTATCGAAGATTCCGTTGATTCCAGGAATATAGATAACAGCTACAAGAAGTACCAATGAAACAGCAACAGCTGCATTCATAAGCTTATTTGTAAACAAACCAAGCTTAAATACTGACATACGCTCTGATCTTGAAGCATAAGCACGGAAGAGCTCAGCAAGAATAAGTGTAGCGAAAGCAACTGTTCTTGCACCTGTAAGTGTATCTTCAGTATTAAAGAAGAATGTTCCCTTAGTAGTAAGAGCTGCGATAAATGCTGTAGCAACACTTACGAAGATAGCAAAAGCCTGAGCAGCAATTGAAGCAAGCATTGACTTATTAATGATTGGCTCATTCTTAGGTCTTGGTGGAAGCTTCATGATACCTGGCTCACCTACCTCACGACCAAGTGCCAAAGCTGGGAAACTATCTGTTACAAGGTTGAGCCACAAAAGCTGAATAGCTGTAAGTGGAGCTGCAATACCTGGAACAATTGAATTAGGAATAAGTGACAAGAGAAAGATAACAAGAATCTCACCTACGTTACATGAGAGAAGGAAGCTTACAAACTTTCTGATGTTTGCATAAATAACACGTCCCTGCTCAACAGCCTTAACGATAGTTGCGAAGTTATCATCCATAAGAATCATGTCAGCTGAGTTCTTGGCAACATCAGTACCTGTGATACCCATTGCTACACCAATATCAGCAGACTTCAATGCCATAGCATCGTTTACACCATCACCTGTCATTGAAGCGATGTGATCCTTGTTACGAAGAGCTGTAACGATTCTAACCTTATGTTCTGGTGAAACTCGTGCGTAAACGTTAGTAGTCTCACATGCAGAAAGGAGTTCCTCATCACTGATAGCATCAAGCTCGCTACCTGAAAGAGCACCTGCATTGTTATCCATCATCTCAAGATTATTAGCGATAGCAACAGCAGCATCCTTAAAGTCACCAGTAATCATAACTGTTCTGATACCAGCTTCCTTACAAACTGCAATAGCTGCCTTAGCCTCTTCTCTAGCTGGGTCAATCATACCAACGAGACCGATAAAGATCATATCCTTCTCGTGCTCGAAATCAGTAGGTACACCCTTAGCATGAACTCTGTAAGCGAAAGCAAGAACACGAATAGCCTGAGTACAGAAATCATGGTTCTGCTTTGTAATCTTATCAAGATACTCAGGTGTCATTGGATGAACACCATCTACATCCTCATAGTAAGCACAACGACCCAATACGATATCAGGTCCACCCTTTGTATAACTTACAACCTCACCGTCATCAACGCCTGTGTGGTATGTTGTCATCATCTTACGATCTGAATCAAATGGAAGTTCCTGAATTCTAGGGTACTTATTCATAGTAGCTTCTCTTACCATATTGCACTTGAAACCAAGTGTTGTAAGAGCACCCTCTGTTGGGTCACCAATACAAGTGTACTTGCCATCATCACCCTTAACAATTGAAGCGTCATTACAAAGAACTGCAGCACGGCAAAGTTTCTCGCTTACGCCAGTTGGCATATAGTTCTTTCCGTCAGCACCAATGATTCTTCCATCTGGTGCATAACCATTACCTTCTACATCATAAACATGAAGACCGTCATAAATAACCTTAACTGTCATCTGGTTCTGTGTAAGTGTACCTGTCTTATCTGAGCAGATAACATCAACACAACCCAATGTCTCAACTGCAAGAAGTCTCTTAACAATAGCATTGTTCTGAGCCATCTTTGTCATACCAATTGAAAGTACGATAGTAACTACAGCAGCAAGACCCTCTGGGATAGCTGCAACAGCAAGTGAAACAGCAGTCATAAGAGCGTCTACTACTTCAACCTTCTGAATAAATACATCTACAGCGAATACGATTACACAAACGACAAGACAAACAACTGCAAGAATCTTACCCAAAGAGTTAAGGCTCTTCTGAAGCGGTGTTACTTCGTTATCAATGTTACTAAGCTTATTAGCGATCTTACCAAGCTCAGTGTTCTTACCTGTACCTACAACAACACCCTTGGCACGACCATATGTAACAGCAGTACCCATGAAAAGCATGTTTGATCTGTCTCCGATAGAACAGTTTTCATCAAGGACTGCATCTGCACTCTTATTTACTGGAACAGACTCACCTGTAAGTGAAGCTTCTTCAGCCTGAAGTGAGCTTGAAGAAATAAGTCTGATATCAGCAGCGATTGAATCACCAGCATCGATTGAAATGATATCACCTTCAACGATACGCTCAGAATCAATCATTACAAGCTCTCCGTTACGGATAACCTTAGTCTGAGGTGAACTCATCTTCTTAAGCGCTGCAAGAGCCTGATCAGCCTTACCTTCCTGATATACACCAAGAACAGCATTAAGAATAACAATAGCAAGAATAACAGCTACATCTACCCATCCATCTGCTGTACCCTCTTTTACAGCCATAATAGCTGAAAGAACAGCAGCACCAATAAGGATAAATACCATAGCATCTGCAAACTGACTTAAGAATCTTTTCCATAAAGGAACCTTCTTCTCTTCACCAAGCGAATTAGAACCAAACTTCTGAAGTCTTTCCCCGGCATCAGTAGAAGACAAACCCTTATCAGGATCTGTATTCAATTCCTTAAGAACGTCCTCAATACTCTTAGAAAACGGACTATTCATATAAACCTCCACAAATTCCGCTTAATAGAAACAGGCTAATTATATAACAAAGAAATAAATAGTATATATCTGAAATGAATGAATTTTTGATAATTAATTTGCGTATACAAAAAAATAAGCCTGACATCTCTGTCAGGCTTGTTGGTGGAAACTACAGGGCTCGAACCTGTGACCCTCTGCTTGTAAGGCAGATGCTCTCCCAGCTGAGCTAAGCTTCCAAGCTGGAGCGCATTGAATGCGCTTTTTATATATGAACAGATGATTTATTTACCATCTGATTATTGGCAAAATAAAAGCCGCCATTTGACGGCCCTCATTTGGTGCCCAGAGACAGAATCGAACTGCCGACACGGGGATTTTCAGTCCCCTGCTCTACCGACTGAGCTATCTGGGCAAATATTAACCGATTCACAAGGAATCGGTTAATGTGGCGACGCAGAAGGGGCTCGAACCCTCGACCTCCAGCGTGACAGGCTGGCATTCTAACCAGCTGAACTACTGCGCCGTCTATGGTGGAAACTACAGGGCTCGAACCTGTGACCCTCTGCTTGTAAGGCAGATGCTCTCCCAGCTGAGCTAAGCTTCCAAGTCGCTGGTATTTGTTACGCTTTCCTCAAGCGCACAATGATTATAAGCAACCCCCACACCAATGTCAACTACTTTTTTTAGATTTTTTTCAAAAACCCTCGAAAGCCCTTATTTCATAGGCTTTTTAATTTTTAATCCTTTGACCAGTAGACGTACATATAAGCTTCATCTGCACTAGTTGAAGCAATAATGTGGATAAGTTCAACACCATCTGCGAACTGCATCACACTAACATAAACTGTTGTGTTTGCTTCAACAATTGGCACGATATCTTTTTCATTAAAAATTGATGCAGCAAAATCCTGATACTCTGCATAACTTAAAAAGTCACCAGGCTGACCATAAGTCTCAGCAAGAAGATTAAGATATGCATTCGCATTATCGTGATTGATCTGAATCTTCATCTGGTATCCCCTGGTCCAGTAAAGAACACCATATCTTCTTGTCTGAACGATAGTAGCCTCTTCAGGAATATCGTAAGCAAGAGTACGCTTTGCAAGATTCTGTGGCTGATTATATACAAAAGATGAAATAAGTACGCCAATAATAACGATAATTGCAATAATAATTATTGAATCTCTCTTCATAATTCCTACCTCTTAATTAAATTCATAAAGTCGTAATGCGTTAGAAGTTGTAATTGAAGCCATCTCCTCTACAGTGAGGTTCTTTATCTCAGCCATCTTCTCAAGCACAAATGGAACGTATTCTGGCTCATTTAAAAGGCCTCTGTTAGGCGCAGGAGTAAGATAAGGGCTATCTGTCTCAATTACTAATCTGTCAACAGGTGTATCCATAACAACAGCAGGAGAATTCTTATTATTCTTAAATGTAAGAGGTCCATCAAAACCAAGATAGAACCCCATCTTAATAAGTTCCCTTGCTATTTCAGGAGAACATGAACAGCAATGGCATACACCAGGATTCTTGCGAAGTTTCCCCTCTTTAAAGAATCTTCTTAAGATTTCCATAGAATCTCCGGCTGCATCCCTCTCGTGAAGAATAAAAGGAATGTCTAATTCATATGCAAGTTCAAGCTGTCTCTCGTACACCTTCTTTTGCACATCACGTGGCGAAAAGTCATAGTAATAATCAAGACCAATCTCTCCGATTGCTCTAATCTTATTCTCTTCGCGATTATTAATCATGGAAACAAGACTATCCTCTAACTCCTGATTCCATGAATCAGCTTCATGCGGATGTACTCCAACAGAAGCAAAAAGCTCCACGCCTTCTACCCCGTCGTATGCCTTAACATACTCGACGGCTCTGATAGAAGACTGGAGCGAATCTGCAGGTATTAAAATACGTGTAACGCCGGCTTTGCTGGCGCGAGACAAAACATCATTAGGAAGCACGCCCTCTTCTTCAAACTTTGAAGAATATAAGTGGGCATGTGTATCAAATAAATTCTTTGCTACGCCTTCGTAATGCTTTGCTTCCTTCATAACGAATTAACCAATATCAGCACCTGGCTTAATGTCGTCAGGGAACTCTACTACTCTGAACTTATCTCCGTCACGAACAGAAAGAATCATTCCGTTACTCTCGTAACCCATCATTTTTCTTGGAGCAAGGTTAACAATCATGGCAAGAGTCTTACCAATAAGCTGCTCTGGCTCATAGTACTTAGCGATACCAGAAAGAACCTGTCTCTCGCCAAATCCATCATCAACCTTAAAGAGCAAGAGCTTATCAGACTTCTTTACCTTCTCGCATGAAAGAACCTTTACAGCACGAAGATCAAGTGCTGCAAAGTTATCAAAGTTAGTAATATCCTTCAAAGGCTCCTCAGGAAGCTCTCTCTTTGGAGCAGAAAGTGCTGCAAGCTCCTCGAGTTCCTTCTCGATATCGATTCTTGGGAAGAGCACTCTGCCCTTCTTAACTGTTACGTCAGGACGAAGTGCATATCTAACCTCAGCGTCAGCCCAAACGTGCTCAGTCTTCTCCTCTCCAATCTGCTCAAAGATCTCTGGGCAAATATTTGGCATTACAGGAGTAAGAAGGATTGCACATCTTCTTACAACGTCAAGGAGGTTATAAAGAACTGCTGCAAGACGTGGCTTCTTAGCCTCATCCTTAGCAAGAACCCAAGGCTCGTTCTCATCGATATACTTATTAGCACGTGCGATAGTCTTAAAGATTGTCTCAAGAGCATCAGCAAGGTGAAGTGTATCGTAAGCATTAGATACATATGCAGGAAGTGCGTCTGTCATTGCGAGGAGTTCCTCATCAGACTCATTGAATTCCTTATCAACAGGAAGTGTTCCGCCAAAATACTTAATAGCCATTGCTACTGTTCTTGAAACAAGGTTACCAAGGTCATTTGCAAGGTCACTATTAATTCTTGTGAACATCATCTCGTTTGTATATGGCATATCAGAACCGAATGGCATCTCACGGAGGATGTCGTATCTTACTGCATCAACGCCATAACGCTCACAAAGAATATATGGGTCAACTACGTTTCCAGATGACTTACTCATCTTAGCGCCTGAGTTACCAAATGTAATCCAGCCGTGACCTATTACCTTCTTAGGAAGTTCTACACCCAAAGCCATAAGCATTGCAGGCCAGATAAGCGAGTGGAATCTTACGATTTCCTTAGCCATTACGTGAACATCTGCTGGCCAGAACTTCTTAAACTCATCGTATGTCTCATTCTCATAACCCAAAGCAGAGATATAGTTTGATAATGCATCAACCCAAACATAAACGATATGTCCCTCATCAAAAGTTACAGGAACACCCCATGTAAAGCTTGTTCTTGATACACAAAGATCCTGAAGACCTGGATCAATAAAGTTATGAATCATCTCGTTAACACGTGACTTTGGCTCAAGGAAATTTCTCTCCTCATCAAGAAGGAGTTCCTTAAGCTTTGGACCAAACTCAGAAAGCTTAAAGAAGTAAGCCTCTTCCTTTGCATCTGTAACATCACGTCCACAGTCTGGACACTTACCATTTACAAGCTGACTCTCTGTCCAGAAAGACTCACATGGAGTACAGTACTTACCTGTGTAAGCACCCTTATAGATATAACCTGTATCGTAAAGTCTCTTAAAGATCTTCTGAACTGACTCAACATGATAATCATCAGTTGTTCTGATGAATCTGTCATATGAAATATTCATTGTCTCCCAGAGTTTCTTGAAGTTACCAACAGTAACATCAAGATAAGCCTTAGGTGTAACGCCCTCTTCCTGAGCCTTCTTCTCAATCTTCTGACCGTGCTCATCTGTACCTGTAAGGAACATTACGTCAAAACCCTGCATTCGCTTAGCACGAGCAACAACATCACATGCCACAGTTGTATAGCAGTGACCGATATGTGGATTACCTGATGGGTAATAAATTGGTGTAGTAATATAGTATGGTTTCTTTCCTGAATTATTCTCAGACATATGAGCCTCCAAATAATTATTTATTTATAACCTACTAATTATAGTTTGAAGACAGGAATAATTCAAATAAAGAATAATGCTATTAGCCAAAATACTGATTATAGAAAGCGAAAACAGACATAGGCTTTCCAAACAAATAACCCTGGAAAATATCTACACCCATATCACGAAGTGCATCTGCCTGCTCCATCGTCTCAACACCTTCAACAACAACCTTCTTATCAATTGTATGAGCAAGCTTAGTCATAGCCTCAATAAATGAACGGTTAAACATATTCTTGTCCATATCATCAACGAAAGTCTTATCAATCTTAATTTCGTTAACAGGAAGCTCCTTAAGATAATTGAAAGATGAGTATCCTGAACCAAAGTCATCAAGAGCCGACTTAATGTTATTCTCGTGAAGTTTACGGATGTTCTTACGGCAGATAGCCATATTTTTCATAAGAGATGTCTCTGTAAGCTCAATAAGAATGTTCTCTGGTGGAACATTAAACATATCAAGAGTAGAAAGAACTGAATCAACATAGTCCTTTCTTACAAGATCATCTGCAGTAGCATTAATATGAACGAAGAACTCCTTAGGCGCACCTGTAGAACGCCACTTCGCAACCTGCTTAACAGCCTCATTAAGAATCCAGCTACCAACGGCCTCCATCTGATCAGTTGACTCAAGAGCCGCTACTACCTTTTCAGGGTTTACGAGTTCTCCATCTGGAGCCTGCCATCTGAGGAGCGCCTCTGCACCAGCAAGAGTATTTGTCTTTGCATCAATAAGAGGCTGATAGAAAAGCTGGAAGTTCTCCATATTATTTCTAATACAGCTAGTAATCTGGAACTCAAAATCAACACGCTCTTTAAGTTCATTCATATCTACAGGAGAATAAATAGCTGTTCTAAGTTTCTTATCCTGCTTTACCTTATGAAGTGCAATCTCAGCGTTAGTGATGATTTCCTCAACTGTTGTTGCAGTTGGATAGAAAGATGCAGCAACACCAATAGTTACATAGAATTCACCTTCATCTGTTGTGAATGGTCGTCTTGAATATTCCTGCAAATCATTCATATAAGTATTAACCTTAAGCTTAGTAGCCTCTGGCCAGAGCACTGCAAAGCAGTCAATACCAATATGGTAAAGCTTGGACTTCTCAGGAAGGTTTCTCTTAAGAATATAAGCAAGGTTTTGAAGAATTGAGTCACCAGCCTTACGACCATAACGGTCATTCAAGTCATGGAACTCCTTAATATCAACCAAAAGAACAGCAGCAGAAAGCATGTCTCTGCTTCTTATAACATTTTCTGCATCACGAATAAGCTTTTCTCTTGTTGGAAGATTAGTAAGATTATTAAGAACATTATGCTTTTCAACATTCTCCTTAATCTCATTCATTCTTGTAAGGTCAAATGCAAGTCCTACAAGAATCTTTGCATGTGTAATTCGATCTTCCAAAGACTTACCACGGCATGCAATCCATACTACACTTCCGTTAGAACGCTTTACACGGATTTCAGCCTGGAATCTTGAACCAATATCTGTAATTGCTGTATGAAGCGCACTTCTAAAACGAACGCGGTCTTCAGCAACAATATTCTGAGCAATAATCTCAATAAAGTCGCCCTCAATCTGAAGTGGAGCCTCAGGAAAAATCTGATGAATATTCTCAGAAATATAGAATCTGCCAGAAGCAATATCACAGTTAAATGTAAATGCATCAGCACTATCGATAAGATTAGTTGTAAAGAATTCATCCTGGATGTAATTAGTTACATCAGTAAAAGCACCTGAAACATAACGTCTCTCACCGCCTAATACACCATTAAGTCCAGCATCAGAGAATCCCTCAAGTCTTAAATAAAGTTCACCCATACCAGGGGCTAAGAATCTAAGTTCCAAATCAGCATCAACAAGATGAGTATCTGCAAACTGCTTAAAAGCTTCCTTAAGTTTATCTACATCATCTGGATGTAAATACTGCTGATAAAAACTTGAAAAGTTCTCAATACGATTATTCTCTAAATCAAACTCATGAACGAAACGATCACTTACAAAGCAGACATCCTTCATAATATCGTATGTGAAAAGATAAGAGTTCATTCCAGCTCCGAAAAGCTGTGCGAATGCCTTCTTTGTAAAATCAGGTGTGACATCTGTAAAAAATCCAACAACAAGGCGTGCAGCCTCAATATAAACTGGAACAAAATCAACTCTTACATTGATAACGCCAGAACTTACAGTAACGAGAGAATGCTCAATTGACGCATGACCGTAGTCTCCCGCCGTTAACTGAGCGCAAACTTCATCGTACTGAGCCTGTGGATTCGTAATACTATCATTAGGAATAAACTGGATAAATGAATCAATATCCATTTCCTGGGAAGCAGCAAGACCAATATACTGCTCCATCGAATCAGAAAAATATAAACTCTTAGGTTCTGTTCGAGGATTAATTACTACTGTAGCAAAAAAAGACTCGCTAATAGCAGCATTAAAAGATTCCACTGGAAGATTATTTACATAAGTCAAAATTTGCTCTCGGCTAATACCTTCCATCTACCCTCAAACCACCTTAAATTAGTTTTACTTATTTTAACAGATTTAGTATGTAAGAATATATTTCTTTTTTGTTTCTTCCTGTCAATTCAGCAACTGTTTTCGAAATCTCTTTCGTAGACATGCCTTCTGAATCTAACTTACGAATGAGATTATCTATATCCTTCTCATCAGTAATTAAATCGTCGTTTTCCTGTTTTAAAGGCTCGAGGCAGATTACATATTCTCCTCTAGGTTCATTCTCATCGTAATAAGCTACTGCTTCATCAATAGTCATGCGAAGAACTTCTTCATACTTCTTTGTAAGTTCACGGCAAAAAGCAGCTCTGCTGGAACCAAAACCTGCCTTTTGAAGTTCGGATACAAGTTTTTTTAGTCTGTGTGGAGCTTCGTAGATTATTAGTGTCTCATCGATTTTTGTAATCTCACTTAATCTTGCCTTTCTAGGTGAAGATTCAGATGGAAGGAATCCCTCATAGTGGAATGTCTTTGTAGAAAGTCCACTCATTACAAGCGCAGTAATAGCAGCTACAGGACCTGGAACAACTGAAATCTCAATATCGTTCTCGATTGCAAGCTTAACGAGATCCTCTCCAGGATCATTAATTGAAGGCATACCAGCATCTGAAACAAGAGATACTGTCATTCCTTCCTTCATCATATTAATAAGCACTGGTCCCTTTGCAGCCTTGTTATGCTCGTGATAAGAAAAGAGCTTGCCCTCAATGCCGAAATTCTGAAGAAGAATTCCTGTTCTTCTTGTATCTTCGCAGGCAATAACATCGCTTGAAGATAAAATCTCCTGCGCTCTCTCGGAGAAATCCCCCATATTACCAATTGGTGTTCCAACTAAATAAAGCAATCCGAATGCTCCTTCTCATAAATCTCAATTAATTTATCTGTTGATATTATATCACCAGTAGAACTATCTTTTCTGTTAAGGATAAGTGGTGGAAGTATCTTTAAATCAGAACTTTTTGTACCACGCTTACCTGCAAGTAAAAATATAGATGCTTCCCTGTCATCGAATGCATGAACAGACATAAGATGTGTTGGCTTGATTCCAAATTTTGTATAAGCAGAAATTGCATCAGTTAATCTTTTGCCATGCATTACCATACATACATATCCTGAGGATGGCACTACTCTGGATGCAGCAGCA
Organism: Saccharofermentans sp.; assembly: GCA_045639635.1. GTDB lineage: Bacteria > Bacillota > Clostridia > Saccharofermentanales > Saccharofermentanaceae > Saccharofermentans. The sequence continues at coordinate 104,114 of JAZUDM010000071.1, read as the reverse complement.
CCAACGAACTCCTCAAGTCCGCCATTGATTTCAAATCTGGCTTCTAACCTTGAGCCCTTACTATCATCTTTATTCTTTGCTCTTTCCCCATGGGAATCATTAAAGTATGGAGGATTAAAAAGAACAATATCGTACTGCCTGTTCTTAATCTCATAAGGAAGATTTCTTACGTCTCCATTAAATCCTCGCATTCTGCTTTCAAGATTATTAAGAGTAATATTACGGCTTAAAACTTCAGCCTCGTTAGGCATTATTTCCAAAGAATCGATAACTGTATTATCTTTACGTGCCAGCAAAAGAAGGCTGACAGTACCAGTGTTGGAGCCAAGTTCTAACGCCTTTACTTCTTTACTACTGTTTCTTACAAAAGAAGCTGCAAACCAGGAAAGCAAAACAGAATCAGTACCAAATTTAAAACCATCTTTGAACTGGAGCGCTTTAAAACCCTGGCGCCCCAAATCTTCAACAATCAACTGATCCTCTAAAATAGCCATAAAAACCTCAATTAAAAATCCCCAAACACTAAGTGTTCGGGGATAATTATAGCATCTTTAATAAAAAATTAAATTAGCCCTCAGCGATTGCTGATACTGGGCAAGCGTCTGCACATGCACCGCATGAAAGACAAGCCTCAGCGTCGATCTGATACTGTGTCTCAGCCTCTGCGATAGCTGAAACAGGACATGTATCTGCACAAGCACCGCATGAAAGACAAGCGTCTGAAATTACATAAGCCATTTGTATTTACCTCCTTATAGAGTCTAAGCATATTTTACAGCATATTTGCTGTTTTTCAAACAAATCAAGTTAAGGAAAAATGAATTATTCTTTTGAATCACTTGATGAATCATTAGAAGACTTATTATTTCCATTGTCCATATCAGTATTTAGTTCAGCAAGTCCATCCCACTGGAATACTTCAATTTCCTGTACATCACCATCGTTAAACTTAACATAAACCTTCTCTTCAATGAGATTTACATCGTTAACAATACCCATACCACGTGGTGTTCTGATTTTCTTACCAACCTTAGGCAAACGCTTATGAGCATCTGCGTATGCTTCTTTCTCAAACTGGAGACAGCACATAAGTCTTCCACATGCACCATTAAGCTTTGTTGGATTCAAAGACAATCCCTGATCACGTGCCATACGAAGTGTTACAGGAGCAAAGTGATTAAGGAATGTGCAGCAGCAAAGCTCTCTTCCGCAAACACCAATACCACCTACAAGCTTGGCCTGATCTCTTGAACCAATCTGTCTAAGCTCAATACGAGCCTTAAATGCAGAAGCAAGATCCTTTACAAGCTCACGGAAATCAACACGATTATCGGAAGTAAAGTAGAATACAACTTTCTTACCATCGAAAGCAAAAACAGCATCGATAAGGTTCATATCGAGGTTATGCTTCTCGATTAACTGAAGGCATCTGTCGTATGCTTCTCTCTCCTTAACAATCTTAAGTTCATATCTTTCAAGTTCCTTCTCGTTAGCAAAACGAAGTACAGGAAGAATATCCTCAGGAACCTCACTATCATCAATCTCAAGTGGTTCTTCAGCAACGTGCGCGATATCGATTCCCATTGATGTTTCTACCATTACGGCATCACCAAGCTTAAGATTCATACCATCGCATGTAAACTTATAAACCTTACCTGCGTCTCTAAAACGAAGATTAACAACTTTCTTCATCGAACAAACTCCTTATGTATCTTCAAAAGCATGCTTGAACATGCTCCATCAAAACTTACATTAACTCTTAATCCCTTAGCAAAGTCATTAATAGCATTAACGCTGTTACTAATATTAATTAATGTTATTTCTTTATTAGAAGTAATGAAACTTCTAAGTTCAGCTTTTTTATCAAGGTTCTTAATCTGACCTTCTGTTGGAGATGCAAGAAGCATTCCAATATCTCCAAGAGTCCACTGCATAAGAAGCAGTAACTCATCGATTCTATCCTTATTCTTTTCAAAATAAGCATACTCATCAACAATCAAATCCGTATAACTCATTTTTGGAATAGAACAAACCATATCAAAAATGTGTTCTCTTGCTTCAGAAAACAAATCATCATCCATTAACGACAATGCTCTTCCAGGAGTATTAGCTGAGAATGAAGCATAAAAAGAAAGCTTATCCTCATCGTTAAAATCAGGCTTTTCAATTCGAATGATTTCCTTAATCTCATCTGAACTATAAGCAGATAGTCTGATTTCAACTACTCTCGAAAGAATAGTTCCAAGAAGTTTTGAAGCATCTGAGCAAAGAAGAATAAATGCAACACCCTTTGGTGGCTCTTCCAAAGACTTCAAAAGACAGTTCTGGGAATCTTCATTAAGCTGATCGGCATTAATGATATAAACCTTACGACTTGAAATCTGTGAAACGATTGAAGTATCAGCGATTACCTCACTTCTTAAATCAGCAATCTTAATACTCTTTTTGCCCTTCTCGGCTTCGATTCTCTTTACATCAGGATGTGTCTTTGAATCGAAGTAAGTACAACTATTACAATGACCACAAGCGCCATCTTTTGTAGGATGCATACAAAGAAGAGCCTTGGCGAGTTCTTCTCCAACCTTGTGCTTACCCATTCCCGGAGCACCAGTAATAAGAAAAGACTGGGCTGGCTGTCCTTCAAACATCGTATTTAAACGAGTTTTAATCTCTTTTTGTCCTACAAAATCTCTGAAAGCCATGTATTAATATCTTCAAAAATCTCATCTGGAGTTCTTCCAGCATCGATTACCTTTATTCTTGAATCTTCGCTTGCAGCCTTGAGATAACCTTCTCTTACCTTAACCTGGAAAGATGTACCAAGTGCTTCAAGTCTGTCTTCCTCTTCGCCTCTGCCAACGCGTCTCTTCAAAGCCTCGTCTGCAGACAAATCAAGAAGGAATGTAACATCAGGCTTAAGTCCTGCTGTAGCAATCTTATTAAGACTATCAACAAGCTCAAAGCCCAATTCTCTTGCATAACCCTGATATGCAATTGTTGAATCAAAGAAACGATCGCAGATTACGATTGTTCCATTATCAAGCGCCGGCTTAATTACTTCTTCTGTAATCTGAGCACGCGCTGCCTCATACAAAAGGAGCTCAGCAAGTGGAACCATTGAATCATTCTTCTTATCAAGGAGAACACCTCTGATTTTCTCACCAACTGAAGTACCACCTGGCTCACGAACCTCGATAAACTCACGTCCCTCGTTAGTAAGACGCTCCTTTACCATTCGAAGCTGTGTACTCTTACCGCAGCCATCAATACCTTCAAATGTAATAAAAATACCTTTGCTCATAATTAATCCAACTTAATAGTATGAATCTCAGCGATATCAATCCAGATTTCCTTCTCGATACGCTCATTCTCAGCCTTAATATCCTCGTATGTCTCCTCTACCTGAATTGGATTTGAAGGAGCCTGATATCTTGTCTTCTGAACATCCTTATTAGGGAAAGTCTTCTTCTCGCCCTTCTCACGATCACCATTACGATGATTGTTATTGCGATGCTTATTATTCTTATTGAAGTTATTATTCTTATTAGGACGATTCTGATTATTGCCCTGATTATTCTGGGCATTATTAGCGTTAGCTGCTACTGGAGCCTCGCCCTTATTCTCACCAGCATTACGCTGCTGGTTATTATTACGCTGGTTATTACGACGTCTGTTATTATTGCGATAACCGTTATTGCGCTGTCCCTTATTCTGTGGATTCTGATTACCAGAATTATTAGAATTCTTTGGAGAATTATTATTATTCTCTGCCATATTGCCTCCATAAAAAGAAATAACTATAAAATTATATAAAAAACAATTTTAAACTTCAAACTCACCTAAATATCTGATTTCTTTATCCTCAGGAATTGGAACATCTATATCCCTGATATCCTTAAGCGGACAAAGAACGAAAGCTCGTTCATACATTCTTGGATGAGGAACAATTAATCGTTCTGAATCAATCTTTAAATCCTCATAAAGAAGAATGTCGATATCGATTGTTCTTGGACCATTCCTGATAGTTCTTACACGGTGAAGTTTATTCTCAATACTCTGTGTAAGATCAAGAAGTTCAAGTGGAGTCAAGTCAGTCATAACTTCAACAACTGTGTTATAGAAATATGGCTGATCCGCATATCCTACAGGCTCAGTCTCATAAAGACCGCCCCTTGCAACAACCTCAATATGACCTGAAGCCATCAATTCCTTTGTTGCTTCCCTAAGATACTCTTCCTTATCTCCCATATTGCTGCCCAAAGCAAGAACAGCATTATGAATCATCTTATTTGCCTGAGATCTTTTACGCTCAATTGAAACTTCCATTGTTCTAAAGTCACCTTCAACAGGTGCTTCAGGCTTTGAAACATTTACAACAACGCTATCAGGAAGCATAGTATAGTTCAAAATGATGCCTCCGATTTCGTAAGCGAGATTCTCAATCAGATCACCCTTACTTGTTGTAACAAATCTCTTTATAAGCTCATAAAGTTCTGCATAGTTAACTGTATCTTCAAGATTATCTGTAACTGCACCCTTGTTTCTTTCAAAACACATATCTACAGTTACAATAAATGTCTGACCATTTACCTTCTCCTCAGGAAGACATCCAGTAAAACCGTGGAACTTCATATCACACATTCTTAAATGATCCATATCAAACCTCATCGAAAGATAGCATCAAAGCACTTAAGCGCATCAACAGTATCCTTAACATTATGAACACGAAGCATGTCCGCGCCATTAGTAACACCTGCAATACCAAGACCGATTGAAGCAGCATCTCTTTCATCAGCCTGCGTCTCGCGGCCAAGTAAATCTGCTACTACTCTCTTACGTGATAAAGCAAGAAGTACAGGATACTTATCACCCATAGAAAGAAGTCTTAAGTTTCTAATAAGAAGCTGATCCTCTTCTCTTGTAGTACCAAAACCAATTCCTGGATCAAGAATAATTCTGTCATCAGAAATTCCTGCTTCCTTTGCAATCTTAATGCTTTCACAAAGCTCATCTACGGCTCTGAATACAATTCCTTCTTCAAAACTATCGCCCTTAGTTCTCTTATTAAACATCAATACTGCGCCAGCATCGTATTCCTTAATTACTGAAGCCATTTTGCTGTCAGCCATAAGACCAGTAATGTCGTTAATAATATGAGCACCACTATCAAGAGCAGCCTTTGCAACTCCAGACTTATATGTATCAACAGAAATAGTTACATCGAAGTTCTCGCGGATATTCTTAATTACTGGAACAATTCTTGAGATTTCTTCCTCATCAGAAATAACTGTATAGCCTGGTCTTGTAGACTCGCCTCCAACATCAATTACATCAGCGCCGAAGTTTACCATCTCTTCGATATTCTTCATTGCAGCATCTAAAGAATAGTTCTTACCTCCGTCAGAGAATGAATCCGGAGTAGCATTGAGTATTCCCATACATAATGTCTTTGAACCAAACTTGAGGCTTCTTTCGCGACACTTAATAATCATGCATTCCCTCTCTGACGATTAATAAGAGCAAGTGCTTCATTACGTGTTCTTAAATCAGATCTGCAAAGACCTCTCATTGCTGAAGTAACAGTCTTTGAACCTGGCTTTCTGATACCTCTCATTGTCATGCAAAGATGCTCTGCTTCAATTACAACGCAAACAGCCTTTGCATCTACTGACTTAACCATCTGATCTGCAATCTCTGATGTAAGTCTCTCCTGAACCTGAGGCTTTCTTGAAAGTGTATCTACAATTCTTGCAACCTTTGAAAGTCCAAGAATCTTACCTTCCTTAGGAATATAAACAACATGTGCCTTACCATGGAATGGAAGCAAATGATGTTCACACATTGAATAGAAAGGAATGTCGCCGATAAGAATCATCTCATCGTTTCCGCTCTCATTAAAAACCTTAACGTCCTTACTAATGTCTCTATGAAGGCCTGAGAAAACTTCAGCATACATTCTTGCTACACGCTGTGGAGTCTCCTGAAGTCCTTCTCTTTCTGGATCCTCACCGATTGCCTTAAGAATAGTTCTTACAGCCTCTTCGATTGCAGGCAAATCCATATTCTGTCTGCTCTCTTCTGGGATCTTATTGTCATTATCGTAATCGTACATTCATTATCTCCATTCAAATCAATTAGTTTTTTGGCTCCTGGTATCCGGCAATATGCTCCTTACGATACTCCAAAGGAGTCTTACCCATCTGCTTTCTAAAAGCTACGTTGAATCGCTGAGGGCTTGAAAAACCAGCCTGAATGGCGATACCAGATACCTTAATCTCAGGATTCTCAAGAAGCTCGCAGGCTTTATCGATACGCTTCTTCATAAGATAGTTCATTGGGCTAACGCCAAACTCATCTCTAAAAGCTCTTGTAAAGTAACCCTGGCTAAGGAATACATATGAAGCTGCATTTGCTACTGTAATTCCACTCTCATAATTTGCATCAATATAGTTACGTGCAAGGATAACGAGCTCACGTGCCTTACCTGTACGAACCTGAAGATTAGCTTCCCACTCCTTCTTCATGGCTCTGCTCAAAGTAAGCATCAATTCTACTGTAAGAATCTCCATCATAAGTTCTTTATAAGCATTGTCTTCCTTCTTCTCTTCAACAATGCGCTCCATAAGGCTCGAAATAGATTTCTTATAGGAACCATTGATCATGATGTAAGGTTCTACAGGCATAGCAGAATCTGACTGACCGTGAGCAAAATCCAAAAAGCTCTCAAGAGAAGTTTTGGCATTCTGCTGATTTGTCTTATCCTTAGAAAAACCGAAATACAAAACAAGTGAATCAGCAACAGAAGATACAATACGTGCTGTATGAGCAGTGTCTGGTCTGATGATCAAAGCATTTCCACGCTCAACCACAACCTTCTTACCCTCGATAGTAAATTCAACCTTACCATTACGAAGATAGAACAACTCGTGTGTTTGATGAACACTTGAAGTTTTCTGAGTAGTCTTCTTCTCAAGTGCATGCTCAAGACCCTCAAATACAACAGGAAGAGATCCCTTATCATCAAGCAGACTGTTCTCAATATCTGGAAGCAATTTATCAAACATGTTGTATCCTTTCTCGCTTATTCAAAACGAATGTTATCGATATAAATTTCACCATTACGTGAAGAGTCTTCGATAGTAAACTTAAGGCTCTCAATTGTAATTGTGTCGTCACCACTATAGTTCATTGAAAGTGTCTGCCAGTTAAGTTGTGGCTTAATCTCTGCCTCACCAAATCCGTCAACCTTAAGTGTCTTTCTTACTGTATCCGGATTAAATACATCAACAAGAATCTTGTTCTTTCCGTGGATGCGGATTGGTGCCATATAAGATGCATAAGAAAGGTCAGGCTCAAATCCGTAAAGCTGGTTCTCAGTCTCGTAACGGATATGAAGCGATGCACTTCCCTCTGTCTTATGAAGAGTATCGCATGTAATTACGCCATTACCCTTGAAAGTACGGTAAAGCTTAAGCTTACTAAACTCGTCACCCTTCTCCTTGATACCAACAAACTCAAGATTATCGCAGTTACAGAAATTCAAATCCGGAGCATAAAAAGCTGGTTCTCTGTCGAATCTGAATGGAAGAACTGGAAGATCATTAAGATTTCTAAATGTTGCCTCGTGTGGGAATGGACTAAATCCATAAGTAACACTCTCTGGCTCTGAAATATCATCTCTCCAAACCATTACACGTACGCCGTGAAGAATTCTGGCATTAGCTGGATAGAAGACACGATTCTCATCACAGATAGCAAATCCTCTAAGCTCTGATTCGCCCTCAGCAAGACGTAAACCATCACCTAAGTTATCGAACTTAAGAATGAGCTTATTACCTGCTCTTTCAACACCACAGCACTGTGGACATGACTTAGGCATCATAGGTGTCACATGGTTACCAAGTGCAATAATTGCAAGTCTGATACCAAGTGTAAAAGTCTTTGTCTTATCAGGCAAAAGCAAATCGTGAAGGCTGATAATACCTGTTGGCATGTTAAGTCTTCTGCAGAATGCCACAAGGTTCTCATTAAACTCGATAACCTTGTATGGGAATTCGTAATCAATACATCCAGGATGCATAGCAACGAAAAGCATAGAAGGCATCAAAGAATCATCATAAACCTCAGATGGCTCGAAAACAGTTGAAAGTGTTCCCAAAAGACCTCTTAAGAGAAGATCATATCTTCCGAACAAATTCTCATCCTTATTTGGTGAGAAACACATTCCTCTGATTGTAAGTCCCTTAAATGCATGAAGCTTGGCTCTATAGTAAATACCTGGACGATACTTGCTCTTAATATACTGAGTCTCTGTCTTCTTCTCTTCAGTCTTAGTCTGAATATTCTCAAACAAATCAAAATCCAAAGCCTTTGCAGAACTTGTTGTAGCTGCACCCTCAGTCTTAGGAGCATCCTTCAAAGTAGACTTATCTGAAGATGGGAAGTCGAGTTCAATCTCCTTCTTTTCAGAATCAGTCTCAGGAACAGATTCACCAGACAACTCACGGAGCTTCTTATCCTTTTCCAAATCAAAGTCGAATAAAGACTTACCCTCTTCAATCTCAGACTTAAGCTTCTTAAGCTCTCTCTTATCCTTATCACGCTTAATGATTGCCTTATAACCAACCTCATCAAATGCAAGGCCGAGTTCATCGATATAATCTCCAAGAGCTGTATCGCCTTCTCTGACCTCATCTGAAATCCAGTTAATAATTGTTGAATCCTCAACAGACAAATCAACAATTCCTACAGGATAATGAACCTGGTCTGCAATTGTATATGCAAATGAAAATGCTGAAGATGAAACTTCAGAAAGTTCCTTAGTGTCAGTAATCTTGATCCAGTGCGCTTCTGTAAAATACTGCTTAGGCTCAAAATCGATATCAATTTCACCCTTCTCAAGACCACTTCTGCTAGGTGTAAAGAATCTAAGATGACTCATTACCTGACGCTTAAGTGGAGCTGCAGGTGCATTGGCATTCTTCATTGGGATAGAAAGGAAATCTGATCCCAGGAAAATCCAAACATCACCACAGCGGATGTCTGAATAAGTTACAGTTGTTGAAAAGCACTTGAAAATGAAAGTATAAGCATCTGTTGATGCCTTATAAGCTGGGATAGAAAACTGGAAATCACCCTTAGCTGATGTTGTAGTTTCCAAACTCAAAATAGTACCGTACTCTGTATCAAGCTTTGATACTCTACGGCCATCAGTAGGATCCTTTGAAATCTCAAGTGTAATTGTTGCACTTGGAGCAGCCTTACCCTTGATTACAAGTGGTACCTGCTGCTGAAAAACAGTTTTGTTATTAAGCCAGCTTGGCAAAATTATCTGATTCGAATACATTTATGGTTTCTCTCTTAACGTTAAAATCAAACGTATTATACAATCAAATGCGAATTAATGCACTAATATAATTATTATAATAATATGCGCGTATAAAAGACTTAAAGCGAACAAAACCGCTATTATTCGCCTGTTTTACTCTTTAAATTAAGCCTATTGAAAGAACAACATTTTTACATTATTATCCAAATATCACCATAGTGTTATGGGATAGGGATAGGATAGAAAAATGCAATACAAAAGTAGAGATTATTGGATGGCAATCCAGGATTGCTTTCCTAACGCTACTTTTAAAGATACGCTTAAAGCGCAAAACGACGTAGTAGCGTGTTCTGTTTCAGATGGAGAAGTCCAGGTACAGGAACACTATCACGACTATATCGAATTGCTTTATGTCATTTCTTCTGAAGTAGACGTTAATATTAACAAAAAAGAGTATCACTTAAAGGGCGGTGACTTTCTGGTAATCATTCCAGGGGACGTTCATTCTTACGTTTGTCACAAAGACAGTAAGCTCATCACCATCAAGGCTGATACTAACTTCCTGTTTTCGCAGATTCTTACAAGTGCGGATTTACACTACAGCATGCCTTATATGCTTTCAAAACTTGAAAATGCGCGCTTGTTCAAGGCAGAAGAAATCGATAATACAGATGTTCCAAAGCTCGTTTATAACGTAACTAACGAATACTTAAACAAAAAGACATTTTATATGCTCGCCATCAGAGGCGGCCTTACTACAATTGCGCTTTATGTTTTCAGACGCTGGGATGAGATTAAGAACGAAGCAAACAGCATCGAGGCTGATTTAAACAAAAACGGACTTCAGCGTTTATCTTCCGTTCTTTCTACTATCGAGACAAGATACAAAGATGATTTGTCAGTATCCGAAATGGCAAAGCTTGCAGGCATGAGCTATAGTTTCTTCTCAAGATACTTTAAAGCAACTATGAAGCTCACCTTCTCTGAGTACCTGAACGCAACAAGAATTCAGGCAGCAGAAAAGCTTCTTATCGATTCAGATTTAAGCATTGCTGAAGTTGGCGAAGCAGTTGGATTTACTAATACAAGCTACTTTATCGCACAGTTTAAAAAGCAGCTTCATATAACACCAAAAAAGTACAAATCAAACTTTGGAAAAAGATAAAAAAATATCCGGTTTAAAACCGGATATTTTTATTTGCCATTTGAAACGATAAGATTGATATCTTTGTTTTTACATTCGTTTATAAGCTCTTCAGAAATAAGATTATCAGTGATGAGATAATCGATTTTTGAAGTTGGAATAAACGCTGATGCAGAATCAACTCCAACCTTTGTAGAATCCACGAGAGCTACAATATTCTTGCTTCTTTCAGCACACATTTTCTTAAGCTCAAGTTCGTAGAAGTTATTACCTGAAAGGCCAGTATCAATTGAAAATCCGTTACCAGAAACGAAATAATACTCAGCACTTAAACGGTTAATCATCTCCTTACTCATAAGTCCCTCAATGGCACCTGAGTGTGGTCTTAACATTCCACCGATAAGGATGATTGACTTGAAATTATTGTATCTTTGAAGCTCCATGGCTGTATGGATACCATTAGTAATTACTGTTACATTTTCAGTATCCTTAAGAAACTGAATCATATGAAAAGTAGTTGAACTTGCATCCATGAAAATAGTGTCTCCACTACTTACAAGCTGTGCTGCCTTATAACCAATCATAGCCTTAAGATCTACGTGGGTTACAGAACGAACCATGTAGTTCTCACCTATATCGCTATGTGGTTTTTCAGGGAGTTTAACACCACCGTGATAACGGACAATCGCGCCGTCTCTCTCAAGATCACGTAAGTCAGTTCTAATTGTAGCTCCTGTTACACCAAGCTGCTCTGCAAGCTTATTTGTGTTGATAGAACCTACATTAGCAAGTAAATCAAGTATTTGTTTTCTTCGTTCTAAATTAATCATAACGCCATACTATCAGCGCGTTTTTTCATTGTCAATCATTTATTTTTATTTATTTTCATATGATAACAAAAATATATTGTTTTTTGATTTTAGGGTAAAAAAAAGCTCGCACACTAGGTGCGAGCATGGCAGCCGATGAAGGATTCGAACCCTCACAGACGGTGCCAGAAACCGGAGTGCTACCTTTACACAAATCGGCTGTTTATGGTTTCTGACCAACGCATGAAAGTATATCAAATACACAATTTAAAATCAACATGTATTTTAAACTTTTTTTGCCCTGGCAAAATTTTTAAGTTACATAAGCTTTTTTATCTCGCCCATATCCTCATAAAGAAGAGTCTTTAACTTCAGATTATCAAGGCAAAGCTCGGGGTTACAGGTTGTCATAATCTTAAATCCATTAAGGTCAGATATAACTCCCCTCACCTTATTTCCATCAGGATGTTTTCCAAAGAATGCTTCATAAGAATTAGCGCCAAGAAGAACTACTATCTTTGCACCCAACGCCTTAAACTCCGTTGCAAGATGTCTTCTACAGTTCTTACATACCTCTAAGGATGAATCAGTTCCTTTACACTTAACAACGCTTGAAAACATATAGTCTTCTTTCTTAAAGCCGTGAGCATTCATGAGATTAATAAGTAACTCTCTTCCCTTACTACCAGTGTCCATTGGATCTCTGGATAGAATTAACAGCTTAACAGGATTTGTTGCATGGAACTGATCAGCATGCTCAAAATCACCACATAAAGAGCATCCAAATACATCTGTTTTAAGCTGATTATAATTTTGAAAAAACATACCATCCATATGAAATCACTTAAATAAAACGATAGTTACACCGTCATTATTACGTCCCCAGTCTACATCCTTTGATAACTGTGGATTAATTGCTGTCATTGCTCTGCCCTCACTATTAAACGGGCCGAATTTGTCACCTGGGCAAAACTCTTTAATAATTCCCTTACGCTTATAGCTTCTAAGTTCCATAAGGCATGCTGATTTAATTGCGCCACCAGAACCTGATGAACCATATCCATGGATAATCTTGCATTCACGCACGCCACTGGCTCTTACAGCGTAAATCTGATTATTAAGCTTAACCATAGCCTGGCTTGCTGTTGGATATCCCTGTTCCAAATTAATAACGCGCATAAGCATCCCTCAATTATTAAAATTCATATGCATTATAACATGAAGCTAAGTTATAATTGGTACATGCGACTTGATAAATCACTTGCAAATTCAGGATATGGTACACGTAGTGAGATAAAAGATCTCATTCGTCACGGTAAGGTGCTCGTTAACGGCACTACTATTAAGGACGCCGGATTTAAGGTTAACGATAACGACGTAGTATCTATTCTTGGACAGGAAGCAACAATTAAGGACAAGCTTTATTTTGTTTTCGATAAGCCTGATGAGGTCTTAACAGCTATGGAAGATAAGCGCCTCCCTACAGTTGCAGATTTTATCCCTGCTCACCTTAAGAATAAGAAATTAAGTCCTGTAGGACGCCTAGATTACCATACTTCAGGTCTTCTTATTATCACTAACGACGGAGAGCTTTCACACAGACTCACATCGCCTAAATACAACATCCCTAAGGTTTATTTAGTTAAGTACGATGGAGATGAACTTTCAAATGAACATATTCTTGAAGCCCAAGAAGGAATTACTCTTACCGATATGGAGGAATCTATTAAGCTTAAGCCTTGTGAGCTTAAAATATTAGATAATAACTACTGTACTCTCACCCTTTACGAAGGAAAAACTCATGAAGTAAGACGCATTATTTCTCACTGGAATCGTTCTGTACTTGAACTTAGACGCATTAGTCTTGGAAACATAACTCTTCAGGACAGTAACCCGGGAGACTTAAGAGAGTTAACAGACGAAGAATTAGACGCTATCAAAAAAGCGACAGGACTTTAAAAACCTGTCGCTTTCTTTTATACGATTCTGCTTAATACCTGAACCATCATATTCTGAGCTTCAAGCATATCATCTGTCTGAGCTCCAATACTAAATACGATCTGCTCTGGTCTATAGTGCCACTTCCAGTCGAATCCAAAAGAATTAAGGAAGTTCACATCTTCTACCATAATTCCAATCATTATTGGCTCATCGCTATAAGATTCCAAATCCTCGTATTCTTCAACATAATCTGTAAGATACTGCTCTTCCTGGTATGCTCTCATTACCTGCTGATACTCACGCTCACTAAGATAAATTGGCACCAGCTTACTAAAAGCATCAGCAGGAAGCATTGTCGCAAGCTGATTATAAACTTCAGTACAGTCTGCATACTGAGGGAAATAGTAAGATGTACAGTAATTATCAGAAATAATAATTTCAGGACATGACATAAGCAAAGTTGATGCGGTCTGCTCACCATAACCATTATCAGTCTGTCCTTCATCATTAGAAGGAACGACATCGGCTGCAGCAATATATGGAGACTTATAGCCTAAATCCTCTACAAGAATATTCTCCATAATCTCTGTATCGCAATCCATGTGACCAAGGATAACAATGCTGACGTCAGCTCTTGGCTTCAACACCATGTTATAGAAAAGGTTACCTGCAACCAAAACAATAACAATAGCAATAAGGTACTTGTACCAGCTATAGTGAAAGTGATTCTTCCACTCATCTGAAGTCTTTCCAAAGTACTTCTTTGCATGACTATATACTTCCTGCTTCTTATTACGCTTATCCCTTTCTCCTGTAGCAATATCATATACTGCTGTAAGCTCAGCAAGCTTCGCCTCACCTTCAGGAGTATTCATACTTCTATAGCGTTTTGAAAGTTGCCAGAACTTATCGTCAATAGCGAAAACAGTACTATCAGAAGGAAGATCCATATACTTAAGAGCTTCGCCCTTAGTCATATTTAAAATCTCGCTTGAAACTTCCTGCTTTTTACTGTTACAAAGCTCCTTAGCCTTATCGATATCCTCTACTCGGTCAAGCTTACAGACAGTTGAAAGTGTATCGTATGGGAACGAATTATTCTTACCATGAACTTCATCGCTATTTACAACGAAAATAATCTTTCTAACGCCGGCCTTCTTAAGGCTACTTACAATAGTCTTATCAAACCACTTTATATCAGCATCTGATACGTCAGGGGTATTCTTACGGGTAATGATTAATACTTCTGCCTTCTTCTCAGCTATAGTCTCATTAAACTTATTTACAGAAGGCTTATACTCTTCGCTCTTTGAATTTTCCTTCCACTCAAGGCAAACAGCATTAATATTAGAAATCTCGCTGATAACGCAAGCATTAGAACTAAACAATTCTTTCATGTAATTTTCCAATCCAAATAATTCTTAACTCACTAATTATAAATGAAAAACAATAAAACTTACAGAAAAGAGAATAACTTCCTCAAAAGTACCTCAAAACTTTTGTTTTGAAATGAAAAACGACAGGTACAAACCTGCCGTCTTTCATTCATTTGCCCGAATACTTCAAAATTAATTGAAGAATTATAAACTATTATTCAAAACACTTAACTGCCATCTTGATAACATTAGCTGTACAGAACTGAAGATCTGCAACACTAAGTCTGCCATCATCGATTGCAGCAAGGATATCCTGGAAGTTTTCCTTGCTTCCTGGCATCTGCCAGTCATTACCAGCAGAAATACACTGCTCACTATAAGCACATACGTACTTCTTATCGTTATCACCCATGTATGAGCTTCTCTGTGATGAGAACCAGTCAGTCATAACAACACCATCAAAGCCGTACTCATCTCTTGCCATATTCTGGAGGAGATCGTAGCTATTGGCTGTATGAACGCCATTAATTCTGTTATAAGAAGTCATAATTGAATATGGCTTTGAAATCTTAATTGCATAGCCAAATCCCTTCAAATAAACATCACGAAGTGCTCTCTCTGAAATATGGGAATTACTATACATTCTGTTCTCTTCCTGGTTATTACCAGCAAAGTGCTTGATTGTTGTTCCCTGTCCAGGATATGACTGAACACCAAGTGTGTCATATGCAGCACAAAGACCACTGATAAGTGGATCCTCAGAATAATACTCAAAGTTACGTCCGCAAAGTGGGTTTCTGTGAATATTCATTCCAGGAGCAAGCCAGAAATGAACGTAGAACTTCTTCATTTCCTCACCAACAATCTTTCCACAATCGTAGATAAGATCTGTGTTCCATGTCTGTGCAAGAGCTGTTGCAATAGGGATTGCAGTACAGTACTGATAGTAATCAACTGCATCAGCAGGAGTTGTATCTGGGAATGGATTATAGCTCAAACCAAATACCTCACCACCTGGGAGAAGGAATCCGTCTGGAGTTGCCTTAAAGTGTGGCTGGAGTCTTAATCCTGCAGGACCATCTGCAAGAATCATTGAAGGAATTCCTCTGTCCTCAAGAAGGAAAGCATTTGTCTCTGCTGCAGCACCTGGTACAAGACGTGAAGCTGCACCAACTACATTTTCAACATCATCAGGAAGATAAGAACCTACACAAAGCTGAGCCATTTCTCTTACTGTAAGCTGAGCAACAAACTCCTCAACTGTAACCTTCTTAGAAATGATGTCTCCAAGCATAAGGTGCTCACCCTCATGAGTATCCTTAAGTTCTTCTCTAGACTCAGAATAATCAACAGCAACGCAAGGAACATCTGACGCCTTAAGCGTAAGCTTAGGAGCACTAGCTGCCTTACTACTGTCATCAGGATTAAATGAAGCAACCTGACGCTCCTTATTAGGATTCTTAATCATCTCGAAAGACTCAGTATCCTTAAAGAGATTCTTCTGCTTTAAAGTTGTAGCTACTTCATCAAGTACTACTACACAAGCGATATCAGTTGATCTTGAATTCTTACCAACACGAACATAGTACTCGCCTGCTTCAAGAATTGTAGTAGCAGTCTCCTCATCATAAGAAGCGCAATCCTTAATATCGAAAGTAATATTCAAAGTTTCCTTGGAACCAGCATCAAGAAGACTTGTCTTCTTATATGCAATAAGCTCCTGATATGGCTTATCAAGCTTACCAAACGGAGCAGAAACATATACCTGAACTGTTTCCTTACCACTTCTATCTCCTGTATTTGTAACCTCAACTGACAAAGTAACCTTAGTACCATCAATTGAAGCACCAGTATTCTTAATATCAAATGTTGTATAACCGAGACCATAACCAAATGGATAAAGTGGCTCTACTTCGAATGTATCAAAATATCTATAACCGATATAGATACCTTCCTCATAGTACTCATCGTCGCAATTGCCATTGTTATGGCTGAAGTTCTTATATCCTGGATAATCTTCATACTTAACTGCCCATGTATCAGCAAGACGACCAGATGGATCTGACTTACCCAAAAGCACATCAGCAATTACAAGACCACCAATATTTCCAAGCTGTGAAACATTAACGATAGCATTAACACCAGGGATTTCTCTTATAGTCTGAACATTAATAATTCCACCAATATTCAAAAGAACGATAGTGTTCTTATACTCTCTTCCAAGCTTAGTGATAATTTCAACCTCATCATCTGAAAGGAGATAATCACCCTTCTTACACCATCTGTCACCGCCCTCACCAGAGTCACGGGCAATAACATAAATTGCAGTATCAGCATTAGTATTCTTAAGATACTCATCTGTTACTTCAGGAATAGGTGGAATTGAAATTGGATCTTCGAACATACACATGATTTCAGGCTTATTAAGCTCAACTGAAATACGATGAATATTCTCCATATAATCAGTCTGATGCTTCTTAAGAACCTTATCGAAAGTATCAAGCCACTCTGTTGTTGTTACATTGAAGCCTGCATCCTTAAGACCTATCTCCACATTAACAACAGAACGTGAATTTACATCACCAGAACCAGTACCACCCTTAATAGTATGGCGGGCACCGTTACCGAAAAGAGCTACATTACCTGTAGAACTCAATGGCAAAACACCATCATTCTCAAGTACTACTACGCACTCACCAGCCAAGGCACGAACCTTATTCTGGTTTGTTATTTCCATATCAGTAATTTCATTAGTCTTTAAAGCATGAAGTACGGGCATAGATATACCTCCGATTGTTCGAATTCTTATATATAATAGCCGATTAACTTGTCACAATATAGCACTATTTTGTTAATTATGTTCAAATTCTGACATTTGCCACAAATAAAAAGACAGATGGTATTAATACCACCTGCCTTATAAAACTCATAAGAATATGAATTAGTCTTCCTTGTTATACCATCTCTTAATCTGGAACTTGCTTCCACGAGCGTCAGCACCGTGAATTGGAAGACCAGCCTTAACAGTTGCACCAGGACAAAGCTTCTTAATATCTTCCTCTGATACACCCATTCCGCTTCCTTCGTGAGTACAGAAAGGCTTAATTACCTTACCTGTAAAATCGTACTTCTCAAGGAATGTGAATACAGCCATTGGCATTGTATTCCAGTAATTAGGATAACCAAGATAAATCAAATCGTACTCATCAATGCTATCAAGATACTTAGTAAGTTCAGGACGAGCATTAGTGCTCTGATCCATCTTAGCCTTGGCTGTGCAGTCCATATAATCGTCTGGATACTTATCAACCTGATCAATCTTAAACATATCAGCTTCCTCTACGAAGCCCTTAAGATATTCAGCAGCTACTTCAGTATTACCAACAGTAAGATTAACTACTTCGCCATTAGCATAATTTCCACCCGCTCTTGAATAAAATGCAATAAGTGTCTTACCCATTGAAAAAACCTCCAATAACAATCATATATTGATGTTATCACGAACAACAAATAAATCAAATATATTTTAATAATTGTAATGAATTGTCTTTGAAAGCTTGATAATTTCAGGAGCGCTAAGTTTACTTAACTCTTCTTCAGTAAAAGCATCTTCCATAACTGTAGTTGCAACAAAAGGAATTCCGCACTTATCTGAAGCTTCCTTAATAATTCTTTCACCTTCCAAAACTTCCTCAATTGTAGTCTCGCCAAGAAGGTTTGTATTATTAATAAAACCAGAAATCTCCATTCTTGAAGCTTCTGTAAGTTCTAATGCCATCTGCAAAATACCATCAACATCAGAAGTAAATGGACGAAGTGTATTAATTACCATAAGAAGATTGGCATCAATTTTCTCAAGACGTGTCTTAAAAGAACCAAGTACATTAGCACCCATGTCCTCACCTCCGATATCGTAAACACCAGAATAAGACTCATCGTCAAAAATAACGTACATCTCACCACCAACAACAGGAGCATCTACATTAGATCTTGCATAAGATGGAAAAATAACTCTGATTCCCTTCTCCTCAAGATTAGCTGCTGCATCAGCAGAACGATAAAATGGATTAACAATATCAAGGTCTGCAAGAAGAACCTTCTGCTCTGGATTAGACTCTTTCATAAGTCTTGCAAAATTAACTGAAATCTCAGACTTACCACTACCGTAAGCTCCGATAATAATATTAAGTCTCTTATCGTTATAAATCATTCCCATTATTCCTTTCAGTAAAGAGTTGCAATAGTAACTCCGTCATCACCCTCACCTGGGTATCCAAGTCTATGACTTGCTACACGAACATCAGATGAAAGCATTAAGTCTACTGTGCTTCTAAGTGCACCAGTACCCTTACCATGTACAATTCTAATAGTTTTAATTCCGGCAAGCTGACAGTCATCAATATACTTTGAAAGAGCTGTCTCTGCTTCATCAGCACGCTTACCAAGAAGCATAATTTCAGACATAACTGTAGTTGCTTTCTCAAATTTCATCTGAGATGCACTACTTGTCTTGGCACCATAATTACGAGCAGGCTTAGCTGTCTTTGGTTCTTCCTTCTTAGTCTGCTCAGCAGTAGGCATTCTAAGCTGATTAACTTCAACAGTATAAGTCATAATACCGGCACTAATGCGAACCTTTTTATTACGATCAGTAGGCGCAGATACAACTGTACCTGTGACATTAAGATGTGGAACAAAGAATACGTCTCCCTTGTTTACAACCTTTGGAGGTTCTCCTGGAAGTGATACATTAAGAATCTTATCGTCTTCATCGTCAGATCTTAAATCCTTAACACCGGCTCTTAATCTTCTTCTGATACGATCAAGCTCCTCTGCCTCATCAAGCTGATCACTATGTTTTTTCTTCTTTCGTGCAGCGCGGATAAGATTATCAAGCTCCTCGCTCTTTTCCTCAAGAAGGCGCTTTTGTTCTGCGCGTGAATCATTAAGAATCTTTGTCTTGGATGCCTTAAGCGCAGCTCTTTCTGCCTCAAGTTCTTCAATCTTGGCCTTAAGCTCAAGGTTAAGTTTCTCGTTTTCTTCCTTAAGGCGAACTGCTTCTCTGCTTGAAGACTCAGCCTCAGCTACAAGACGTTCGAAAGAAAGTTCTTCCTCAGAAAGACGTGCTGTCGCATTCTCGATGATTCTGTTAGGAAGTCCGAGTTTCTTTGAAATAACGAACGCATTACTTACACCTGGAGTTCCAATTACAAGCTTATATGTTGGGCTCAAAGTATCAGTATCAAACTCACAGGAAGCATTCATTACGCCCTCTGTTGTAAGAGCGTATGCCTTAAGCTCCTTATAGTGAGTTGTAGCCATAGTAACGCATCCCTTGGAATAAAGTTCCTCAAGAACAGATACTGCCAAAGCAGCACCCTCTGCAGGATCAGTACCAGAACCAAGCTCATCGGGAAGAACAAGTGCCCTTCCCTTAACGAACTTCAAAATGAATACAACATTTGAAATATGTGCAGAGAAAGTAGAAAGGCTCTGCTCAATACTCTGCTCATCACCAATATCTGCAAGAACTCTGTCGAAAACAGCAATTTCAGAACCTGTTGCAGCAGGAATCATAAGTCCTGCCATAGCCATGAGTGTAAGAAGTCCGCAAGTCTTCAAAGATACTGTCTTACCACCAGTATTAGGACCTGTAATTACTAAAGTCTTATACTCATCGCCATTAACAATATCTACAGGAACTACCTTATCCGCATCAATAAGAGGATGTCTTGCCTTAACAAGACGAATATGACCGTCAGTATTAAGTGAAGGCTTCATTGCATTCATAGAAATTGCAAGATTACCCTTGGCAGAAGCTAAGTCAATGCAGCCAATAAGTGCGATATTAGCATCGAGATTTCCTCTTTCTCTTAAAACCTTCGAAGTAAGTTCCTCGAGGATTCTCTCAATCTCTGCCTTTTCCATGGAAGACAATTCACGAATTCTGTTATTAGCCTCAACTACTGACAAAGGCTCAATAAATACAGTCTGACCTGTAGATGAAGTATCGTGAACAATACCAGGGATTTTGGACTTACACTCTACCTTTACAGGAACGCAGTAACGCTCACCTCTGATTGTAATAAGAGATTCCTGAAGGTTTTCTTCGTTATTCTTAATTACTCTGTCAAGAAGAACTCTGATACTGGATGCAATATCCTTCTTCTCTCTTCTTATTCTGTACAAAGTATCGCTCGCGCGATCGTGCATCTCTTCTTCGCCCTTAATGCACATGCTGATTTCAGCCTCAAGCTTATCGATTGAGTTAAGTGCATTAATAGAAGAGAAAAGATTTGTCTCATACATATCAGCATGTTCACCTGATACAACCTTCTTAAGTGAAGTAATACCTCTTAAAAATGTTGCAACATCAAGAAGCTGGCGCATAGACATAATGCCGCCTGCTCTTGCATAACTTAATGCATTTGAAATTTCAGGAAAACTTCCAAGTGGAAGCTGACCATACTTATTAATAAAAGTGAATGCTTCGTATGTATCGTTAAGAGCTTCATTTACAAAAGCGTAGTCAGTTGTAGGAAAAAGCTCAACAATAAGAGAACGTCCATAGGACGTTCTCGCATATTCTTCAAGCTTAGAAGCTATCTTGTCGTATTCAAGAACCTTGAGCACACGGCCCTTAATCTTTTTACGTTCAGCTTCTTCTTCAAAAGTTGTGTATTTATACATTAATTACCTAATCACTTATGACAAGCGCTTAGCGTTCTCAATCTCGATTTCAGGAATTGTCTTCTTTGTTGCAATACCTTCCTCGATATCAACGTCAGAAATCTTGCCACCCTTTTCAACAATAATTCTGTTGTACTTCTTATTTACAATACAGTCGATTGCACGGATACCCATAAGGCTAGCTGTAGTTCTATCACGAAGAGTTGGTGAACCACCTCTCTGGAGATGTCCAAGAATTGTAGGTCTTGACTCAATACCAGTTGCCTCCTCAATCTGCTTTGCAATTTCAGGAGCACCGCCAACGCCTTCAGCTACGATAACGATAAAGTGTCTCTTACCCTTATTACGTCCATCAAGAATTGTTCTGATAACGTCAGCATTAAGATCAAAAGGAACCTCAGGAACGAGAATTGCCTCAGCTCCTGTAGCGATACCTACGTTAAGTGCGATGTAACCAGCACTTCTACCCATAACCTCGATAACGCTACAACGCTCGTGTGATGAAGCTGTATCACGAAGCTTATCGATAGCATCCATAGCTGTGTTCATAGCTGTATCGTAACCGATTGTGTACTCAGTACATCCTATATCATTATCAATTGTACCAGGAATACCAATCACAGGAACTCCAAGTCTGGCAAGAGCTCTGGCACCCTTAAATGAACCATCACCACCACTTACTACAAGTGCATCGATTCCATATACCTGAAGCATCTTAGCTGCCTTAAGAACACCCTCATTTGTAGCAAATGACTTAGATCTAGCAGTCATAAGGAATGTACCACCGCGCTGGAGTGTCTCAGAAACATCACGGCGCTGGATAGCCTCAATCTCACCCTTCAAAAGGCCATGGTAACCTCTCTTAACACCATAAACTTCAAAACCAGCTGTAAGACCAGCTCTTACTACGGCTCTGATTGTTGCGTTCATTCCAGGAGCGTCGCCTCCACTTGTAAGAACACCAATACGCTTAATAGGAGCAACCTCATCTGGATTCATATTGTCATAGTTAGGAGCTACAAGCTCGTTAATCTCAGGAATATTATTCTCATCATACTTAAGTTCAAACATAAAAATACCTCCAAAAGGAAAACCTAATCGTGCTAATTATACACCATCCACTATTACATAAAGTAGGGTTTGAAATGTTAAATATTGGTAAAACGGGTAAATAGTTATAAAAAGAAATAAAAACTGAAGAAAAATGAAAATTACAATCAATTTTCTAAAAAATTACTTATAAATGAGCTGTACGTTCTCCCTGCCTACCAGTTCATAAAGGTGTGAAATTACTTTACTATCAGTTGCAAGTCTATGTTCAGATACCTTAATATCCCTGCCATCGCTAAATCCAACCTTAAGTGGCGTATTTCCCTCAAAATATGAGCAGAATGAATTTACCCTGTTAAGTAAATCAGGATCATTTTTAATTAACACCTTAATTCCTGCAAGAGTCTTAGGAAGAGACTTAGTTTCTGGCTTAGGTACAGCAGCAGGTGCTGCTACATAATTAGGCTTACCCTTAAGTATTCTTGCAACCCAGGAATCATTAATAATACGATTAAACTCATCGTCACTTTCAGGAATTGGATATACCTTATCAACAGAAAGAGAGAATGCATCCTCGTTATAAAGCTTACGCTTACCTACAAAAATATATGGTCTGTTAACATTTAATATAGGAGAAGACTCCTCATAGACTCTTCCAAAGGCACTAGCCTCAAACTGTCCATACAAATCTTCAACACTCATTACCATCATAGTATTCTTGCTCTTTGTAGTACGAACACGCTTTGACTGCAAAATTCCACACATAATTACAGGACGCTCGTCATTAAGTTCATGGAGTCTCTCTGCATCCTCTAATTCCTTATAGTCGAGCATATTGAATGTAGTAATTCGGTCAATCTTATCTCTATAAGCTTCAAGTGGATGGCCAGATAAGTAAATACCTACCATCTCCTTCTCATAGTTAAGAAGATCCTCCTTAGAATACTCGTTCATTTCAACAATTGAGATTTCAGGCACTTCAACAATCGAGTCTTCCATTCCAAAAAGACTCATCTGTCCATCCATCTGTCTGTTGCTGGCACTTTGAAGTCTGTCATACTCAACACGGACTGTAGCAATCATTGAACTACGACTGATATTAGTAAAATCAAGAGCTGATGAAAGAATCAGGGATTCAATCATATTACGCTTAATTCCAGCCTTGGAAGAACGCTCCAAAAATTCTGGGAAAGACTTAAACTCTCCTCCAGAATTTCTCTCCTTCTCAAGTTCCTTAACAGCGTTTTCACCAACATTCTTAATCATGGAAAGACCAATTCTTATCTGTCCATTACCTTCAGTCTTAAACTGTGCAGAACTCTTATTTACATCTGGAGGTAAAATCTTAATTCCCATAACCTCACAGCAATGAATATACCAGGCAGCGGCACTCATATTAAATCTAAAGGAATTAAGCATAGCTGCCATAAATTCAGTTGGATAATAATACTTAAGGTACGCTGTATAGTAACCAACAATTGCATATGCAGCTGCATGAGATTTATTAAAGGCGTAACCTGCAAAACCTGCTACATCAGTAAAAATCTTATCTGCAATCTTCTCTGGAACACCACGCTTAATTGCACCATCAATGACTCTTCCAGTTTCATCAACACCGCCATAGATAAAGAGCTGTCTATAATTCTCCATCAAAGACTTTTTCTTCTTACTCATAGCTCTTCTAATGTTGTCTGACTGACCCATGGAAAAACCTGCAAGGTCTCTTACAATCTGCATTACCTGCTCCTGGTAAACCATACATCCATAAGTTACATTAAGGATTGGCTCAAGAAGTGGTGAATCATAAGTAATTGAAGATGATTCATTCTTACCCTTAACATACTTTGGAATCTGATCCATTGGACCAGGTCTATAAAGTGAAATACCAGCAGTAACATCCTCGATTGAAGTTGGTTTTAAGTCCTTCATAAATGAAGTCATACCTTTACTTTCAAGCTGGAAGATACCGATAGTATCACCGTTACCAATCATTCTGAAGACATTCTGATCATCAAGCGGAATTGAATCAAAATCAATATTTACTCCATAGTTCTCACGAACCATATCTGCAGTATCTCTAAGCACTGTAAGAGTACGTAAACCAAGGAAGTCAAACTTAAGAAGACCTACACTCTCGATACCACTCTTGGCAAACTGAACAACAGCATTATTATCATTTACAGAAAGTGGTGCGATATCAGTAATTGGCTTACCCGAAATAATAACGCCGGCTGCATGTGTTGAGGCATGTCTTGGCATACCTTCAAGTTTCATCGCGATATCCATTACCTTCTTAATATCAGCATCAGTCTCATATGCTTTCTTAAGTTCAGGATTCATTTCAATTGCACCTGAAATAGTAATTCCAGGATTCATTGGAATCATCTTCGCAACCTTATCAACAGACTGATATGGAATATCCAAAACACGCGCAACATCCCTGATACAAAGACGTGCTGCAAGAGTACCGAAAGTAATTACCTGAGCTACTCGATTTGCACCATACTTGGAAGTAACATAATCGATTACTTCCTGTCTTCTCTCGTAGCAAAAATCTACGTCGAAATCAGGCATGGATACACGTTCACTATTAAGGAATCTCTCGAAAACCAGAGTGTACTTAATAGGATCAACATCAGTAATTCCAATAGCATATGCAACAAGAGAACCTGCACCAGAACCACGGCCTGGACCAACCATAATTCCATGTGTCTTAGCGTAGTTAATGAAGTCCCAGACAATAAGATAGTAATCTGTATATCCCATGTTATTAATTACAGATAACTCATATTCAGCACGTTCAAAATACGCTGATTCATCCTGTGCCTTGCCCTTGATTTCAAAGCGCTTTCTTAAGCCCTCGATAGTTAAATACTTAAGATAATCCTTGTTATCCTTAAAGCCTTCTGGAATATCGTATTCAGGCAAATGAATAGTATTAAAATCATATTCAGCCTGACACATCTGGGCAATTTTTACTGTGTTATCAACTGCCTCTGGAATATCAGAAAAGAAGCGTCTCATCTCTGTTTCAGACTTAACGTAGAAATCATCTGTTTCCATCTTCATTCTGCCAGCATCACTAAACTTGGCGCCTGTCTGCATACAAAGTAAAACATCATGTACACCTGCATCCTCTTTACGAAGATAATGACAGTCATTAGTTGCAACAAGTGGAATTCCAGTCTTATTTGAAAGCTTAACAAGAGCAGCATTCACTCTGCTTTGTTCCTTCATAAGATTACTCTGAATTTCAAGATAATAGTTATCCTGACCAAAGAGCTTATTAAACCACAAAGCTTCCTGCTCAGCTTCGTCTAATCTTCCCTCAATAATTAGTTCAGATAAGTGACCTGCAAGACATCCAGAAAGACAAATCAAGCCCTCATGCCACTTTATAAGTAAGTCCTTATCAATTCTTGGTTTACGATAGAAACCCTCTGTATAACCACTCGAAACAAGACGATTAAGGTTCTTAAGACCTTCGTTATTCTTGGCAAGAAGGATCAGATGATTATACGCTCTGTCCTTAGGTCCATATTCCCTGTCGAAACGAGACTTAGGGGCAACATAAACCTCACATCCAATAATTGGATGAATTCCATTAGCCTGCATTTCCTTATAGAAATCAACACAACCAAACATTGAACCGTGGTCAGTAATGGCACAGGAAGTAATCCCCATTTCCTTAAGTCGGGGACCTAACTCCTTAATACGGATTGCTCCATCAAGAAGACTATATTCAGTATGCAAATGCAAATGAACAAATCCTGAATCCATTAATAACCTCAATTGCCCTTAAGCATAATAATTACATCACGAATCTCAGCCGCCTTCTCAAAATCAAGATCCTTGGCAGCCTGCTTCATATCCTTAGTAAGTTTCTCGATAAGCTTCTCCTTATCCTCAGGCTTTACAGAATCAGCCTTACCAGTCTTCATCACCTTGGCAATATCAACAACTGGCTTAGAATTACTATCCTTGGAAGAGCCTTCTTCGAAGTCAAATACATTAGTAACTTTCTTAATAATTGTCTTAGGAACAATTCCATGTTCCTCGTTATACTTCATCTGAATTTCACGACGTCTGTTAGTCTCAGATACGGCATTCATAATTGAATCTGTCATCTCATCAGCATAAAGAATTACACGACCGTTAGCATTTCTCGCACAACGTCCGATAATCTGAATAAGAGATCTTTCAGATCTTAAGAATCCTTCCTTATCAGCATCGAGAATCATAAGAAGTGATACTTCTGGTAAGTCGATACCCTCTCTTAAGAGATTAATACCAACAATTACATCAATCTCATCATTTCGAAGTCTGTTGAGAACCTTAATTCTCTCAACTGTATCGATATCTGAGTGGAGATATTCAACTCTTATATTTTCCTTAGTAAGGAAGTCAGTAAGATCCTCAGCCATCTTCTTAGTAAGAGTCATAATGAGGTTCTTCTCGCCTCTCTTAATATTCTCTCTAAGTTCACTAAGGATATCCTCAATCTGACCCTCAACTGGTCTAATGGCAATAGTAGGCTCAAGAAGACCTGTTGGTCTGATAACCTGCTCAACAACAGCCTCAGAATGTTCCTTCTCATAATCTGCAGGAGTAGCAGAAACATAAATAGTGTTGCCCATTCTCTCCTCAAATTCATTAAATTTAAGTGGTCTGTTATCGTAAGCAGATGGGAGTCTGAAGCCATAATCTACGAGCATGTTCTTACGAGCTCTGTCACCGTTATACATAGCTCCAACCTGAGAAACAGTAACATGGGACTCGTCAATAAACATAAGATAATCATCTGGGAAGAAGTCAAGCAAAGTACAAGGTGGTTCGCCCGCCTCTCTCTGTGATATATGTCTGGAATAATTCTCGATACCCTTACAAAAGCTGGTCTCTCTTAAAAGTTCGAGGTCATATCTCGTTCTCTGCTCAAGACGATAAGCCTCAATTGGCTTACCCTCATCACGAAGAACGCCTACACGCTCATCAAGCTCAACCTCGATTGTATCCAAAGCTCTTAAAAGTTTCTGTCTGCCAGTCGCATAATGAGATGCTGGGAAGATTTCAACAAATGGCTTAGTCCATTCTGTCTTACCAGTAATCATATGAACAAAACTGATCTTCTCAATCTCATCTCCAAAGAAACTGAATCTGGTAAGGTACTCCTCCGAATCAGGTGTAAATACATCAACAACATCACCGCGGCATCTGAATGTACCACGCTTAAGTTCAAAATCATTACGGTCATACTGAATATTAATAAGTTCAGCCATAAGAGCATCTGGTGTGAGCTGATCACCTACATGATGACTAACCATCAAAGACAAATAATCTGACTTCTCACCAATACCATAAATACATGAAACAGAAGCAACAACAATAACATCATCACGTGTTAAAAGTGCTCTGGTTGCAGAATGTCTCATTCTGTCAATCTCATCATTGATAGAGCTATCCTTCTCAATATATGTATCAGAAGCAGCTATATATGCCTCTGGCTGATAATAATCGTAATAGGATACAAAATACTCAACTGCGTTATCAGGAAACAACTCCTTAAACTCAGAATATAACTGTCCTGCAAGAGTCTTATTATGCGCAAGTACAAGAGTTGGTCTATTAACCTGCGCTATAACATTGGCCATGGTAAAAGTCTTACCTGAACCTGTAACGCCAAGCAAAGTCTGGTGCTTCATACCATCATTAACGCCACTAACTAACTGCTCTATTGCCTTAGGCTGATCACCTGAAGGTTTGTAATCTGAAACTAAATTAAACATAGGAAAATTATAGCATAAAAAGAAGGTAAAAAGAACAAATATTCTTTTTACCTTCTGAATCATTTTTCACTTAATAATTAAGATTAGTAGCCAAGCAACTCCTTGAATGCACTCTCGTTTACTGAGCCATCTACCTCAATTACCATAACAACAACTGAATTATCGGACTGGCCTTCAACGCCATAAGCAATACCAACCATTGAGAAAGTGTTATTACTATTATTAAGGAACAACATTGAACCATATTCTGATTCTGAAAGATCCTGTGAGAAACCAGCATCGATAAGTGCGCCAGCATAATCCTGAACAGTATCTGGATCAACGTCCTTATATGCATAAACTAAGAATCTGCCATCTTCAGAAATCTGGTTGAAATAATCTCTTACTACTGCAAATTCCTGATTTACATCAATGATATTCTCATCATCCACATCAACTACAGCCTCGAACATTGGAACGCGTGTCTTTGGATAACACTTAACCTTAGAACAGCTTGTAAGAAGTGAAGTCATTACTGCAACAACCAAAAGTACTGAAACAAGTTTAATAAGCTTTCTCATAACCCCTCCGAAATAATTCAATATATCAACGAAATTAGTATACCATAACTATTCAAAAATCTTTTACTACATATTTATACGCAAATCGCATTAATAACCTAAGAATGATGAATAAGCTTCCTCACTAACTCCACCCTCATTTTCAGAAACAAGTATGAGTGCAATCTCATCACCATCGTTATTTACGCCATAAATAATAACGACTATCTGAAAATAATCTTCGGTATTATTTATAAAGCAAATCAGATTATCTGTACTTTTTTCAAAACTTTGAGAAAAGCCTTCTTCAATTAATAAATCGTAATAAGCTTCAAGTTCGGTTTCTCTTATTCCTGTATATCCATACTTATCGAAAATAAATCCAAATGAATTAATAAGTTCCCTGCCATAATCAGTAAAATATGGTTCAGGATCGAATCTGTCATCTGGTTCAATATCAACTACATTTTTAATCTTAGGAATATGGGTACCTTTGTAACACTTGTACTTAGGCGAACAAGCTGTAAATAAAGAACAACATATAGCAATTACAATAATAAAACTAATTAATCTTTTCATAGGATTATTCTATCAAAAAAATGCCCTGTAACAACAGTCACAGGGCATCCAGATATTTGTGTAAATATTAATTATGTAAGATCTACGTTATCAACGCATTTGCTTGTTGGAATAAAGAGAATTCCACAAAGAACCAGGCCAATTAGTGTAATAACAGTGAAACCAATTACCATGGAACCAACAATTGATCCAACAATCATTCCTGGAACAAAAGCAATCATTGCTACACCAAGAATAATGAAATAACGAACCATCATAAGAAGGTATCTTCCAAGTGATCTCATGTATCTTACTGAAAGTACACCGATAAGCTGACAGATTACATCGTATACTACAAACATAAGAGCACATACGATTGTCTCAGGTACACTGAACTTGCAGTAATACATCATGCACAAACCAGCAACAATTGAATCAAAGATGATTTCTGGAAGGCTTGCAAGAACACAGCTCATTACCTTCTTTGAACCCTTTTCAGGAACCATAAAGATATATGGTCTGTTAAACTCAAGTACTGTCTTTCCGCCACCAAATACAACTGCATTAAGCATAAGCATCATGATCATACCTGAAATGAGTGATACTTCTGGCTCAAAGCGCAAGAACAACATGTAAATGATTACAAATATACGATAGAAGAGTGCCAAAGGATTGATAAATGAGAACTTTGAAGCACGCTTATTCTCATGTAAGTGTCTATAGAAGAATGCGCTTGCACCCCATCCGTTATTAAATACTTCCTTACCAACCTTAATCTTCTGATTAATTTTTGCACTATCACTGTCGATACCTGCTTTCTGAGCTTCAGCCATATCAGCAACCTTCTGTGCTGATGTAAGTGCTGTCTCATAGTAGTTAAGCTCAAACTTATTAAAGAGAACTACAACTACTCCAATAGAAGCCAAAAGCAATACGATACCAAGAATTGTATAAAGTACATTCTTAAGAAGTACGCCTGAGTAAATAAGTGCAATCCATCCTGCTACAGGGAAAAACTTTACTGCTGATGTTGCTCCGATGGCAGAAATAATACCACGAATACCCAAAGCCCAGATATTTTTCACAGAACCATATGTCTTAAGAAGTGTGAAGAAAATAGCAGCTACAAATACTAACTCTACGATTACAACAACTGCTGTAACAATATCCTTAGCCTTCTTATTGTTATCAAGCCATGTGCAGAAGAAAGCACCAAGAGCATAACTTACAATAGTTAAAGCACCAAGGCTTAAGATATAAGCAATCATATCAATGGATGAAACACCCAAAGTCATACTAAGTGTTGATACCTGACAACAGAACACAAAAGCAATAACTGCTGCCAACTTAAGAACGCCCTGAGCTGCAATAACAAGATTAAATCTAGGTGTAAATGGTCCGGCAAGATGGAAATTTACATCCGCATTTGTAAAACCTACAGCACCATTACTTAATCCTGAGAAGAACATAAAGTTCATAAAAATAATCAAAAGCAGATTAAGTGCGCCAACAATAAGAGTAATATCACGAGCTGGAATATCCTCATCACCCTGCATAAGCATTGGGAAGCAAAGCATTCCAACTGCAAACAAAACAGCTCCAATAATCAAAATCAAATTAACTGGCTTTTTGAGAAGCTGCTTTCTGATTCTATATAAATAAGCACTAAGCATATGAGTTCACCTTACGCTTTCTTCTCTGTAATCTGGAAGAAGAGTTCATCAAGTGGTGTCTCATCAATATCACTTGGAACGTTATGCTTAACAGCAGCGATGCTACCGTTCATCATAATGTGAGCTACATCCCAGTAATTCTCAACTGTATCAATCATGTGTGTTGAAATAAGAACTGTCTTGCCCTGCTCTTTAAGCTCCTGGAACACTGTCTTAAGTTCCTTAATTGCATGTGGATCAAGACCAACCATAGGCTCATCAAAAATAACTACCTTTGGATCTGGAATAAGAGCACAACAGATTGAAACCTTCTGCTGCATACCCTTTGAAAGTTCCTTACCCATCTTCTTACGCTTATCAGAAAGCTCAAATCTCTCCAAAAGCTTCTCGCCGATAGATACGTCTTCAACCTTGTACGCTCTTCTAATAAATTCGAAATGCTCTTCTACTGTAAGAGTATCGTAAAGTGCAGGCATCTCAGGAATATATCCAATGAGTCTCTTCGCCTCAAGACTCTTGTTGCTGAAGCCATCTACTTCAATTGTTCCTTCGTATCTCAAAAGACCTGCAATAGACTTAATAATTGTTGACTTACCTGCACCATTAGGTCCAAGCAAAACAGCAATCTCGCCATCATTAATTGTAAAAGATACGTTATTGTTTGCTAAATACTTTCCATATCTTTTTGAAACACCGTTTACTACTAGCATATAACTATACTCCCTTTCATTTGTGTCAAAGGGATTCTATCAATGCTTATGGAAACGTCTCGCCAAAGAATTATTAAGAATTGTTAAAGTTTACTGTTCTACTGAAGTTTCAATTGTAGTCTCTGTAAGTCTGTCGATATCTTCTTCTGAATATGTAACGCCAGCACCAGTATTTGGATGCATTGAAGACCAGATAAGATCAATTGCAAAGAAGCTGAGCAAAACAATGCAGATTGGTTTACGCCAGTTTGGCTTAAGTTTCTGATAAAGGTTATCAAGAAGTGGTGCGAAAACATAAGTAAATGCAACACCAGCAAGGCCAAATACAAAGAGACCCTCAAGACAAATACGTCCATTAATGTTAAGGAAGTAACCCTTATAATCCCACCACTTTGTATCAAAGAGTGCCTCAAGGAACCAGGATGTGAAATACTCAAGTGCTCCACAGGCTACAAATGCACCGATAAACATAACTAGAGGATTCTTACGAAGAGGACGAAGGAATACGATAATAATGAGACCTCCGACACCATAAATTGGAAGCCATGGTCCAAACAAAGTACCACGATTACAAAGTACACCCTCATTAAGAAGAGTATAGAAAACTTCCCATGCCCATCCTACAAAAGCAAAACTGAAGAAGAAAAGAACAATAGTTGAGAAAGAATACTTACGATCGTAATCAATCTTAAGCCATCTTCTCTTCTCAGGTACACTTAAGTTATATGCTGAATCTGGATATACACCTTCTGAAACATTTGAAACGCCAAGCATTCTATCGTTCAAAAGAAGTCTCAAATCCTTTTCGATATCCTTATTCTCACGAAGCTGCATGTAGATTTCTGCATATGCGCACTCACGAAGAGGATTGAAAAGGAATACTGACAGAAAATTATAAGTAAAAGAAGATGCGATAAAACCAAAAGAATAAACGAGGTCTACAAGGAAGATTCTTCTCTTCTCTCCTCTTGTTAATTCTTTTGAAAGCTTAAATGCATCTTTCCACGAAATCTCAGGATTTTCTGCAAGCACATATGGAATCATTGAGTACTCATATGACTTAATAATTCCTCCAATAATTGTTAAGTTCCAAAGAATCTGGAATACATATCTAAGGAGCATTACTTTCGCTACATTTCTTGTTCTGTCGTGCTTATATACGAACAAAAGACGGTCCATCTTAGTCTCTGTAAAACGTCTGTGCTCCAAAAAGTATCTGCACTTACCTACTATAAAGATATTACGAACAAAAATATTAACTGCGAAAAGAACTAATACAAGCGCGAAAATAACGATAGACTTACCAATACTTCCCTTAAATACAATCGTATTAACGCCATTCAAAATACCAAATACAACAGAACCAGAGGAAGAAATCTGATTTACAAAAACGGAGATAACACCTCTTGTATATTTCTTTGCCGTAGTATCAGCCTGACTGGTATCTACATGCAGAAATTCAAGGCCATTTACAAGATCCTCAACAACTTCAGCATTGGATTTACCAATAGCATGGTCATATATAGCCTGCATCTGAACCTGCTCCGGAGTTCTTGTAGTACCAATTGTTGTATTACTTGTTGTTAATGAGTAACCTCCTACGATTACACCTGCAAGAAATACAACAAGCACATTAATAAAGTACTTGGAAATCAAAGACTTCCAGGCATTTTTCAAAATCTCTTTAATCTTAATCTGAATAGTTGATTGGGATTTCTTTGTCATATTACCACCCGTATAGCTTAATAGATTTAATGTATAACAAGTAAATCATTTAAACAACATAAAAAATCCCGCTATCACTAGAATAGCGGGATTAATAGAAATCTAATTAATTAAGATTACTTCTGAAGTCTAGCCTCGAGAGCAGCCTTCTGATCCTCGTAACCTGGCTTACCAAGGAGAGCGAACATGTTCTTCTTGTATGCCTCAACACCTGGCTGGTTGAATGGGTTTACAGCGAGGAGGTAACCTGAGATACCACAAGCCTTCTCGAAGAAGTAGATGAGCTCACCAAGGTTGTAAGCGTTCTGCTCAGCCATGTGTACTTCCATGTTAGGAACCTTACCATCAACGTGAGCAAGAATTGTACCCTGCATAGCCTTCTTATTTACTTCGTTCATATCCATACCTGAAAGGAAGTTAAGTCCATCGAGGTTGTCTGGATCGTTAGGGATCTCGAATGTCTTTCTAGGTGTGTCGATGCAAACTACTGTCTCGAACATGATTCTAGCGCCATCCTGGATGAACTGGCCCATTGAATGAAGATCTGTTGTGTTATCAACACCTGCTGGGAAAATACCACGGAGATCCTTACCCTCTGACTCACCGTAAAGCTGCTTCCACCACTCTGTCATATAGTGGAAAGATGGCTCGTAGTTAACCATAACCTCTGTTGAGTAACCAGAACGGAGGAGGCAGTTACGAACTGCAGCATACTGATAGCATGGGTTCTCTGCCATTGGCATCTTCTTATAAGCCTTAGATGCATCTCTTGCACCCTTCATAAGTTCTCTGATATCAATACCAGAAACAGCGATTGGGAGAAGTCCTACAGCTGTAAGAACTGAGAAACGTCCACCGATATCGTCAGGTACTACGAATGACTCGTAACCCTCTTCTGTTGCAAGACCCTTAAGAGCTCCACGAGCCTTATCAGTTGTTGCATAGATACGGTTCTTAGCCTCTTCCTTACCGTACTTCTTCTCCATATAAGCCTTAAGAATACGGAAAGCGATAGCTGGCTCAGTTGTTGTACCAGACTTAGAAATGATATTTACAGAAATATCCTTACCCTCAATTACATCCATCATATCTGCAAGATAAGATGCGCTGATTGAGTTACCGCAGAAAAGGATAAGTGGTGCCTTTCTCTGCTTCTTTGAAAGCGAACTATTAAATGAGTGATTCAAAAGCTCGATAACAGCTCTTGCACCAAGATAAGAACCACCGATACCGATAACTACGAGAACATCAGAATCCTTTCTAATCTTCTTTGCAGCCTTCTGAATTCTTGAGAACTCTTCTTTATCATAATTTGTAGGAAGATCAAGCCATCCAAGGAAGTCATTTCCAGGACCGTTCTTCTTAGAAAGCATATCGTGAGCGAGCTTTACCTGTGGCTCCATACGCTGAACTGCTTCTTCACCGCCAATAAATGGCAACACATTAGAATAATCAAGTGTAATCATTGTTAATTCTCCTCGTCTTTTCGTTTCAAACTACTGTTTAAACGTGTAGAGTATACACCCATATCAGGCCAAAATACACTTCAAATACGAGAAAATTGAAGAAATTTACATAAAAACTTCAGTTTTTGCGTATTTTTTCACAAAAACAAAAATTGCAAACAAAAACTGCTCCATTAACGGAGCAGTTTAATAAGTAATAATATAACTATATATTAAAGGAACTCGCCGAAATCATCCAAAGTAGAATCGCCACTATTTGTGTTTGGAATTACTGGAACAGCCTCCACGATAACTTCTTCTACCTTCTCCTCTGGAGCAGGAGTTTCTATAACTGGAGTTTCAGCAACAGGAGTTTCAACTACAGCTGCAGGCGCTTCTTCCTTTACTTCAGGCTTAGCTTCAGCTTTCTTTGCCTCTTCCAAAGCCTTCTTTTCAGCAGCCTCAGCAATTGCAGCCTCGCGCTTAGCCTTAACCCAAGCAAGGTATTCGTCATCAGGACCAGCTTCCTTAGCTTCAGCAGCACGCTTTGCAGCTTCCTCCTGAGCCTTCTTCTTAGCCTCAAGACGCTCCTGTGCCTTACGAGCCTTCTCAATTTCATCAAGCTTAGCCTGCTTCTCAGCAAGAATTCTTGCCTCTTCCTCAGCCTTGGCAGCCTTACGTGCAAGACTCTCTTCGAGTGCCTTCTGCTGCTGCAAACGACGCTCCTCACGAGCCTTGGCCTTAGCCTCTTCCTCAGCAGCCTTGGCAGCCTGTTCAGCATCAATCTTCTTGATTTCCTCACGACGCTCTTCGGACATTTCCTGCTCAGCGTTAGCCTTACGAAGATCACTGAGGCTAAGTGGAGTTTCAACAGCTCCCTTAATAGCTTCCATTCTTCGCTTACTCTCTGCTGCAGCTCTTACTTCCTCTTCAGCTACTGCCTCACCAAG
This sequence comes from Saccharofermentans sp., assembly GCA_045639635.1. Classification (GTDB taxonomy): domain Bacteria; phylum Bacillota; class Clostridia; order Saccharofermentanales; family Saccharofermentanaceae; genus Saccharofermentans. Next base: position 68,393 of record JAZUDM010000071.1, on the reverse strand, counting down.
AGCTCTAAGTCTGTCAATATCTTCGCCAGTTGCCGCCTGCATTTTTGGCTCATTCTTAACTGAAGGATGATGATTTGTATTAAGTTCAACTCCCTCTACACCTTCACTTGAAAAATCTGAAGCTGCAGACAAAATTGCCTTCAAATCAGGAATAGCAACACCTGGCAATACCTCATACTTTTTTTCTACACGTGCCATATAAATCCTTAATAACCTCTTCCAATATCAAACGCCTAAACTTCTCACATAAACAACCTAATAACTAAAGCAACAATGGCAATTGCCTCAGCTATTATGATGCCGTAAAGGATCATGTTCTTCTTAGATGCAGCAGGCTGAACTTCTACGTTCTTGTTCTCCTCTGCCTCTGCCTTTGCCTGATCCTTATTTTCCCCATTTTTCTCAGGAACCTCTGGTTCCTCAGGCGCTGTTTCAGTTGCTGGAGCATTTGCCGCTGCTCCAATAATAATCTCACGCGCCTTCTTTACATCTTCGAGCATACTGTTCTGCAAGTCTTTAAAAGTTTCTTCACTTCTTGGGAAAGCATCACCTGAAGCAGGAATGCTCTTTGAATCTGGAGCCTTTGTATCGTTAAAATACAAAACACCAAATGAAGCATCGTCACTGTTATTACTTGCTCCAACAATATACTGCTCGAGTATACTTGTTATTTCCTTCTCGCCCTTCTCCTGGCCCTGTGCAACAGTCTCTGCCATTCTTGCAAGAACAGGCTTACAAACACCGGAATTCTCATCATAAACAGAATCCTGAACACCGTCTGTCATAAGTGCAATTGCATGAACATCATCAATTGTTGTTTTAATCAATCTCAAATAGTCAGCTGCATGTGGTGCAGTAACAAAATATGTAGAAGATGCATTTGTACCATTCTGTGGCATTGTCAAAGGTGAAACACCTGAAGGTGTAACCTTCGCAATAAGACCATCTCCGATATGGCCTGCAATCATTCTTCTGTCCTTAACAGCTACAAAAAGCAAAGTACATGAAAGTCTTTCTAAAGAATCAAGATTATGCTCCTTGATAAGCTCTGCAAACTTAATATTCAAAGAAGCAATAATAAGACTTCTTACTGCTGCCTCACGATTCTCGTTATATAAAGCATCAAAATGATTTACCAAAAGATCTGAAATAGTCTTGCAGGCACACTCAGAACCAAATCTTGCGTGTGTATACTGCTTACTACCAGCTCCATCGGCAACTACAACTACGTCTACGCCGTTATTTGAAATAGCAATAGAATAGTCTTCGCAAGGGACACCGCGCTGCTTGTGCTTCTGTCCCATCATTGTAACTGCTGCTAAATTAATTCCCACAATATCTCCTCCGAAATACCTAGCAATTACTCTTCCATAAACTTAAAGAAATCATCAACGTCAACAGACTCCCCTTCTGGCTCAGTTGAAAGATTATAAAGTGCGTCGTCACTCATTCCTGAAGAAACTACAGATGAACTTGAAGAACCAAGGAACTCGAAGAGCTTGCCGAAGTCTCCTGAGTTAATAGAAATAGGCTCATCACGCTTAGTTGAAAGTCTCTTCAAAATATCGAAGTCAGTAGCACTACCAACACCGATGTTAAAAATTACAAGCTTGTCGTCCTTCTCAAGTTCGTTACAAGCCTTAATAGCAAGTTCCATGTTTGCCATAGCATTAGGTCCCTGTGGAGCACCATCTGTAATAACAACAAGCCAAGGCTGGTAGTACTTAATACCCATATCCTTGTAGCCTTCCTTACGTGCATTCAACAACTCGAGTGCAGTAAGAATACCTTCACCAATAGGTGTAAGTGTAGTTGAAGCTGAAATCTCAGGAAGTCCCTCATTATTGATCTTACCGAATGGTAAAACAATCTCTACAGAAGAACCAAAAGTGATGATTGCAATATCAGTAGCTGACTTTGTATCGTCATTTGCCTTAATGGAAGCTACGAAATTCTGCAAACCCATATTAAGCTGCTTAATAGGATTTCCCATCATTGATCCTGATGTATCAAGACAAAAACAAATTGGTAGACGTCTCTTTGTACTATTACCAAAATCTGAAGCACTAAAACCTTCTGCCATAATATCCTCCATGTAACATTAGTTACTACTTATTACTTTTTAAAGAAACCGAAAAGGCCTCCTCTGCCCTTATTAGAATCATCAGAAGCAGGTGGCTCTGGTGTTCTTTCAGGTGTTGAAGTATTTCCCTGTGCCTTTGGAACAAATGGTGATGCTGGTGTTGACTCAGCAGGCTTTGCGAAAGGAGGTTTCTCCTCAGCAACGTTGGTAGAATTACCAAAAATTCCAGCAGGAATTGTTGTTGGGTTATTATTAACTGGCTGATATACAGCAGCTGAACCCAGACCAGTAAACTTCTGCTTATAAATAGGTCTTCCAGAAGAATTAAGAGGTGCAGCTGTATTTGCTGCAGCTGTCTTATCCTCTGCCTTTACAGTAGGATGGTAATCCATCTTAGGGAAAACCTTATATGCTTCCTCGTCTTCGAATGCGTGAGAAGTAAGCTGCTCCTTATAAGCAAGAACAGCAGAATACCACTCAACAGCCTCATAAGACTTGCCAAGCTTAAATGTATTGAAAAGCATTGCCTTCAAGAAATCTGGAAGATACTGCCAGATATAGTTATATCCACCACGTGGAATATGCTCTTCATCAGAATTATCAATAAAGTATGGGAAATTCTTACCAAGAATTTCTTCTCTCAATGTCTCTGCACCATTACGTGTTGCATAAGGATGCAAACCACAGAAAAGTGTCGAGAATACAAGCATTGCAATAGAATAATCCTCATCCTTAAGACAACGGAGGAAATTAGAGAAATTATTGTCCCAGAGTCTAGGATCAGTAAAGTCCTCTGTTCCTACAGGACATGGAAGATTTCCAACCTGAACACTATCCATATCGATGAGATAAACAGAAGTAGAATTATACAAAAGCGCATTCTTAAGCTGAATATCACCTGCAACAATGTCATGCATATGAAGATACAAATACTTCTCCAAAAGGTTCAAAAGTGTATCAACAATATCAATTCTCTTCCACTCAGGGAAATTGTCCATCATTGCATCAGGTCCATCGAAAACATTACCTAATGTCTTACCCTTACCAAGAATCATTGTGTAACCAACAGGAACACCTCTATAGAAAAGGAGATCATGTGGCCAGCAAATACCACAGCTGTTGATACCCATAGAAACCATCTTTGTAAGCTTGCTCCAGCGAAGAGGAGTAATTACATTCTTGTGGTAAATCTTGGCAACAAACTTAGGATTATCTGTAAGGAAAACCATACCCTCAGCACCAGAACTTACACGCTTTGTAAGAGTAATTGGTGACTGATTACCAGTTAATACAGTATCACCAACATTACAATAAGCAGGTGTCTCGAGGTATTTATTTACGCCAGCAAGTGGAGAAATCTCAACCTTAGGACCATTAACAAGGTAATCGTTCAATCCCTTGTAAATGTCTGTTGATTTACTGCCAACTACAAGAATATCACCTGTAAATACTGGCTTCTTCTCAACAAGTCTCTTAAGGAAAATGCTCTTTTCAGTAGTAACAATACAAGCTCCACTAATTGTGTTAACAGCGTTAATAAACTCCGTTGTCTCAACAGTCTGAATTGAATGAAGTTTCTTAATTGGAAGCAAAATTGAACAGAACTGCTTCATTGAATTTGCGGCAGCTGAATATTTATCATCTGCTTGATGAATAACACAATAGTGGTAAAGCTTGAATGCCTTACTCACATATACATCTATTGAATTATTAACGATTACATCCAAGAAGTCGGAAAACAAAGGTGTTCCCGCAAACTCCCTGATAATCGAATAATCCATGATAATCGATTGATAATTATTTAATTCATTAATGCCCATAGTCTTATTCTAATATAAATAAAATAAAAGGCAACGAGCATTGTGACAAATGAGGCAAGAAAATGTCAAAAATGTATGAACTTTTCGGCAAAATCTCGCCACATTTCAAAAATGAAAAATTAGAACTCGAAATTTCTAATCAAATCCTCAAAAGTATCTCTTCTTCTAATAACCTTAACAGAGCCATCTGAAGTGATCATAACCTCAGCTGGACGAAGTCTCATATTGTAGTTAGAAGCCATTGAGTAGCCGTAAGCACCAGCATCAAGAACAGCAACAATATCACCAGTCTTGATAACAGGAAGGTCTCTGTCGGCTGCGATAATATCACCAGACTCACAGATGTTTCCTACTACACTTACTACTTCTCTGTCACCATCTGTAACAGGTGCATCATCTCTGATTACTTCGATATCGTGCCATGAACCATAAAGTGTTGGTCTTGCAAGAATATTCATTCCGATATCTGTACCAGCAAACTTCTTATCTGCGTTGTTCTTTGTAGCGTTTACACTACCAAGAAGTACGCAAGCCTCACAACATGTGTATCTGCCTGGCTCTGTCTTAAAGAGTGGCGCATAACCTACTCTTGCAACATAATCGTCGAGGAGCTTCTCAAACTTAGCCTCAAAAGAAGCGAAATCAAATGGAGCCTGATCCTCAGAAACCTTATGGTATGGAACACCGTATCCACCACCGAAATCGATGAACTCAAGCTTACCAAATCTCTCTGACATAACGAGGAGATTCTCTACAGCCTTAAGGAATGGTTCTGGATCCATAAAGAGTGAACCAACGTGCTGGTTAATACCAACAATCTTAAGATCATACTCTGAAGCAATCTTAAACATCTCATCGAGCTGGTCGTCTGTAATAGCAAACTTTGTATTCTTACCTGCTGTTACTACCTTCTCGTGGTGACCTGCACCTACACCAGGATTAAGTCTTACAGCACACTTACCGCCTCTGTTAAGTTCACCAAAAAGCTTAAGCTGATCAAGGCTGTCAAGGCTTGTCATGATGTTATTATCAATTGCGAACTGAAGCTCAGCTGCTGAAACATTGTTAGGAACAAAGAAAATTCTGTCTGTTGGGAAACCAGCAAGCATCAAAAGTCTGATCTCACCCTCTGACATTGCGTCACAGTTAAGTCCCTCTTCCAAAGCCATCTTAAGGATTGAAAGATTTGAGTTAGCCTTAATTGAATAGTTAGCTGTATATGGATACTTTGAAATCATATTCTTAAGTGTCTTCATATTGCTACGCATAATATCTTCGTTATAAAGATAAAGTGGTGAGCCGTAAGTCTTAAGAAGCTCACTAGCGCTATTACCCTTAAAAAAATCAACTGAATTAATATATGACTTCATACTATCCTCCATTCCGGTCAGGAATCTATTCCGACCAACTTCATGAGGAACTTGGCATTAGACTGATGCGATACTCCGTCATGAAGCTTATAATCAAAAATAATTTCGTTGTTATTATACACTTCAGAAAAATGATAATAAACAACAGAATTTATTGTATCCTGAACTTTGTCACATAGTGCATAATCATGTGTTGTCATAAGACCAGTAATATATGATTTATCCAAATTTTTAAGAACTGCAAGTGCTCCATCAGTTCTATCCTGAGAGTTAGTTCCACGGAAAATCTCATCAATTAAGAAAAGCATTGGCGAATTATCGTTCTTTGCAGCCTCAACAATCTTACCGATTCTTACAAGTTCAGCTCTAAATGTACTCATCTGCTCCTCAATGCTGTCAACAATTCGCATAGAAGACAAAACTCTCATCTTACCTACTGTGCATGTTGTTGCAGGAACAGGTGCACCAGTTAAAGCAAGAATTGAACAAATACCAACAGTTCTGATCAAAGTTGTCTTACCTGACATATTAGAACCAGTAATTAAAGCAAGTTCCTTATCAAGCTTAATTGAATTTGATATAGCCTTCTTTGGATTCAAAAGTGGATGTGTGATATTAGTTCCATCAAAGAAAGCACCAGTTACTACTGTTGGAAAACAGCTTTCTCTTGAAATAACACCTGGTACAGAAGCACACATTAAAGCTTCAATTCTGGCGATAGATTCAATACTCTTCTTTAATTCTTCGCCATACTTCTCACTCCATGAAAGTAGCTTGTCAGCACATAAAATATCGTATGGGAAAACGGAATTCAAAATAAGAGCAAGCATTGGCTGAGATCTCATACTGGCATAAGAACAAGCCTTTGAAAGAACCTTAAGTCCATCTGATGCCTTACTAGCTCCCTTCGCTCCGCCCTTAATAAGTGACTTCAAAGTATTAGACTTAAACTCGTGATTCTCGAGAATATCGAAAAGCTTATAGTAAGAATTAGTCTGTCTGATTACACCATCAAGGCTCTTAAATACTGAAGCAAACTTTGAAGATGCCAAAAACCAGAGCACAACATTAATTAAAAGAATTGCCAGAATAGCTGCTGAAATAAACTTGCTGTTAATGAACAAAACAATAAATGGAATAATCCAAAGACATGAAGCACCATAAAGTAAACCCTTATAAAGCTTAGTAACCTTTGCCTTATTCTTATACATTTCGATAAGTGCTGTTGGAGTCTTATTAATCTTACCTTCAATTGCAACAGCCTCGTATTCAATTAAAAGTTCTGGATTATCGATGAACTCCTTAACTGCTTCCTGAGTGCTACTAATATCCTCTGGCAAATCCTCACCAAGAAGATTCTTTGCAAACACCTCGCGTCCGAAAGATGTGTGAGAAATGTTATACAAAGCAAAAAGTGAATTATCACCAAATACATCTAAATCCAAGGCATAGTTATGATCCTTGTCGAAGAACTCTTCGCCAGAATCATTAAGTTTTGAAAAATCGCCTTCGATTCTTGCAATGTAGTTTTCTACTACAGTTCTTAATGTAATCAAATGATTAAGCTCAGCTTTACTCTTCCCGTGAAGAACACAAAGAACAATGAATAAAGAAAGGAAAATACAAGCTAAAACCATCAAAACTATATTCATGGATTTAACAATTGCGACAACAGTTAAAATTAAAAACAATAAAAAAGAAATTAATCGTAGATTACTAAATCTACGATTAATCTTCTCTTTTTCATCAATAGTAACTTCTATATTTTTCTTTCTATCAGTAAAAAAATCTAAATCAAAAACCATTATTTATCACTCTGCTCGGCAGCTAGTTTAGCCTTGTTAGCAGCTCGTGTTGCAGCTCTTGCTTCTGCTGCCGCACGCTTTGCAGCTAACTTCTTAGCCTCTTCAAGCTGTGCCTTTGTTCTACGCTTTGGAATAGCCTCATCCAAAACATAACCAATACTATCATGAATTGTAAGCATAGCAGAAAGATCAAGATAAGTAGAACTCTTATTAATAATAACTACCTTGTTATGCTTAATAAACTGAACAAAAGTAGCTGCTGGATAAACAGTAAGTGATGTTCCACCAATAATAAGCAAATCACACTTCTTAAGTGCCTTGATTGCTGCATCAACCTTATCGTGCTCGAGATTCTCTTCGTACAAAGTAATATCTGGACGAATCATACCACCGCAGCGGTCACAGTAAGGAATGCCATCAGCCTCAAGAATGTATTCCATCTTGAACTTCTTATTACACTTCATACAATGATTACGGAATACTGAACCGTGAAGTTCGATTGTCTTCTTACTTCCTGCATCCTGATGGAGCTTATCAATATTCTGTGTAATGATTGCAGACAACTTTCCCTGGCGCTCAAGTCTAGTCAAAGCCTTATGAGCTTTGTTAGGCAAAGCACCTGGATAAAGGAGCTTACGCTTATAAAAGTCATAGAACTCCGCTGGGTGCTCCATAAAGAAAGAGTTAGAAATTACATCAACAGCACGATAGTTAATACCACTATCCTGGTTGTAAATTCCATCTCCACTTCTGAAATCAGGAATTCCACTCTCTGTTGATACTCCTGCTCCACCAAGGAATACTATGTTATTAGATTGATCAATAAGTTCTCGGAGCTGATTAATCTTATTCTCGCGAGCACCCTGATATCTGTCTAATCTTGTTTCCACAAACTACCTCTCTACTTAACAATAGTTAAACGATTCCATCATCGTGACAACAATCGTCAACATGTCCAGCTGCACCGAACATCTCTTTTCCAAGAACGCGCTTCTCGTCACGCTCCTTCTCAACAATAGTACTTAAAGCCTTAAATACTCTCTCAGAATCGGCAATATTCTTAATTACCATAATCTTATTTGTCTGGTCAGCAGTATTCATTGTGATAGTTCCTACCTTAAAGAGGCGCTGCCAGAATGAACGAGTAAGCTGAATATCAAGAACTCTATACAAAAGAAGTTCGTTATTTGCAATGTTTAAAAGTCCAACTTTTGTATAGAACTTATTCTCATCAAAACTATATCTTGTGAAAGAAATTGGGAGTCCACAAATTCTCTTACGATCAGACCAAAGGATTGGATCATTTGCAATATAGCTTGAAAGATTATCAACTTTTGCCATATATACCTCCATACAGGAAATCTAGTTTATATTATATTGATTTTTTGTTATTCATTCTACAACTATGAAAAATAGCAATACAAATTTAACATTTCATTTAAATTGGTTCCTGTTCTTCTCTCTGATTTCCTGAATCATCATCCAAAATCAAAGATGCATCGAACAATCGTGACAAATCACTATTTCTCAAAACTGAATCATTTATAACTGTTCTATCGTAGTAAAGATAGTTGCTACCGTAGATATAATAAGGATTAGAACCAATACCAAAGAAGATTCTAAAGCCCATAGCCTTAAGGTACTCTGCTCTCTCATCTGTTCCATAGATGTAGTTACCACCTGGATAAACAATCATATGTGTCTCTCCAAGAAGAGTACCTACCTGAGTATTCCACTTCTCAAAATCAGCCTGGATTGTAGCCATATCAGAAGCATAAGCATTGATGTTTCCATAAGTAGATGAAGCGAACTTCCATCCATTGTTTCTCAAAGTATTAACAATAGACATAACTGTTGCTCTGTTAGCTTCAATATCATTGCTACTAAAATGCGCACTAGGATAACCTACGGCTGAGAAAGCACTGTTACGATCATCAACCTCATCTTCACTGATTACATATCCAAATACAGACTCGTAACCACAAATTGAGATAACACCCTTTGCACCATCGAAAGAAAAATCTGGATTCTCCTCAACAAATGCTTCGAGAATACCAATGGCCTCTGCATCTCTTGAGATAGTCATCTGGCCATCTGAATTCAAATACTCACCGCAAACCTGATTTCTATCGTTAAGAACAAGTCTTGAGCAACAGCCGTTAGGATAGTTATAAGCACTATAATCAAATGTATCGAGAACAAGAATTACAGGCTTTTTTCCTTCTGGAACAACAAGGTTCATTTCAGTAATAAAAGTCTCATTTGAAAGGTCTGCCAAAGTCTCAGCATCAACAAGTACATAATCGTTTGCATAAAGCTGCTCAAGCATTCTTCTAAACTCAGTTCCAGTAAGGAACAAAGAAGAATCAGCAGCACTTGCAAGAGGATTAGCAATAAGTGTTCTTACGCTTAAAACTTCAACAGTTCCGCGATAAGTAACTGTTGCTGTTGTATGTGCTGTAGCCTCAAGAAGATCTGCATTAATACGAGCATCGTCAGGGAAAATAACAGCCATATCAGCAAACAATTCTTCAGCAGAATAATACTTCATTGTAGAAAGCATCTGCTCACCTTCAGAAAGCATCGGCTCATACATAAAGTCCTTGATTTCAAGTACTCTCTCATTTGAATACTCATTTACAAATCCTGTATAGCGCCTCATTACATCCTGATATGTCTGAACAGCTAATACATACTCACCATCTGCAAAGGCAGCTTCAGCATACTGAACGTCACCTCTTGCCATCTCAATGTCTTCAATCTCCTGCAAAAGAGGAGTTGCAGAAGCAGAAATATTACCTACTTCTGTCATCTGATTGAAGATAAAAATGATATCAGGCTTCTCAATTGTTCCAAGCAAAAACTCTACGCACAAATCGTGAAGCCATCCCGAAATCTGGGAAGAAGTAAGTTCTCCAAGTTCATTCATAAATCTGGAGTCTTCCTGAGAAGGTGCATAACGTTCATTTCGAATCATGTTCTCAATAATCAAAAGTCTTCTGTTGACTTCTGCTTCCATCTGAGAAAGAGTCGCTGTTTCTTCAGCAACAGAATCCTGATCATTTGGATCTGCTGCAACGACAGTATCGTGAACACCTCTATAAAGCTGCAATGCTTCTCCATAGTCACCTGCATCAAGAGCTGCGATGAACTCACCTAATACAGATTTCTTCTCTTCGTTGACTTTATTAATAGCAACAGCTGAAAAGATTAATCCGATTAATAAAACGAAGCAAAGGATAGCGGCAAACTTATGGCCACTACCCTTCTTGTCATTGCGTTCAAAACTATCAAAAATGTACTCGTTCGATATACTCACAAAAGATCCAATCCAATCTGCTTATGTTCAAAAGAATCATCCTTAATATAGTATCCAATTGCTGGAATACGTCTGATTCTATAATACTCAGGATCATTAATTCCAACTTCAGCAAGTGGAGCGATTTCAATAAGCTTAGATCCCTTCTTTGAAACAAGAAGCTGAACACCCTGAGTTGTTCTTGTAGTCTTAAGAGGAATAAGTGAAGCATCAAATACTACTGCCTTCTTAAGATCTGACTTAGCAACGAAATCACTAGGAATCTCTGTTCCATCTTCTGCCTTCTGCTTCTCTGCTGGGAGCCACAAGAAAGATACTGCAGGAGAAATATCAGAATAAGCCTTCAAAAGCTTCTTTCTGTTCTGCTTTGTCTCATATACATTTACTGGGAACAATGCAACCTTACCATTTTCAAATCCAATCATAAAGTTACCACTATAATCAGTAGTTACATGCATATAAAGAATCTTCTCACCGTCTTCAAGCTGAAGTTCATTACTAAGATAGTTACCAAACTCAGATGGCTTTGTATCAGCAAACTCATATGTCTTTGCCTTATAAACATTGCACTTATCTGAGAAGAAAAGAACCTCACTTCTGTTCTCACACTCGGTACGGATAAAAATCTCATCGTCTTCCTTAATCTTAAGGTCACCGGCATTTCTTAAAGACTGCATAGTCATCTTCTTAAGGTAACCATGTCTTGTAAGCATAAGATGACAACGATAATCAGCAATCATTGTCTCTGGCTTAAACTCAGTAACCTCTTCCTGCATAACAAGCTGAGTCTTTCTGTCCTGACCGTACTTCTTTGAAACTTCCTTAAGAGTTTCCTCGATAAGCTTATCGATACGCTTTGGCTTACTTAAGATATCCTCAAGATCCTTAATATCTGCCTCGAGCTTTTCCTTATCAGCAATACGCTTGATGATGTACTGCTTGTTGATATTACGAAGCTTAATCTCAGCTACGTACTCAGCCTGAATCTCATCAATAGAGAATCCCTTCATCAAGTTAGGAACAACTTCCTCTTCGAGTTCAGTATTTCTGATAATTGAGATAGCCTTATCAATATCAAGGAGAATCTTCTCAAGACCTTCCAATAAGTGGAGTCTGTCCTTCTTCTTACCAAAGTCGAACCTAAGTTCTCTTGTAAGACAGAGACGTCTCCAGTCAAGCCACTCACGGATAAGATCCTTAACACCAAGAACCTTTGGATTACCATTAATAAGAACATTAAAGTTACATCCAAATGAACTCTGAAGTGTTGTGAGTTTGAAAAGCTTAGTCATGAGTGCTTCGTGATCTGTACCACGCTTACACTCGATAGTAATCTTAAGACCATTAAGGTCTGTATCGTCACGAACATCGTTAATCTCATTAATCTTCTTAGCCTTAACAAGATCAATAATGCCCTCGATAATCTGCTCAACAGAAGTAGAATAAGGAATCTCAGTAACCTCGATACTATTCTCCTTCTTATTGATTGTATAGTTAGATCTGATTACAACAGAACCACGTCCTGTCTCATAAATCTTCTCCATCTGATCGCGGCTGTAAAGAATTGTTCCGCCACCAGAGAAATCAGGAGCTGGCATAATTGAAAGAATATCTGCATTTGAATCCTTCATATAAGCGATAGTTGCATCACATACTTCCTTAAGGTTAAAGGAACAGATATTAGATGCCATACCTACGGCAATACCCTGATTACTATTAACAAGAATAGATGGGAAAGTAACAGGAAGAAGCGTTGGTTCCTGCATTGTTCCATCGTAGTTATCAACGAAATCTACAGCATCCTTATCAAGACCCTTAAAGATCTCCTCACAAATCTTCTCAAGTCTTACCTCTGTATATCTATGAGCAGCGTAAGCCATATCACGTGAATACTGCTTACCAAAGTTACCCTTAGAATCTACATAAGGATGAAGGAGTGATTCATTATCACGAGTCATACGAACCATAGTCTCGTAGATAGCGCCATCACCGTGTGGGTTAAGACTCATTGTACGACCAACTACGTTAGCTGACTTAGTTCTGTTACCAGTCATAAGACCCATCTTATACATTGTGTAAAGGAGCTTACGATGTGACGGCTTAAATCCATCAATCTCAGGAATAGCTCTTGAAACGATAACTGACATAGCATAAGGCATGTAGTTAGATTCGAGCATATCAATAATTGACTGATCTTCAATAGGAGCATCAGCGATAGATGAATCTGTAAAGCTATCTGTTAATAAAGACTTTGTATTCTCGTCTTTCTTCTTCTTTGCCATATTAATTCTCCAATAAACTAAATCTTCGAAACCATCAATTATCAGCTCAAATCAAGCATTTCAAGGTACTTATAACCATCCTGCTCAATGTGGCGCTTACGTCCCTCAAGATTATCACCAAGAAGCATCTCGAATACTTCAGCAGTTCTCTCTGCATCTGAAGGAGTAACTCTGATAAGTTTTCTGGACTTAGGATTCATAGTTGTCTGGGCCATCATTTCCTTAGTATTCTCACCAAGACCCTTAGAACGCTGGATAGTAACAGTCTGTCCTTCCAAAGTCTTAACTATGTCATTTCTTTCCTTCTCACTATAAGCGAAGTAAGTCTTCTCAGTAGGATTCTTACCCTTAGTCTTAGCAGTAATTTCAAACAATGGGGACTCAGCGATATAAACATATCCCTCTTCAATAAGAGTTGGACAGAGTCTGTAAATCATTGTTGCAACAAGAGTTCTGATCTGGAATCCGTCGACATCGGCATCAGTACAGATAACAATCTTATTCCAACGGAGCTGATCAATATTAAATGCAGACATATCCTTGCTATGCTTATTCTTAAGTTCAACACCGCAACCTAATACCTTAATAAGATCAGTAATAATCTCACTCTTAAAAATCTGAGCATCGTTAGCCTTAAGACAGTTAAGAATCTTACCTCTGATTGGCATTACGCCCTGGAACTCAGCATTACGGGCAAGGATGATTGAACCCATAGCAGAATCACCCTCTACGATATAAAGTTCTCTGATTGAAGTGTCCTTAGACTTACAGTCATGGAACTTCTTAATCTTATTAGCAATATCAATCTTACCTGTGAGCTTACCCTTCATTGCTGTACGGGTCTTCTCAGCATTCTCTCTTGAACGCTTGTTAATAAGAATCTGATCTACAACCTTATCTCCAAGTGCCTTATTCTCGATAAACCAAATCTCAAGATTATGCTTAATAAGCTCATTCATGAAATCCTGAACAAACTTATTATTAATAGCTTTCTTTGTCTGGTTCTCATAAGAAGTCTGTGTAGAGAAAGTAGAACTTACGAGAATAAGTGAGTCCTGAATATCCTCGAACTTAATCTTGGATTCATTACCCTTATACTTATCTCTTGCCTTAATTTCCTTATCAATTGAGTAAAGGAAAGCATTCTTTACAGCCTTATCAGGTGAACCACCATGCTCCAGGTAACTTGAGTTATGGAAGTACTGAAGCTCGTTAACCTCATTATTAAAGCAAAATGCGACCTGTGCCTTAACGTTATAGATAGGACGATCCTCTGCATCACGACCCTTACCCTCAGCCTCGAAGAAATATGGCTCAGTAAAGCCCTTCATATTAGAGAGTTCCTGGCAGTAACCTGTAATACCATCTGGGCAAAGATATGTCTCTTCTTCACCTGTTACCTCATCCTTAAGGATGAACTCGATTCCACCGTTAACTACAGACTGCTTCTTAAGGATATCCTTAAGTCTTTCAACTGGAACTACAACATCAGTAAATACTTCGGCATCTGGCTTCCAACGCTGGATTGTACCTGTTCTGTTAAATCTATATGGTTCTTTTACAAGTTCACCAACAACCTCACCCTTTTCAAAGTGAAGTGTGTACTTTGTCTTATCTCTAAAAACAGTTACATCGAAAAACTCTGATGAATACTGTGTAGCACACGCACCAAGACCATTAAGTCCTAAAGAGAACTCATAGTCACCTGCTGCATTATTGTCGTACTTGGCACCAGCATAAAGTTCACAATAAACGAGCTCCCAGTTAAATCTCTCCTCCTTAGGGTTATAGTCAAGTGGAATACCACGACCAAAATCCTCTACCTGAAGAGAACCGTCCTTAAAACGGGTTACAACAATCTGCTTACCATGTCCCTCACGGGCTTCATCTATAGAATTGGAAAGAATCTCAAAGAAAGAATGAATACATCCCTCAAGGTCATCTGAACCAAAAATAACGCCAGGCCTTTTTCTTACACGGTCGGCGCCTTTAAGCATCGAAATACTGTCATTACCATAATCTGATTTGCGAGCCATAAAATCCCCCAATTAATCAATTCAATCAATTATACCATAACATTATTTTTTCAAAGGCCTTTAAAAGTCTCATCTTGTCCCATTAAAAGGCCAGGTTTACGCTAGTTACAATAAAAAAGGCGCTTCCGTAAAGGAAACGCCGAAAAATACTGTTTTTGCTATGTATTATGTTCTGTAGCTTCCGTTAATTGTTACGTAGTCATGTGAGAAATCACATGTGAACATTCTGTCGTAAGCATCACCCTCATGGAGATAAATCTTAATGTTAAGATCATGCTGCTTCAAAATCTCGAGTACCTCTTCCTCATCGAAAAGAAGCGCGCATCCATCTCTATATACAGGGAAATCACCAAGGTCGATATCAACCTTATATGGATCAAAAGAAGCTCCTGAGTAACCTGCAGCTGTGATAACACGACCGAAGTTAGCATCCATTCCGTAGAAAGCAGTCTTACAAAGTGGAGACTTTGCTACGCTTGAAACAACAAGCTTTGCATCGTACTCATCCTTAGCGCCAAATACCTCAACCTCAACAAACTTTGTTGCGCCCTCTCCATCAGAAGCAATCATTCTTGAAAGATCCTCTGAAAGGCCTGTCAAAGCATCCTGGAAGAGCTTTGCATCATCTGTGCCCTCTTCAATAACAGCACCTGAAGCACCGTTAGCAAAAACTGTTACCATATCGCAGCAAGATGTATCACCATCAACTGTTACACGATTGAATGTATGTGATACAGCTTCCTTAAGCATCTTCTGAAGAAGGTCCTTTGAAATCTCAACATCAGTTGTGAAAACAGAAATCATAGTAGCAAGGTTTGGATGAATCATTCCAGCACCCTTAGCCATACCTGAGATAGTAACCTCAGTATTATCCTTAAGAACGATCTTTGCAGATACTTCCTTAGGTCTTGTATCAGTAGTCATAATTGCACGCTCTGAGTTATGAGCAGCTTCCTTACTATCTGAAAGGCCCTCAACGAGTGAAGGAACGCCAGCAATAATCATCTCAAAAGGAAGTCTTACGCCGATTACACCAGTTGAAGCTGTAAGGATTGTGTCCTCCTCAACATTAAGACAATCAGCAACTGCCTTTGCAACTGTAGCTGCGTCCTCACGTCCAACGTTACCTACGCAGGCATTAGCATTCTTACTATTAACAACAATACCATGAAGTTTCTTACCAGAATCAATTACCTTAATACTTCTCTCAAGTGAATGACCCTTAATAAGATTTGATGTATAAACACCTGCTACTGTTGCAGGAAGTTCTGTATAAACGAGAGCCAAATCAAGAGCCCCGTTACCCTTAAGACCAGCAGAAACACCATTA
This sequence comes from Saccharofermentans sp., assembly GCA_045639635.1. GTDB lineage: Bacteria > Bacillota > Clostridia > Saccharofermentanales > Saccharofermentanaceae > Saccharofermentans. Next base: position 52,348 of record JAZUDM010000071.1, on the reverse strand, counting down.
GCCTTAAAGCCCTTAGGCATTGTGATATATGCTTCCTCAATTTCCTGGATATTATTCTCGTCGTTCATAGTCATAAACCTCGTATAAAAATAAAAAAACACCCGAAAAGTTTCCGAGTGTTAAAATGGCGAGCCTAGGGGGACTCGAACCTCCGACCCACAGCTTAGAAGGCTGTTGCTCTATCCAACTGAGCTATAGACCCGTAAAATGTGGAGCGGGTGATGGGAATCGAACCCACGTGGTCAGTTTGGAAGACTGAAGTTCTACCATTGAACTACACCCGCAAATTTACGGCACTCTTTCAAGTGCCTATTGATAATACAATAACGAATTTAGTTTGTCTATAACTTTTTTTAAATTCAAACAAATTATTTTTGTATCGCCACTTCCCCACTAAATATACTAATAGAAAATAAAAGTGCCGGCGATTATCCGGCACTACTTAAGAATCAATTAAAAACTATTATCAGGAAGGAGTTGCTGTAAGATAGTCACCTGATACATAGAATCCATCAGCTGTCTTATACCAGCCTGAGCTTGTAACAGCTACTACTACAACTGACTGATTACGTGTAAGTGTACCAACGATATTGTACTCTGAACCAGGGCCCTTACGTACTCTCAAGAACTCACCAGCTGATACTGCTGCATAACGGATTGTCTGCTCCATCTCTGTCTCTGTCCATGTGATTTCAAGATCGTTAGATGGAAGTGGACCAGAAAACTGAACCAATGTAGTAGTTGTTGCTGCTGTTGTCTCAATTGTTGGAGCTGTTGTCTCTGTTGTAGACTCTGTAGTCTCCTCAGCCTTCTTCTTACAACCTGCAACTGATGCGAGCATCAGGCAAGCAAGTGAAAGAGCAACAATCTTCTTAAAATCTATATTCTTCACTATGAATTCCTCCACAAAAAAGCTAATCAAAATTCTTCTACATTCAATTATCGCATAAAAATAAATTCAATCAAATGTTTTTAACGAAAACTTTTGTCATTTAGCGAAAACTTTCCTCAAGAATGTAAAATGCCTCATGATTCTCCCATTTTCCATTGATATGCATGTAGGAATAACGCATTCCTTCTTCTATGAAACCACATTTCTTAATGAGATTTAATGAGCGTTCGTTAACTGGAAGAATAAAAGCTTCAATTCTATGAATCTTTAATTCCTTAACAAGCATTTCGCATGAAGCAAGAACAGCTTCCTTCATATAACCATTCCCCTGATATTCTTCATCAAGGTGATAACCAATAGCGCAGCTCATCATGCCACCATAGGCAAAATTAAAGAAAGACACCTTACCGACAATTACATCAGGATTATCCTTTAATGTAATCCAGAGTGGAACAAGTCTTCCCGCCTTATATTCAGTGCAGTCATAAGCAAGGTACTGCTTCTGCGTACTCTTCTCAAAATAAATGTCTGTATGTGTCTGTGACCACTTCTGATGAAACTTGCGATTCTTCAAAAGATAACTGGTTACCTCAGGAGCGCGTGACTTCTTATAAACAGATAATCTTAGGCGTTCTGTCTCCATCGCAAACAATTCATAGTGGTTTGTTTTAAAAATAATCTCGTACATAACATATAGTATGTCATTTTATGTTCGAAAAATAAACTTGACATTACTATACTTAATCCATATAATCTTTTTGCTAACGGATTTCGGGAGCAGCACCTTAACATGGTGGGATTAGTTCAGTTGGTTAGAGCGCCAGTTTGTGGCACTGGAAGTCATGGGTTCGAATCCCATATCCCACCCCACATTTATTTTAAGCCTTGTAGTCACTGGGGTGTCGCCTAGTGGTAGGGCACGGGTCTTTGACTCCCGCAGTGGTGGTTCGATTCCACCCACCCCAGCCATAAAAATGATCCATTAGCTCAGTCGGTAGAGCACTTGACTTTTAATCAAGGGGCCTGGGGTTCGAACCCCCAATGGGTCACCACTTGATAATTCACAGCACCTATGGGTGCTGTTTTTGTTTACAGAAAAAATTGAAGTCATATAAAAAGCGATGTGATATTACTCACATCGCTTTAATTGTTTTAATCGAAAATACTACTTACTCTTCTTCCTTATAAGTAATATCAAACTTAAATTCGTCATCCTTGTAATCAATTACAAGAGACTTCGCATTTGTAAGCTTGCCCTCGAGGAACATATCAGAAAGCTTATCCTCAATATTCTTACGAATCTCACGACGAAGTGGTCTTGCACCGTACTTAGGATCGTAACCTACTTCTGCCAAGTGATCACCGGCAGCCTCAGTCATAGAACCATTAATACCCTTATCAGTAAGAACTGAGTAAACTTCCTTCATCATGATATCAGCAATCTTTCTGATTTCATCACGGTTAAGTTCCTTGAAGATGATAGTATCATCAACACGGTTAAGGAACTCAGGCCTGAATGTCTCCTTAAGACTTGAAGCAACCTTAGCCTCAAGAGCCTCATCTGTTTCATTAAAGAATCCAATTGTTGGTGCCTTTGCTGAATTACCAGCATTAGAAGTCATAACAATAATTGTATTCTCAAAGTTAACGTGGAGTCCGTGGCTGTCTGTAAGACGTCCTTCATCAAGAAGCTGGAGCAACAAGTTAAATACATCTGAATGTGCCTTCTCAATCTCATCGAAAAGAACAACACAGTAAGGCTTTCTTCTAACCTGCTCTGTAAGCTGACCAGAATCCTCGTGACCAACATATCCTGGAGGAGAACCAATAAGCTTACTTACTGAATGCGGCTCCATATACTCAGACATATCAATTCTGATAAGAGCATCCTCAGTATCAAACATTACTTCTGTCAAAGCCTTAACAAGCTCTGTCTTACCTACACCAGTAGGTCCAACGAAAATGAAAGATGCTGGCTTATTCTTCTTAGTAAATCCAGAACGGTTACGACGAACTGCAGCAGCAACTGCCTTTACAGCTTCCTCCTGACCGATTACTCTCTCATGAAGCTTCTCTTCCAAATGGATAAGCTTTGTAGTCTCACTTTCGGAAATAGACTTACATGGAATTCCTGTCCACATCTCTACTACTCTTGCGATATCCTCGATAGTAATAGGATCTGGAGAAATCTCACTTGTAAGATCATCGTATTCCTTACGGAGCTTGTCTGCGTTTACTCTAAGTTCTGCTACCTTCTCGTAGTACTGCTCGCGCTCCTCAATATCAAGCTCTTCCATCTTAGCTACCATTTCGGAGTATTCCTTATCAGCAGCCTCGAGTTTTTCCTTAGTCTCAGCAATCTTAACAAGCTTAACGTTCTCAAGATTTGAACGTGAACCTGCCTCATCAATCAAATCGATTGCCTTATCTGGAAGGAATCTGTCTGTGATATATCTCTTAGAAGCCTTAACAGCAAACTCAATAACTTCTTCTGAATAGTAAACGTTATGGTGCTTCTCGTAATAATCCTTAATACCCATAAGGATTTCTGTAGCCATCACAACTGAAGGCTCATCGAGAATTACACGCTGGAATCTTCTCTCAAGAGCTGAGTCCTTCTCAATTTTCTTATATTCAGCAGTTGTAGTAGAACCAATGATTCTAAGTTCACCTCTTGCAAGTGCTGGCTTTAAGATATTAGCAGCGTTTGTAGAACCCTCAGAATCACCTGCACCCATAATTGAGTGGAGCTCATCGATTACAAGAATAATATTCTCTTCCTTAATAGCCTCATTGATTACGCCCTTGATTCGGCTCTCAAACATTCCACGGAACTGAGTACCTGCAACCATAGCAGGAAGATCAAGCTGCCATACCTGCATATTTCTAAGCTTGGCTGGAACATCACCCTCAACAATCTTGTTAGCAAGACCCTGAGCAACAGCAGTCTTACCTACACCAGGTGCACCGATAAGAACTGGGTTATTCTTAGTTCTTCTGTTAAGAATCTGAACTACACGCTCGATTTCCTTATCACGGCCAAGGATTCTGTCAATCTTACCCTGAGCAGCTCTCTCTGTAAGATTTGTACCAAACTCATTAAGGAACTTAAGACGTCTCTTGGATGATCTCTCACCCTTCTTCTCCTTGTCCTTGGACTTTTTGCCACCAAAAAGATTAGCGAAAGGATTATTACTATGGTTATTCTCCTCTTCACTATCTCCATCAAGATTCATATCAGCAACAGCTGTGTTAGATGGATCATCGTCGATAAAATCCATCTCCTCATTATCCATCCCTGGAAATCCGAGACTACCTTCAACAAGACTCTTCAAAAGCTCTGTTGGACTAGATGCCATGCTGGCACCACCAATTGCTTCCTCAATCTTTTCAGACATCTCGTCGATATTTTCATCTGTAATTCCGGCACTTGCGAACATCTCAGAGATACCTGCAATACGTGCATCGTAAGCACACTTTACGCAGAATCCCTCATCAATTCTCTTGCCGTTCTCATAGCGACTAGTAAACAAAATTGCCTGTCGCTGATTACATATACTACATAAAGACATTATCTATACTCCCAATGTTTAATCAAGTAATTATACACCATTTTCCTTTGCCTTGCGTCGTACTTTAGGTCCTGTAACAATTTCCATATTCTCTTCACGCAGACGCTCAGTATCAATAAACGCAGAACGATCAAGATACTGACCACTGGACTTAGCCTTATCAAGGATAGGCTTAAGGAACATTCCTGTATAAGAATTCTTAACCTTACTTACATCCTCTGGTGTACCTGTAGCAACAACAGTACCACCGTTATCACCACTTTCAGGACCCAAATCAATAATATGGTCAGCAACCTTAATTACATCAAGGTTATGCTCAATTACAAGCACAGTATTTCCATTCTCTGTAAGGCGTTCAAGGATATCTACAAGCTTATGTACATCCGCAATATGAAGTCCTGTTGTAGGCTCATCCAAAACATACAAAGTCTTACCTGTAGAACGCTTTGAAAGTTCTGCAGCAAGCTTAATTCTCTGCGCCTCACCACCTGAAAGCTGTGTAGATGGCTGACCAAGTTTAATGTATCCAAGACCAACTTCCTGTAAAGTCTTAACTTTTTTATAAATGTTAGGTACTGCCTCGAAGAAATCCACTGCCTCATCTACAGACATCTCGAGAATATCTGCGATGTTCTTCTCCTTATACTTAACCTCAAGTGTCTCACGATTATATCTTCTACCCTTACATACATCACACTTAACGTAGATATCTGGAAGGAAGTGCATCTCAATCTTGTTAAGGCCGTCACCGGAACATGCCTCGCATCGACCACCCTTAACATTAAAGCTGAAGCGTCCATTCTTATATCCACGCATCTTGGCGTCAGGTGTATTAGCGTAAAGCGCTCTGATCAAATCAAATACACCGATATAAGTAGCTGGATTACTTCTAGGTGTACGTCCAATTGGAGACTGATCGATAACAATAATCTTATCGAGGTTGCTATAACCCTTCATATCCTTACACTTAACCTTGTGCTTACGAGCACCATTAAGTTCATGAGACAAAACAGGAACGATTGTAGAGTTAACAAGAGAACTCTTTCCAGAACCTGAAACACCAGTAACGCATGTAAATACACCAAGAGGAATATCTACATCCACACTCTTAAGGTTATTAACAGTTGCGCCCTTAATAGAGAGTTTCTTGGAACCAGGAACACGTCTGTTGGATGGAACTGGAATAAACTTCTTACCACTTAAATACTGACCTGTAAGAGAATCATCGTTAGTAATAATATCGTCTACAGTTCCCTGAGCAATGATTCTGCCACCGTTAATTCCAGCACCAGGACCAACATCAATAATGTGGTCAGCAGCACGCATAGTATCCTCATCGTGCTCTACAACAAGAACTGTATTACCCAGATCACGCAAGTGATTTAAAGTTGCAAGAAGTTTGTTGTTGTCTCTCTGGTGAAGACCAATTGATGGCTCATCAAGAATATATAAAACTCCCTGAAGACCAGAACCGATCTGAGTAGCAAGTCTGATACGCTGTGCCTCACCACCAGACAAAGTAGATGCTGCACGTGACAATGTCATATATTCAAGACCAACATCAGAAAGGAAATCGAGTCTCGCATTAATCTCTCTTAAAATTGGATCAGCAATCTGTGCTTCGCGGGCACCAAACTCAAGTTTTGAAAAGAAAGACTTCAAATCCTTAACAGACTTATCTGTAAGCTTACTGATATTAATTCCGTTAATAAGAATAGCAAGGCTCTCACGCTTAAGACGTGCACCGTTACACTCAGGACATGCGTCGATAGTAAGATACTGCTCATAACTTGCCTTGGCATCCTCTGAGCCTGCCTCACGATATCTTCTCATGATGCTGTGAGTTAATCCCTCCCAGGCAGCATAGTAATCGCCTCCACGATCATAAACACTATTAGAAGTATCAATCTTCATCTTCTGCTTGTTATTACCATACATAATGATGTGCTTAATCTCTTCTGGGAGCTTATAGTATGGAGTATCCAAAGAGAAATTGTATGTCTCAGAAAGAGCTACAATAAATCCTCTGCCCCAGCTCTTGGTATCGTTAAAATTCCATCCCCCTGCTGTAATAGCACCATCGTTTAACGAAAGCTTAGGGTCATTAATACAAAGGTCTGGATCTACGTTAGTAAGAAATCCAATACCAGAACAGTGTGGACATGCACCGTATGGGTTGTTAAAAGAAAAACTTCTAGGAGAAACATCGCCATAAGAGATACCACAGTCAGGACAGGATAATCTCTGCGAAAACATCTCCTCAGTTGTTACAAACTCACGGGCTCCATCCTCATCCTCGTGTGGAACAGAAACCTCGCACACAAGAAGACCATCTGCAAGTTTCAAAGCTGTCTCGCAGGAATCAGTAACACGCTTGATATTTCCATCTCTAATTACAAGACGGTCAATAACAACAGAAATCTCATGCTTGTTATTTTTATTAAGCTTAATATCATCCTCAAGTTCTAACATCTCGCCATCAATCTTGATACGAACATAACCAGCCTTACGATACTCATCAAGCTGCTTGGAAAATTCACCCTTCTTACCACGAACTACAGGAGCCATAACAACAACTCTTGTACCCTCTGGATAAGACATAAGCTTATCTGCAATCTGATCAATTGACTGAGATGTAATTGGCTTACCACACTTATAGCAGTAACTTGTACCTACACGTGCATAAAGAAGACGAAGGTAATCGTAAATCTCTGTAACTGTACCTACAGTTGAACGTGGGTTACGTGAAGTAGTCTTCTGATCAATTGAAATAGATGGTGACAATCCATCGATGCTGTCAACATCTGGCTTTTCCATCTGGCCTAAAAACATACGCGCATAAGATGACAAAGACTCAACATAACGTCTCTGACCCTCTGCATAAACTGTATCGAAAGCAAGTGAACTCTTACCTGAACCTGAAAGTCCTGTAATAACAACCAACTCGTTACGTGGTATATCTACATCTATATTCTTAAGGTTGTGCTCGCGGGCACCACGAATTCTTATAAACTTCTGCTCTTCCATCAATAACTATCCTCAAAAACGAAATTATGTTCGTAAAATTCTGAAACCTATTCTAACATATATAATTTATAAGGACACCATAATTTTGTGGGAAATTTGAAAAATAATACTTGCCAAAGCAAAATTGCTATGATATTATACTCAAGCGTTAAGCAAGGCCCCATGGTCAAGCGGTTAAGACGGCGCCCTCTCAAGGCGCAATCAGGAGTTCGATTCTCCTTGGGGTCACCACTATAAAGGAAGTCAGTTGACTTCCTTTTTTCTTGCCTTTTTTCAAAGCAAACTTAAAATGGGGAATCAACCGATTCCCCATTTTCTTTATCCTACATACTGAATTTGAATTGTGTATTCTATGTGAGCTCCATCGCTTCCTTCAAGACCATCAAACTCTACGAAGTACTCACCTTCTTCCAGGATAACACTCTGAGAAATAATGAATGTGCCATCCTCAGTGCAACCTGTCTGAAGTGTTTCTGTTTCTTTATCCTTAATAGCAAACGCAACAGAGCCTTCATCAATCTTGCCTGTTACAGCAACGACATAAGTTCCCTCTTCTTCTACAACAAAATCGAGTGTTCTTTCGGGTACATCTTCAACTACATTATAGCCAACTGTACTTTGAAGAACTACTGGCTTAGTTAACGCATCTCCAATCATGATTCCAAAACCTACAACAAGCAATACGCCAGAGAGTATTCCTCCGATAGCCCAAGCCTTACCCTTAACTGGCTGTGTCTTCATAAGATTAGCGGCAACTACAAAAAGGATTGGAGCTGCACAACCAAGGAACAAATAAGTTCCAAACATCTGAAGCGAATTACTTGCGTTTAATGAAGTCTCAGAAATCTCAGATGCTGAACCCTGAACAAAGTACAAAGAAGTCGCACTAAGCAAGTTATTAAGGAAATGAACAATCATTGGAAGGAGAATATTATTCTTCTTTACAACGAGGTATGCAAGGCAAGCACCAAGAAAGCCTGTAGATAAGAACTTTACTGGAGACAAATGCAAAATACCAAACGCAAGACCTACAAAGAAAATGCCAAGCCATTCCTTCTTAAGACCTCTAAAATGAGAAAGAAAAACGCCTCTCATAATTGCTTCTTCGCAAATAGCTGGAGAAACTGCAAGTATAAGTACAAGTGGAATAAATCCTAACTGATCCTGAAGCATAAACTCAGTAAGCGAATTAACATCCTCAATTCCTGATGGAAAAAGAATCATTCCAATTCCAACACAAATAAAATTACTTAAAATTGCTGCTATAGCAAAAATGCCAACACCTACAAGTTCAAGAATAGAAATTTTCTTAATTGGGAAAACTTCCTTAAGAGGTGTTTTCATGATGAGTGTGTAAATAATAGCTGCTGCTAAGAAAAACAACTCAGACAATACAAGTCCCATCATTCCAAAGCTGCTCTGAACATAAGCACCTGGAAATATAAGGATAAGTAAACAAATAACAAACCAAACGATACTAAGCCATGGCTTCCATCTGGACTGTGTGGACAATGCCTGCATAAAAATAATCTCCTTAAAAATTAACTTTCAAGGAGATTATAGACATAATTGTTTAAGCAAAAGTAAAGTAATTCATTAATTCATCTTTTCAAGAGGAACTACTGCCGCCATTGCCTTATAAGCACTTTCACTAGGATGCAGATGATCTCCACTATCAAAACCATCTTTAAACTTACGAGGATCGTCCTCATCCATTAACGCTTTATCAAAATCAATGCAACCATCGAAGTCATCACTCATTCTTAAATAAGAATTGAATTCATTACGAAGTTCTTCTCTAAAATCAGCATATGTTCTCCATCCATAAATTGGAAGGAGTGTACCTGAATAGATAGTAAGATTCATTTCGCGTGCGATACTAAGATAAAAATCCTTTACGCCATTAATAAGGTCCTCACAAGATGGCATATCGCTCCATGGTCTAAATGGATTAACATCCTCACCTACTGGATGAATAATGTCATTAATTCCATGCTGAATAATAACATCAGATACACCTGCAGTATTGATTTCGCGCGGAAAACGAGTTTCACCCTTAATACCATATGCAGCATATGTAATGTTATCGTACTGTCTTAAGATTCTTGTTCCACTAACAGCTCTTCTGATTATTGAGATGTTTTCAAAACCTTCATCGAAGCATCTTAATGTAAGATAATCAGGCCAGGACTGAGCTGTAATTGAATCACCATAGCAAACAATTGCGTGATTCTTTTCTTCTGTTAATACATCAACAGTATTAAGGAAATAAAACCAGTTTGTTTTACGTGTTAAATCAAGTGGAAGTTCCCTTTCTGAAGCAAAATTACCATAGCTATAGTAGCCTTCTGAAAGTGGGCCAGTAATAAGAACGCCTGAATTCATGTCAGTATAGTCAGGAAGATAGATGCTTACGCTAATCTTCTCACCACGCTTAACATTAAAATCAATTTCATCTGAAGTTACTTCATCACCAGGATTAATAGTAATTAAGTTATTACCATTAGATGTAAGTTCAACTGATGTAGTTTCATCTATTTCTTTTGAAGAAATGGACTTAGCTACATAAGCATTAAAACTAATCTTCTCTTTTCCTGTAAAGTTAGAAAATCTAACTCTGATTTTTGAACCATCAAAGCACATCAAAACAGGATAACGAAGTGTCAAATCCTTTGAAAACTTACATGCTGTCTGATCAATAATTGATGTAGCATTACCCCAGGTTGCAACCCACTTTGTAAAATCACTCATTATGAATATCTCTCGTCAATTACTCTCTTTGTTTTCTTTTCTGATCTTGGAAGGAAACCAAGCTCAACTACCTTAACGATTGGTGTAAATCCAATCTTGGACTTAACTTTCTCTGCAACCATCTTAGAAATAGCATCAAAATCATTTGTACCTGATGTCTCAACATAGATTCTCATAGAATCACGTCCATCAAGATGTGAGATTCTAATCTGATACTCAGATGAAAGCTCAGGGAATGACTTAAGTACTTCCTCAATCTGATTTGGGAATACGTTAACGCCCTTAATTTTCATCATATCATCAGTTCTACCCTGAATTACATCAATTCTTGGATATTTTGATCCACAAGGACATTCACCAGGAATAATTCTGGACAAATCATGTGTACGATAACGAATAAGTGGAGCACCTTCCTTAACAAGAGTTGTGATTACAATCTCACCCCACTCACCATCTGGAACATTTTCACCTGTAACAGGATCAATAATCTCAAGATAAAGATAATCATCCCAGATATGCATACCAGTATCATACTGACAGTTAATACCAATACCAGGACCATAAATTTCTGTAAGTCCATAGATATCATAAAGTTCAATACCAAGCTCGTTCTTGATGCGGTTTCTCATCTTCTCGCCCCATCTTTCAGAACCGATAACGCCCTTCTTAAGCTTTATATTCTCCTTAATACCACGCTTTTCAATCTCCTCTGCAAGGAGCAAAGCGTAAGAAGATGTAGCACAAATTACAGTTGAGCCCATATCCTGCATCATCTGAAGCTGCTTGTCAGTATTACCTGGGCCCATAGGAATTACCATAGCACCTAACTTTTCAGCACCAGCCTGAAAACCAATACCTGCAGTCCAAAGACCATAGCCTGGAGTAATCTGGATTCTATCCATATTTGTAATTCCAGCAAACTCATAACAACGTGCAAACATTGTTGCCCAATCATCTACATCCTTAGCTGTATATGGAATAATTACAGGAAGACCTGTTGTTCCTGAAGAAGAATGGATTCTGACAATCTCATTTTCTGGAGCTGTCATAAGTCCTAATGGATAAGCATCTCTTAAATCTGCTTTCTCTGAAAAAGGAAGTTTTGTAAAATCCTCTGCTGTCTTAATCTCTGTTACGCCAGCTTCCTTAAGTTTCTTACCATAAAAATTATCAGCCTTAAGCAAAGCCTGAATTCTGCTATTAACATGACTAATCTGTAATTCTGAAATCTGCATAATCGCACCTTCTTTTAATAAAAATACCAGTCAATTATACACTATTTATAAACAAATTATTGATAGTTCTATTAGAAATTCCAGTGGTAAAGCATACTTGGGCGACCCCCAGTCTCATAATTCATACGACCGGAGATTTCACCCTTTTCCAAAAGATAGTTCATATAACGTCGTACCGTAACACGTGAAACTCCAAGAGCATCAGCAATAGTATCCCCTGTCTGTTCAACAGAAGAATTATCTTTCATATAGTCGCGAATTTTATTAAGAGTAATTTCCTGAATACCCTTTGGAAGCATATTTGAATCAACTTCACTATTACCATTTATAAGATCATCTATCCTCTTCTGATTCAGATCCTCTCCAGCAAAAGTTGACTTCATTGCAACAAATTTATCAAGTGCCTGATTAAATCTGTTTACATTAAAAGGCTTTACCAGATAGTCGACAATTCCAAGACGAAGAGATTCTTCTACAGTTGCACCATCGTTTGCTGCAGTAACCATAATTACGGAAACTGGCAGTTCTTTCTTACGAATCTGTCTTAAAAGCGCAAGACCAGTCTTTTGAGGCATATACTGATCAAGAATGATTAAATCAACTCTTGTCTTCTGCAAAAACTCCCATGCACTATTACCATCACGACATACTCCGGCACAATGAAACTTCTTATTCTGCATTACATACTGCTTATTAATCATTGCAACCATTGGATCATCTTCAACAATTAAAACTTCAAACATTTATTTTCCCTTCTTATCTTCATCAACTATAGTCACGTTAAAAGAGGTACCTTCATTCTCTTCAGACTCAAATTCAATTGTTCCGTTATATCTGTCAACAATCTGTTTAACAAGAAAAAGGCCTGTACCGTGATTTTCACCCTTGGATGTAACTCCATTTTCAAATACATTATTTCGAATACTGCTATCGATTCCTTTTCCGGTATCATCAACTCGGATAAGTAAAGCTCCAGGTTTTGTGAATATTCCTACATCAAGCTTTCTGATAGAAGTTTCAGAAGAATCCATTGCATCCATGGCATTTTCAAGAAGATTTCCAACCAGAGTAACAAGGTCACCCGAAGCGATATTAATATGACTTCTTGTAAAGTGACTTCCAGCTTCGAGTTTAAACTCAACATTAAGTTCAGCTGCTCTTGAATACTTACCAATAAGAAGTGCCGCAAGAGATGGATCTTCAAAGTTATGCATTATGCAAGAAATCATTTCCTGCTGAATTGAAGTAATGTTTGTTATATACTCTGCAGCTTCCTTATTTGCCCCCATCTGAATAAGGCCAAGAAGAACATGAAGTTTATTTGTAAAATCGTGGTTATTTGCACGCATAGACTGAACAAGGAACTTAACGCCTGTAAGATCATCTGCAATCTTTGTGTATTCCGTTCTATCCGCAATAACGCAAAGAGCTCCAATAAGGCGTTCCTTCTCAATTACAGGATAGTAATTAATTACAGCATCTGTCTTATCATTAATTCTTATTGAGACTCCAGTAAGTTTCTCCTTGGATTCCATTACACCATGAATATCTTTTACCGAGAGAAAATCGTAATCTTTTATGCTTAATGAATAGTCCTTTGAAACATCACAAATTTCACGTGCTTTCTTATTCATAAAGAGAATCTTCTCATCATAATCAATAGCAATTACGCCCTCTTCAAGAGATTCGAGAACATTATCACGAACACTATACATAGCACTAAAAGCATCTGGCTCATATCCAAGAAGCGCCTTCTTAATTCGTCTTGAAAGCATATTCGAAAGTAATACTGAAAGAATAATTACAACAACAACTGCACTAAGATGAATCAAAGCCTTAAAAGCGATAATCTTATAGATATTCGAATTAAGAAGAACTACAATTGCAAATCCGAGATATTCATGGTTCTGATCATAAATTGCTGCATATACTCTTCGCTGGGATCCTGAAGGTCCAACATCACTTGAAGTATAAATATCTCCATTATTCTTAAAGTCAGGAATAGTACCATCATAAGTTGTTCCAATAAGGGAATCATTTGTGTGATATAGCCTTTTATAGTCACTTGAAACAATTGAAATTACATCTACATTTGAAATTGATTTTTCAAGTGAATCCAAATAATTAATTGTTCCCTTTGTTGTTAATTCACCTGCTGCCATTTCATCAATAATAATCTCTGATTTTGAAATAGCACTTGCCATATTAGAAAGATTGTTATCAAGGATTGTTTTTTCTGAATTAACATCAACAGCGACACTTATAACTGTAGCAAGCACAGTCATTACGAGAGCAAGAAAAATCATGGAATGAAAAATGCTCTTTTGTATTTTAGTAATTTTACGCCCTTTATTTACTGACATAAAGATAACCCCCACTGCTACTAAATACATATTAGTTTTGTTGGTTTTGAAAAGCAAATAAACGAGCCTTTCGAAAGTAAAAAAAATGAAGACAAATAAATTGTGTGTTTAATATTTACGAATTATTGAACCACAAAAACTGAAGACGTATAAGTATGGCAATTATTCAAAAGAACAGGAGTCATATATGGATACTTTTATCAGCATTATGGAAACAATGATGGTTATTCTTTTTGGAATTTCATGGCCTATCAACATTATCAAAGCATGGAAAGCAAAGACTGCAAAAGGAACTAGTGTACTCTTCTATTCCTTTATCTGGCTTGGTTATATTTTTGCATTAATCGGAAAGTTTGCACTTATTAGCGAACACGCACCAGCACCATGGTATGAAACGGTTCACTGGTACGTAATGTTTTTCTATTTCCTGAACATCCTTATGGTTACTGTGGGTATTCTTATCTACTTTAGAAACTCAATTATCGATTCCAAGAATAGCAAGAAGAACAAAATTGCAGAAGCAGTTTAATCTTATCGGAGGTCAGATATATGTGCATCAATAAACAAGAACTTCAGGGATATCAGTCACTAAATAAATTCGCAAAGAAGAATTCAGCAGTTCTCTTTGGATCAACATATGCAAAAGAGATTCCAGTAAGCGAACTTCGCCAGAATTTTGGAATCATCTCTCACCTTTATAACAGAAGCCTTACAGACCTTTCTGTATTTGAGGCTGCCGATATAGCAAATGAAATCATACGCGACATTAATCCTTCAAAACTTCTCCTCCAGCTTGGCGAAACTGACTTAGCATCAGGAAAGTCAACACCAGAAGAAGTCATCAGCGAGATTTCAAACGTAATCTCAACAATCAGAAATAACGATAAGAAGATTAAGATTGTACTTATATCAATCAATAATCTCCTCGACAAGAATCTTCAGAAGGACTTTAACAAAAAGCTTGAGACCTTTGCCAAGAACAATAATTGTCTCTTTGCAGATATTACTATTGCTTCAGACGATGCACTTCACCTAAACGCCTTTAAAGCATTAAGTTATTTCTTCTGCGACGACATTACAATGCAGTTATTCTAATGGAATCCCTAATAAAATGAAAAGGAGTCATCACAGATTTTGTGATGACTTCTTTTCATTTGATTAAAAGACTATCCATTCCTACTTCGCAGCAAAGATTAAGTATCTCTACTCCCTCTTCTTTTGCTCTTTTAAGCGCATTTGCAAAGTCCGGATCAGTTTTACTATTACCTCTAACCTCAGTTATTCCTTCCATCTGAATTACAAATGCAATCATGGAATGAATTCCGTTTTTCCCGGCTTCAATTAACTCATTAATATGCTTAACGCCTCTTGTTGTAGGCGCGTCTGGAAAATAGCCAATTCCGTCAACTTCCAAAGTACACCCCTTCACTTCAAGAAGATACTTCTCGCCATCTCTTTCCATATAGAAATCAACGCGGGAATTACCGTATTTATACTCAGGCTTAATGTAATCGTAGTCCTGCTTCAAAAGCCATTCATACACAACTTTATTAGGAGCCTGGGAATCCATATTAATCCAGCCTAAGCCTTCCTTATAAACCATAATGAGATCACATCTTGTTTTACGTTCAGGATTATCTGAAACTTCAAGTCTTACCTTAGCTCCAGGTAGCAAAAGTTCACGGCAGCGGCCTGTATTTTTCACATGCACAACCTCATCTTTACCATCGATTAAAACGTGTGCGATAAAACGATTTAGCCTATTTACAAAAACGCCATCAATTACTTTGCCGTACTTCAATTTATGCCTCCGATTTCTTAGGAGAAACATTACATATAACAAGCGCTACAATAACGAGAACAACGCCAAGAATTCCTGTAAAAGTTATAGGCTCAGAGAAAATAATAATTCCAAGAATAGTTGCTGTTACAGGCTCGATTGAAGCAATAATAGATGCCTTACCATTCTCGACATTTTTAAGTCCCAATGTATAACAAAGATAAGGAAGAACAGTACTTACAATTCCGAAAGCAACTGCTACAACTACTCTTACAATATCGACACTAATTGTACTAATTACAAGCTTTGTATCAGAAATAAAAAGCGCTCCAATACTTGCAATAAAGAATGTATAGAAAGTAATAGTAAATGTAGAATAACCGCGCTCTAAGGCGTATCTGCTAAAGATTGAATAAAGCGCATATCCAAGACCAGCGCCCAGGCCTACAAGGATACTTCCAAAAGATAAAGGCTTGTCTGAACCTACAAATCCAGTTACAAAAACACATCCAACGAATGTCATAACAAGAGATATTATCTTACGCTTATTAAACTTCTCCTTAAAAAGAAAGAACGACAGCACCATAACGATTGCAGGCGCTGTATAAAGAAGAACTGCAGCTACAGATAAAGAAGCAAGTTCAATTGCCTTAAAGTAGCAGAAATTAAAGAAAAGAATGCTTAAAATACCAGTTCCAATAAAGCACCAGAAATCCTTAAGTTTGATTTTAAGAAGACTTCTATCGTAAATAAGAAGAACTATAAGCATTGCAATTGCAGTAACAAATGCTCGAAGCTCAACTATCTCCATAGAACTTATTCCCCAGGAATTAAGACTTCTGACAAAAAGTCCGATACATCCCCAAAGTATTCCGGCAATCAATATTAATAAAACTGAAAGCTTATTCTTTCCCATTAAACGTTAACGTACTCCAATGCTTTAATATTCATCTCGTGAAACTGTGGTTTAACACGCTTCTTCATTGCTTCAACAATATCCTCGTGAGTAATCTCACCAAGAATACCTGTTCTTGAAGCAGCACC
The DNA here is from genome assembly GCA_045639635.1 of Saccharofermentans sp. GTDB lineage: Bacteria > Bacillota > Clostridia > Saccharofermentanales > Saccharofermentanaceae > Saccharofermentans. The sequence goes on along the minus strand of JAZUDM010000071.1, from coordinate 35,684 downwards.
CAAAAGAACCATATTAACTACTCTTGGGTTACCAATTTGGGTAATAGCTTCCTCTGTATCAACTACAATGAGCTTTGAAATAGAAGAAAGAGACTTAAGATAATTTACCATCTCTTCTCCATTATAGTCAGTACCGTTAAGTGCAGCTGTAACAGGAATTACTGGGCGGTTACTTGTAATTACGATTCCACCCTTCTTAAGGTATGGAAGCATTCTTACTGTCTCAGCAGGCTCAAATCCAATGATAATATCTGCTTCAGAAGAAGCAATCATTGGTGAATTTACGTTTCCGCCAACTCTTACGTGACTAAATACGCTGCCTCCACGCTGAGCCATACCAATAGTTTCAGCAGATCTGACCTGAAGACCTTTGTTCATTGCAGCAGAAGCAATAAGCTTACTTGCAAGAACAGTTCCCTGTCCTCCTACACCACAAAGTACGATATTTACAGTATTACTCATATCTTAGACCTCCTTACTTACCACAAACGGCTTTTTCAATTGCACCAAATGGGCAAACCTGAGTACAAAGACCACAGCCGTTACATAGAGATCTGTCTATCATTACCTTACCGTCACTGACAATAAGACCAGGACATCCAATCTCCTTAATACACTTACGGCAGTTTGTACACTTATGTTCAGTAACGTTTACAGGTCTTTCTGGCTTAAACAAAACAGCACAAGGAGACTCGAAAAGAATCGCCTTAACACCAGGCATATCTGCTACTTCCTTAACAGTCTTAACTGCCTCATCAAGGTTTAATGGATTAACATGCTTTACTACTTCTACACCACAGCCGTGAAGTACCATTTCGATATCAATCTTCTCTGTAACAGAACCCATCATTGTCTTTCCTGTACCAGGATGTGGCTGATGTCCTGTCATGGCTGTAGTTGAATTATCAAGAACGATAAGTGTCATATCAGCGCCGTTATAAACCGCATTTACAACGCCTGTAATTGCTGATGCAAAGAATGTTGAATCGCCTACGAAAGCAAAGCACTTTGTATCAGGCTTAATTCTTCCAACACCCTGTGCGATATTAACGCCAGCACCCATACAAAGGCATGTATCAACCATATCAAGTGGCATCGCATTACCAAGTGTATAGCAGCCGATGTCACCTGCGTAGATTGTCTCTTTGCCCTTCATCGCCTTCTTTACAGCATAAAAAGAAGCTCTGTGTGGACAGCCTGCGCAAAGTACTGGAGGTCTTACTGGAAGAGATGGAGCATTATTCTCAGCAACAGAAGGCATCTCCCATCCCATAAACTTAGAAATATAACCATTGATCAAATCTCTTGAGTTCTCACCAGATGGCAAAACATCACCTGAAAGCTTACCCGTAATCTTTACGTTAAGGTTGTACTTACCACAAACATAAGTAAGTGCCTGTTCAATTACAGGATCAAGTTCCTCAAGGCACAAAACCTCATCAACACTTCTTAAAAACTCAAGTGCAAGTTTCTCTGGAAATGGGAATGGAGTCGAAACCTTAAGTACAGAAGGTGCATTCTCCTTTCCCTCAAGGAAATCCATAGTATGCGCAAAGGAAATACCATGAGATGCAATTCCCTTACGGCTATTAGAAGGAACGATATAGTTACGCTCATAAGAAGAAAATACGTCAGATAATTCCTTATTACGAGCCTCAATCTTGGCGTGATTAATATAAGAAAGTTTTGGGAAAATAACCCATCTTGAAGAGTCCTTGATAAAGCCTTCAATAGGTCCCATAAAGTACTCTGATTCTTCCTTAACATCGATGGATGCATACGCATGACAAACTCTTGTTGTTGGTCTGAAGAACACTGGAGTATTGTACTTTTCAGAATACTCGAAAGCTTCAATAATCATATCGTAAGCTTCCTGAGCAGAAGATGGATCAAAACATGGAACTTTTGAAAAAGCAGCAAATGTTCTTGTATCCTGCTCTGTCTGAGATGAGATAGGTCCTGGATCGTCTGCAACCATAATTACCATTCCACCCTTAACGCCTACATATTCAAGGCTCATAAGAGGGTCTGATGCAACATTAAGACCTACCTGCTTCATTGTAACAAGAGCTCTGGCACCAGAATAAGCTGCACCAGCGGCAACCTCCATTGCTGCCTTCTCGTTTGTTGACCACTCTACATATATATTGCCTTCATTAGCCTTGGCAATTGTTTCCAAAACCTCCGTTGAAGGAGTTCCTGGATAGCCTGCTACAAGACTAACTCCGGCTGCAATTGCACCCATGGCAATCGCTTCATTACCCATTAAAAACTCTTTATGCATAAAAAATAACCCCATGATTGTTAATATAACCAAAGAATTATATCACAAACATGGGGTTTATATTGTTCGTTATGCGCTTAAAAATTAAACATAATCTGAAGGCTGATCGAATCCGAATCCATCACAGAAATCATCAACCAACTCAACAAATTCAGCATTATCCTCATCATCGCAGTGGCCGAAGATTACGTAAACTGTATTATCCTCAAGTACCATTGCATAGCTGATGCCCAAATACTCGCCACCTTCATCAACCAGGAAGTAGAAATAGCATGCATCATCATCAGTGTCATAACCACAGTCAATATCATCGTAATACCATGTCATTGACTCTGCATCGATAACTGTAGACAATGTGAAATCAACACACTCTTCCATCATATCCTCTGCATCATCCTCGTCCTCAAATACGTACATAATAGCAAAGAAGTTATTTGTATCATCCTCAATCTTCTGTGCTGTTGAAATATTCTGCAAATCATCTGCATCTGGTACAGGAATTCCAGAACTTTCAAAATCATCTGCAATTGCATCTACAATCTCTTCGATTGAACTTGACTTAATATTAATCTGATAAGCTCCAGGATTCTTCGCATCCTTCTTCTTCTCATACTTAACAAATCCGTTATCTCTACTTACATCAAGGAACTTCTGAATTTCCTTAGGTGTTCCAAGTGAACAGCCTACACATCCAAAAGCCAATGCAGAAACGAGAACTGCGCTAATAAACTTCTTCATAAAACATTTCCTCCTAATTAAATTACATACCTAACTCATCAACAGCATATGTTGCCTGCTCTAATGTGAACATGTCACCCATATCGCCTGTAAATGTCAACTGCTCAATCATTGACTCACGATCATACTCTCTGTCACCGTACTGAAGATATGACTGTGCAGCCTCCAATGCTTCGGCGTTCCAGTCAACTAATCCCTCTTCTTCCAAACGGTTAACAGCATTAGTTGCTTCCTCAAGTGTAAAGCCAAAACCTATACCATTATTACAGTAAGTCATTTCATATACAAGACTATCGTAAGAATAAGCCCATGAATCAATCAAACTTGTTGCAAGCTCAAATGCTTCCTGATTCCAGTCAACAAGACCTTCATTCTCAATCTGTGTAATAGCTTCTTCTACTACATCCATTGGATAATGATGTGTATATGGTGAAGAAAGCTGTCCATAAAGACCAAATCTTGAATAGTGAGCAAAACCAATATAATCAAGTGCGTCTGACTTACACTGTGCTACGGCTTCATCAAATGGTAAATCTACCATTGGATTTGTTTCAACAGTTGAACCTTCGTAGTAATCATCATATGTAGTAGACTCTGTCTCTTCTTCCATAATAGTAGATAATGCATTTGAATCCCTGTCTTCCTTATGAGACTTTCTCTTGCCTGAATCGTGGTTAGAAGAACAACCAACACAAAGAGCAAGAACACTCATAACAAGAACCAAACTGACAAAACGTTTCATATACTAACAATCTCCCTCTATTACTTAGTTACTTTTAAACTAAGGTTCTCATATATAAAAATGAAACTTTAGTGATATAATATTCACGCTTTAGATATTAACATTTGAAAATAACCTGTTTCTAGGGGAGGTATTTATATGAAACTCGGTATCGTTGGTCTTCCAAACGTAGGTAAGAGTACACTTTTTAACGCTATTACAAAGGCGGGTGCTGAATCAGCAAACTACCCATTCTGCACAATCGAGCCAAACGTTGGTGTTGTAGCAGTTCCAGACAAGAGACTTGATGCTCTTGCTGAGATGTATAACCCAGATAAGTACACTCCTGCTGTAATCGAGTTCGTAGATATCGCTGGTCTTGTTAAGGGCGCTTCCAAGGGTGAAGGTCTTGGTAACAAGTTCCTCGGTAACATCAGAGAAGTTGACGCTATCTGCCACGTTGTAAGATGCTTTGACGATCCAGACGTAGTTCACGTAGATGGTTCTGCTGATCCAGCAAGAGATATCGGAGTAATCGAGCTCGAGCTCGTTCTTTCTGATATGGAAGTTATGGAGAAGCGTATTGAAAAGACTCAGAAGATGATGAAGGGTGGCGACAAGTCATACGGCCCTGCCCTCGCAGTTTATGAGAAGATTTATGCTGCACTCGAGGCTGAAAAGCCAGCAAGAGCAGTTGATCTTGATGAGGATGAGCTCCTTCTTACAAAGGATCTTCAGCTTATCACAATGAAGCCAATCATCTACTGTGCAAATATCGCTGAGGATGATATCAAGAATCCTGATATTGCTTATGTTGAGACAGTTAGAAAAATCGCAGCTGAGTCAAACAGTGAGTGCGTTGTTATTTCAGCTAAGATTGAGGAAGAGCTTGGACAGTTAGATGCAGAAGACAGAGAGATGTTCCTCGATGATTTGGGTATCGAGAGCGCAGGTCTTGACAGAATGATTCAGGCTTCTTATAAGCTCTTGGGCCTTATCTCTTACCTTACAGCTGGTCCTACAGAAGTTCGTGCATGGACAATCAAGAATGGCACAAAGGCTCCACAGGCTGCTGGTAAGATTCACTCAGACTTCGAGCGTGGATTTATCCGTGCTGAGGTTGTTGCTTTCGATGATCTTATGGCTTGCGGCACATACGCTGGTGCACGTGAGAAGGGTCTTGTAAGATCTGAGGGTAAGGAATACGTTATGAAGGACGGAGATGTAGTTCTCTTCAGATTCAACGTTTAATTCATAGTAAAAGTATTTTGATATTCAAGATATTTACTTGCAATTGATTTTGATTGTAGTAATATAATCCACAAAAGAACAAAGGAGTTCACTTCAATCGAGGTGAGCTCCTATTTTATTTTAAGAACAATGACGTTCGACTTAATTGTCGGGCGTCTTTTTGTTTTTTAGGAGGATAGAAATGGCAGAAAACATTTTCGAAGAAGAAAAAATCATCAACGAAATGCTTACTCGTGATGAAATGGGAGAACTTTCAGATTATATGGATATCTTCTATGAAGAACTTTTGAAGAACCATAGAATCGACAAGGAACTCTACACAAAATACGACGTTAAGCGAGGCCTCAGAGATTCAACTGGTAAAGGTGTATTAACAGGTCTTACTGAAATCTCTGATGTAGTTGCATACGAAGAAATTGATGGCGAGCGCGTACCTATAGACGGACGTCTGTTCTATCAGGGCTGTAATGTTAACGAGATTATTGATGGTCTTATAGACCGCAAATTTGGTTTTGAGGAAGTTATTTATCTTCTCCTTTTCGGAAGGCTTCCAAAGCCACAGGAACTTGAGCACTTCTTATATGCAATGAGTGAAATGCAGACTCTTAATAACAGGTTCATAAGAGATGTTGTTATGAAGGCATCAAATGCAAACATCATGAATGCTATGCAGAGATGCATTCTTACTTTATATACTTACGATTCTGAACCTGATGCTATCAATGCTGAGAACGTATTAAGACAGTCTTTGGAACTTATTAACAAACTCCCTTTAATTGCTGTTTACTCATATATGTCTTATCAGCACTTCAGACTTGATGAGTCTTTGATGATCAGAAACCCACAGAAGGGCTATTCCCTCTCCGAGAATATCCTTTATATGCTTCGTCCTGACGGAAAGTTCACCGAGCTTGAAGCAAAGGTATTAGATATTGCTCTTATTCTTCACGCAGAGCACGGTGGTGGTAACAACTCAACATTTACAACACACGTTGTTACATCATCTGGTACTGATACATATTCTTCTATTTCTGCTTCCATTGGTTCTCTTAAGGGTCCTCGTCATGGTGGCGCAAACCTTAAGGTATTAAATATGTTCCGCGACATTAAAGAGAACATTAAAGACTGGGAGGACGAGGAAGAAATCAAGGCATACCTTACTAAAATTCTTGATAAGCAGGCATTTGATAATTCTGGTCTTATTTATGGTATGGGACATGCTGTATATACACTTTCAGATCCACGTGAAGTTATTCTTAAGGGATTTGCAAAGAACCTGGCAGAAGAAAAAGGTCTCATGGATGAGTTCTTATTCTATGACAGAATCGAGAAACTTGCCGGAGAACTCATTATGAAGAAGCACAAAGTACAGAAAAATGTATGTGCCAATGTAGATTTTTATAGTGGCTTTGTTTATACAATGCTTGGAATTCCAGAGGAGCTCTTTACTCCAATCTTTGCTATTGCGCGTATCCCAGGATGGTGTGCCCATAGACTCGAAGAACTTCTCAATGGCAACAAGATTATAAGACCAGCTTATAAGTATGTAGGAACTCATGTAGACTGCCCTAAAATCAACGACAGAACTTAATTAAAAGGAGTATATAACTATGGCTAAAATTGCAATGAAAACACCACTCGTCGAAATGGATGGAGACGAGATGACAAGAGTACTTTGGAAGATCATCAAAGATGAGCTTCTCCTCCCTTTTATTGATTTAAAGACAGAGTACTATGATCTCGGTCTTGAATATCGTAACGCGACAAACGACCAGGTTACTTTCGATTCTGCTGAGGCTACTAAGAAGTACGGAGTTGCAGTTAAGTGCGCTACTATTACTCCTAACGCAGCAAGAATGACTGAATACGATCTTAAAGAAATGTGGAAGTCTCCTAACGGCACAATCAGAGCAATCCTTGATGGTACTGTATTTAGAGCTCCTATTCAGGTTAAAGGTATCGACCCTTGTGTAAAGAACTGGGTTAAGCCTATTACACTTGCACGTCACGCTTATGGTGATGTTTATAAGAACACTGAAATTAAGGTTCCAGGAGCTGGTAAGGCAGAACTCGTATTTACAGGTGTAGATGGCACAGTAATTCGTAAGACAATTATGGATTTTGAAGAGGCTGGAATTATTCAGGGTATCCATAACAAAGATAAGTCTATCGAGAGTTTTGCAAGATCATGCTTTAACTATGCTCTTGATACAAAGCAGGATGTCTGGTTTGCAACAAAGGATACAATCTCTAAGATTTACGACCATAACTTCAAAGATATCTTCCAGGAAATCTTCGACGCAGAATACAAGGAGAAGTTCGATGCTGCTGGTATCGAGTATTTCTATACTCTTATCGATGACGCTGTAGCTCGTGTAATGAAGGCCAAGGGTGGTTTCATCTGGGCATGTAAGAACTACGATGGTGACGTTATGAGTGACATGGTTTCTTCAGCATGTGGATCCCTTGCAATGATGACTTCAGTTCTTGTATCACCTACTGGCGTTTACGAGTACGAAGCAGCACACGGCACAGTACAGAGACACTACTATAAGCACCTTAAGGGTGAAGAAACATCTACAAACTCTGTTGCTACTATCTTTGCATGGACAGGAGCATTAAGAAAGCGTGGAGAATTGGATGAGCTCCCTGAGCTTTGCGAATTTGCAGATAAGCTCGAAAAAGCTACTTTATCAACTATCGAATCAGGAAAGATGACAAAGGACCTTGCGTTAATCACTTCACTTACAGATGTAACTGTACTCAATAGTGAGAACTTCATTAAAGCAATTCGCGAGACATTGGAGAGTATGTAATAAAGATGGATTTCAAACTTAAGCTTCCAGGAATTGGAATGCGAATAGTTAAGTCAGCAATAGCAATCGCTTTTTGCTATATTGTCAACCTTTTGCGCGGTGATGCGGGAATAGTCTTCTATTCCCAACTCGCCGCTCTTTGGTGTATACAGATGTACCGCAGCAACACCAAAAAGAACGCTATTCAAAGAATTATCGGAACATCTGTTGGTGCCATCTACGGACTGATTTATCTGCTCATATATCCAAAACTAGTTTCTTTCTTTACCTCAGTTATTCTGGTAGAGGCTGTTTTTGTGTCCCTGTTCTTGCTTTTTGTGCTTTATACAACAGTAGTACTTAAAAAGCAGCAGGCTTCTTATTTTTCCTGTGTAGTTTTTCTTAGTATTGTAGTAAATCACATTGGTGATATAAGACCGCTATTTTTTGTTTGGAACAGATTCCTGGATACTATGATTGGTATTGCCATTGGAATAGTTATTAACGATATCAGAATCTGTTTAAATCCAGATAAGGAGACACTATTCGTATCAGGTCTTGATGACACGCTTCTCGATGAAAATGAGATTTTAAGTCCATTTAGTAAAGTCGAGCTTAACCGAATGATCGATAGTGGTCTTAAGTTTACTATCTCAACAATCAGAACTCCTGCTTCATTAAGAGAGCCTATGAGAGACATAAGACTTAATATCCCGGTAATAGCAATGGATGGCGCATGTCTTTACGACACAAAAAGAAACGCATATCTTGAGACACGTGTAATTAAGCCTGACATAGTACAAAGGCTCAAGGAATTCATTAACGATTCGGGCTTATGCTGGTACATAAACGTAATCATTGATGATGTACTGATCATTTACTATAAGGATACTGACGACGATATTAACTCAAATCTTGTAAAAACACTTAAGGTCTCCCCTTACCGTAATTACATTAAGGGACTTCCAAGAACAAATAACGGAACAGCATACTTCATGCTTCTTGATAAAACTTCAAAAATTGAAGAAGCATTAGAAAAACTTTCAGATATGGACTATATAGATGAACTTAGAATAGTGTCATATCCTTCAAAAGATTTTCCGGGTTATTCATACATCAAGATTTACGACAAAAACGCAACAAAGGAAAATATGCTAAATAGTCTTTTAAATAGAATTGATTTAAGTAAATCATTAACTATCGGAACTATAAAAGGCCAGTACGACATCGTTGTTGAAGAGGATTCTACAAACGAAGTTGTGCGAATAATACGTAAGAATTTTGAACCATTTTTATACAGGCGCAAGAAAAATTAACGTTAAAAATCAAACTCTTTTGTTATTCATATATTTCGCTTGCAAAATGATTTTTTTAGGGTAATATTCTTATATGAACAAAGGAGTTCACTTCTAACCGAAGTGAGCTCTTTTTTGTTTTACACAAATAATTCACGTAGAAGAACAACGGCGTTCGGAATTAATTTTCCGGACGCCTGTTTTTTTACAAAAGGGGCAAACTATGGAGAATCTTAAATTACTTGAGCATACTGATACAGTTAATGAACTGTTGGCTCGCTACGGTGTAAAGTTTGGTATTTATAAGAACAACACTTTCCACGAGCAGCTTTTCCCTTTCGATGCTATTCCTAGAATTATTGAAGCAGACGAGTTTGAATTCCTCGAGAAAGGATTAAAGCAGCGTGTTGTTGCTTTAAACATGTTCCTTAAAGATATCTATAGTAAGAAGCAGATTGTAAAAGATGGTGTTGTACCTGAGGATTTCATTTTCGCTTCCAGTGGATATATGGTTGAGTGCGAAGGCGTATCCCCTATTAAGGATGTTTACTCACATATTTCTGGTATCGATCTTGTTAAGGGCAAGGACAACAACTGGTATATTCTCGAGGATAATCTGAGAGTTCCATCTGGTGCTTCCTATCCAATGATTGCACGTGAACTTTGCAGAAGATCTTCCCCATCTACTTTCCAGGATCTCGCTATTGCAGATAACCGTAATTATGCAGAGCTTCTTAGAAGAACCATGGATAACGTAAATGTCGGAGGACATGCTGTAATTCTTACTCCAGGAAGATTTAATGCAGCTTACTTTGAGCATAGTTACCTTGCTGAACAGACTGGTGCACACCTTGTAAATGGTTCCGAATTAATTGTTAAGGATGATCATTTATATTTCGAGACTGCTAATGGCAAATTAGAGCAGGTCGGTGTTGTTTATAGAAGAATTTCTGATGAGTACCTTGACCCTATGAACTTTAATCCTGAGTCACTTATTGGTATTCCTCATATCTACGATGTATTCCGTAAGGGTAATGTTGCTCTTATGAATGCTCCAGGAAATGGTGTTGCAGATGATAAGGGTATCTACTACTTCGTACCAAAGATGATTAAGTACTATCTTGGTGAAGAACCAATTCTTATGAATGCTCCTACTTACCTTCCTTTCTATAAAGAGGACTACGATTATGTTATCGCTAACTTCGATAATCTCGTACTTAAGGATGTTGCTGAAGCTGGTGGATACGGAGTTGTATTTGGAAACAAGATGACAAAACAGCAGAAGGCTGATTTCCTTGAGCTCTTGAAAGCTGAACCTAGAAGATTCATTGCTCAGGAAGTTATCGATTTCCAGGATATTGATATCGTCGACAACGGAATTACAGTTCCTCGTAAGGCTGACTTAAGAGCTTTTGTACTTATGGCAGATGAGCCACTCGTATGGAAGAGCGGTCTTACAAGATTTTCACGTAATCCTGATTCATTCATTGTTAATTCATCTCAAGGAGGAGGTTTTAAAGACACATGGGTATTATCTCGATAGAACAGGCTGATCGCCTTTACTGGCTTGGCAGATACACAGACAGAGTTTATACAACTTTAAGAATATATTTTAGAAACTTCGACACTATGATCGATAAGATCGTCGATAACTATATCGATTTTTGTAAGGATATTGATATTCCAAACATCTATTCTGATCGCGAGGATTTCCTGAAAAGATATCCTTTTGATCCAACAAATCCAGACTCAATTATCAGTAATCTTACAAGAGCTTACGATAATGCAATTACATTAAGAGAGAGCATTGGTTCAGAGACACTTGCTTATATCCAGCTTGCTTTGTATGAAATCAACAAAGCCTCTACAAGTTCTTCACCTCTTATTGAGCTTCAGAAAGTTACTGATAATCTTCTCGCCTTCTATGGCACTGTAGATGACCAGATTGACAGTGAGAACATAAGAAACATTATAAAGGCTGGAAAGAGAATCGAGCGAATCGATATGTATGCACGCCTTGGTGCTTCAAGAAATGAAATCAAGAGAGAGATTCACAGAATGATTCCTCGTGTAGAGAAATCCGGTCTTGAATATGACGAAGATGTTCTTAAAGAAATTGAGACATTAATAGATGCTGACGTTATTGATTACTACAAAATTGTAAGTGACGTTGAAAGCATCTTCTGATTGGAGTTCTTATGAAGAAATTGCATTTTAACTACTATATGCAAATCAATTACTCAGAAGATGTTAGTAGCTGTAACTATACGATAAAGTGTATTCCTCAGACTACGTCACGACAACGACCTTATAATCTCGATGTCAGCTTCTCCCCTCCAACCAGATATCAGGTTGGTTTTGATGGACTAAGGAACAAGCAGTTCTATGGTCGTAACGGACAGCCTCACGATATGTTCTATTTCCGTATCGAAGGCGATGCTGAAGTTGGTCTTTCAGAATACGAGGAAGAAGAAAACGACGAACTCACAATGATATTTAAGCACCCACATGGACTTAATATCGCAGGTAAAGAGATTAAATCATACTATGAACGTCTAAGCATCGATGATGGTCTTGATGATTATTCCAAGGCCATCTATGTAATGAACAGATTACACGAAGACTATAGTTACAAACCTAATACTACGAGTATTTATACAACTGCCGAGGAGGCCTTCTCCCAGGGACATGGTGTATGTCAGGACTTTGCACACATATATATTGCCCTTATGCATCTATTAAAAATTCCTGCCCGATATGTAACAGGATTAATAGTTGGCGAAGGTGCAAGTCACGCCTGGGTAGAAATACTAATCGGCAATAAATGGTACGGACTTGATCCTACCAACAATAAAAAAGTATTTGATGAGCACATCAAATTAGGAGTTGGAAGAGACGCCAGCGACTGCATGATTAACAGAGGCATTATGCATGGTGGTGGTCTTCATACTCAGACTGTAAATGTAAGTGTGGAAGAAATTTAAAACAGGAGATGAAAAATGATTAAAACAGTTGCATCAGTTGCACTACCGGTGGATGAAGTTCTCGCCATTAAAAAGCGTAGAATTCAGCCAAATGGCAAAACAAAAGGATTGAAAAGAATCAGCATCGTAACTGGTATTCACGGCGATGAGCTCGAGGGCCAGTATGTATGTTATGAATTAGGAAGAAGAATCGAAGCTGAATTTGATAAACTCACAGGAATTGTAGACATCTACCCTGCAATGAACCCACTTGGAATTGATTCAATCACACGTGGAATTCCAGCATTCGATCTTGATATGAACCGTCTCTTCCCTGGAAACCTCGAAGGTAATATGACTGAGTACCTCGCAGCAGGAATTACAAAGGACGTTTCTGGTTCTGATCTTGTTGTTGATATTCACGCAAGTAATATCTATCTTACTGAGATTCCTCAGATTCGTATTAACGAACTTCACGAGGATTTTCTCGTACCAATAGCAGCGAAATCTAACGTTGACTTCATCTGGGTACACGGCGCAAGCACAGTACTTGAGTCAACTTTTGCATATAGTTTGAACAGCACAGGAACACCTTGTCTCGTAGTAGAAATGGGTGTTGGTATGCGTATTACAAAGGAATACGGCGATCAGATGGTTGATGGCATATTCTCACTTATGAAGGAACTTGGCATCTGGTCAGGAGATGCTCCAGAGCCAAGAAAGCCAATTATTTCTCGCGACTATGAGGACGTTAGTTATCTTAACGCCAGCGCAGGTGGACTTTTTATCCCACACGTAAAGCACTGGGAGAAACTTAATAAAGATGACCTCATCGGAGAAATTATTAACCCACTTACAGGAGAAATCCTCGAAAAGGTAACTTCCCCAGTTGATGGAATCCTGTTTACTATTCGTGACTACCCTATCGTTGATGAAGGTTCACTTGTAGGCAGATTACTTCGTAAGGAGGTTATTGAGCAGTGAAAAAGAAAATAGTATATGAATTAAAGGGTTTATACCGTGACAGTCTTCGTGTAACAGGATACGAATTTGGTAAAGGCAAAAAGAGCGTTTGTATCGTAGGTAATATGCGAGGAAACGAAGTTCAGCAGCTCTACTGCTGTTCCCAGCTTGTAAAGAAGTTTAAGCAGCTCGAAGAAGAAGGTCGTATCGCACCAGGCCATAAGATCCTTGTTATCCCTAGCTGTAACCCATACTCAATGAACATCCAGAAGAGATTCTGGCCAATCGATAATACAGATATTAACCGTATGTTTCCTGGCTATGACTTGGGTGAAACAACACAGCGTATCGCCGATGGTATTTTCCAGGAAATCAAGAACTATAAGCATGGTATTCAGTTCACATCTTTCTATATGCCTGGTGAGTTCATTCCACATGTTCGTATGATGGATGAGGGATATAGTCAGATTGAAGAAGCTCTTAAATTCGAAATGCCATATGTTGTAGTTCGTAAGGTTCGTCCATACGATACAGCTACTCTCAACTACAACTGGCAGGTATGGGAAACACAGGCTTTTAGTTTCTATACAACAACAACCACAAGCATTGACAGACGTTCTGCTGGCCAGGCAGTACTTAGCATAATGAAGTACTTATCTGCACTTGGAATCGTTAAGTATCAGTCAACAGGAAGAACTCAGCAGTCAGTTGTATTTAACGATACAGAATTAGTATCTGTAAGAACAGCAAAGTCTGGTATCTTCGAGCCACTTGTTAAGGTTGGAGAGGACGTTGGTGAAGGAACACCACTTGCAAATATCGTTAACCCATACGATGGAGAAATAATGGAAACTCTCTATGCCCCTGTTGATTCAAAGGTATTCTTCATGCATACAGATCCACTCACTTATGCCAATACGGCAGTCTTTAAACTCATTTGATAAATCACAACCCCTGTGTGATTCCGTCAATAAAATCTTTCAAAACTTTAATACCCCGCGTGAGATCAGCACGTGGGGTATTAAAATGCATTTTTTAAATAAATGAATATCAATATTTTCCAAATAGTTTCTTTCCTGCTTTTTGGAACTTATCAGCAAAATCCTGAAGACTGCTTACAATAAGTCCGAGTCCGCAGAAGATAAGAAGTGAATCAACACTTGTTCTTGGGAAGAAAATAAAAGCTAGTCCAAACAAAATAAGAATTCCTGAAATAATTACTGTAGTCCACCACCAGAAAGACTTATTAAAGTATAGATACTTAACATAGTGCTGAAGTTTATAAATTCCCATGGATAATAAGAATGAACCTACTGCAAATGCAAGAAGGGATACAAACATCCCAGGAAAGACAATAAACAATAATCCCACAACCATCATGACGATTGGCTTAATTAAAAGCTTCTTATTCTCATACTTATGTCTTAAATAAGTAAAGTAATTAATGCACTCAATAATTCCCATAACAAGTAAAACTGCGCCAATAATAAATGAAGCAATATTTACAAATGTATAAGAAAAGACAATGAGCAAAGCACCTAAAACAATCTTTGCCAAAGGCCAGAAATATTCTGATTCATTAATCCTGTACTTAAGTTCAGCGAAATTAAATTTCATCAAGTGTCACCTCACCATTACCAGTAATATCAATCGTTTCACCAAGATATGTTGGATGTGGCTTAAAGATTCCAAATAAAACATCCTTGCATCTTGCAAAATATTCACGGAATGAATAATAAGACTGTGCAGTAAATGTATGACCAGTTGCAATTACACCACAGGCATCGATTCCAAATCTTGCTGCATTATATAAAGATCTGAATAAATGATATTCCTGTGTTACAACGACAGCTGTCTTTACGTTAAAGATAGACGCAGCTCTATACATTGTTTCATAAGTAGAAAAACCAGCATGATCCAGAAAGATATCTTCTGATGGAACTCCATGTTCCATAGCGTACTCACGCATTGCAGCAACTTCGTTATAAGCGTCAGTTCCGTGGTCACCGCTCATAAGAATCTTGGGTGCAACTCCCTTTTTATAAAGAGAAATTGCAATATCCAATCGATCCGACAAAAGTGGTGTTGGTTCACCATCCGGATACACTCCACATCCTGGAACGATAATACAGTCAATAGTCTTACCTCTGAGCTCCTCAAAAGAAGATGCATCTTCAATTGAAGGTTCATCGTAGATTCTATCCTTTGTACTACATACAACAATAAGGTCTAATATAAGGCTTATTACACCAAGTACTAAAGCAACAATCAGAAGTATGACCAGAATCTTTTTAAGAATTCTTTTCATTATTCTTTGTAAGCTCCTCCCTAATACTTTCAAGATTATTTCCAAGGCGAATAATCATATACGCCATAAAGACAAAAATTATAGTAATAAACCCGTCAGACAATAAAACAAATGTCAAAGGCAAATCAATCACGAAGAAAAACAAAAGCGCAACAAGAACAGTTCCAGACACATAAATGCCAGCTGTTGCGATAACGTGATTGCGAAATTTTGTACGGCAAACAGAAGCTTTGCCAAAAATAAGGAAAAGCAAAATGAAAACAGATACTGCAACGAATACGAGAGAGATAATATTACCCAGACTCATACTCTGATACCTCTTTCATGAAGCTGCTTAATAACAAGGTTATCTACCTTCTCATTAAGTTCTTCCAAACTTCCAGAATTATCAATTACAAAGTCACCTAATTCTGAATACTCATCGTCAGTCATCTGTACTGCGATTCTTCTCTTTGCTTCTTCCAGATCCATTCCTCTGTTAACAAGGCGCTGAAGTTTTGTTTCTTCTTCGCAGGTTACAATCCAGATCTGATTACAGTTCTGAACAAACTTCTTAACAGGAATAGGTACATCAAGAACGACACACTTAGTCTTCTTCTGAGTCTCTTTTGCAATTTCTTCATCCATATACTGGAATACATACTTATGGATAATTGAGGATAATAAATCAAGCTTTGTATTATCCTTGAATACAATTGAAGATATATATTTGCGGTTCATTGAACCATCTGGAAGAACAGCTCTTCTTCCAAATACTTCCACGATTTCAGGCATTGCAATACCATCAGCCTCTGTAACGAGATGTGAGATTTTATCAGCATCAAGAACTCTTAATCCTCTTGCTTCCAAAATACCACTTACAGTGCTTTTTCCACTTCCAATTCCACCTGAAACACCAAGTACAAACATTTCCTATACCTTCTTTTATTTACTTTGCTTCGAGCCAGTTGTAGCCGCTATTCGCTTCTGCTACAAGTGGTACGCTAAGCTTAATTGCAGACTCCATTTCGCGTCTTAATACAGATGCAACAAGGTCCTTATCGTTTACCTCACACTCAACGATAAGTTCATCGTGAACCTGCATTACAAGTTTACTTGAAGGAACTTCTGCCTTAAGAGCACGATAAACCTTATTCATCGCAATCTTAATAATATCTGCAGCAGTACCCTGAACAGGAGTATTCATTGCAGCTCTGTAGCCAAAATTCTTAATATTACGATTTGGGCTTGAAAGCTCAGTAAGAATACGTCTTCTTCCAAACAAAGTCTCAACGTATCCAAGCTTTTCTCCTGCTGCCTTAAGTCCGTCCAAGAACTTATTAATACTTGGGAACTGTGCTCCATATTCCTTAATAAGGTCACCTGCCTCACGGAAAGAGATATCAAGATCTGTAGAAAGACCAAACTCAGAAACGCCATAAACGATACTGAAGTTAACTGTCTTTGCTACTGCTCTTTGCTCGTGTGTTACTTCCTCTTCAGAAACACCGAACACCTTACTTGCAGTTCTTCTATGGATATCAGCGCCTTCAATAAACGCGTCTGTCATTACCTTGTCGCCACTCATTGCAGCAAGTAATCTAAGCTCAATCTGAGAGTAGTCAGCATCCACAAGAATTCTTCCTTCAGGCACTGTAAAGCACTCACGAATTCTTCCACCTTCATGGCTTCTTACAGGAATATTCTGAAGATTAGGTTCAGTAGATGAAAGACGGCCTGTATTAGTCATTGCCTGAGTAAATGTAGTTCTGATTCTTGAATCATCGCAAATCTTATCGAGAAGTCCGTTAGCATAGGTTGAATCAAGCTTCGAAAGTCCACGATAAGTTATAATCATATCGATTACAGGATGGAAATCACGAAGTCTGTTAAGCTCATCGATAGATGTTGAGTAAACACCTGTCTTACCCTTCTTTCCGTGTGGAAGGTTAAGACGCTCAAACAAAACCTCAGAAAGCTGCTTTGGAGAATTAATATTAAACTCGTAGTCAGCTGCCTTATAGATTTCGCCTTCCAATTCTTTAAGTTTCTCTGAGAACTCCCTATGAAGTTCCTTGAGCTTATCTCCTGAAACGTACATACCATTACGCTCGATTGCATCCAAAGTTACAACGAGTGGGAACTCAATTTCATAAAGAAGTTTTTCCTTATTAGTAATTCTCAAAATATCTGCAATTAATTTTGCTGCAAACTTATTAAGGATTACTCTCTTTCCAAGGATAAAATACTTCTTGTCATCTGAGTCTTCAGGAGCACCAAAAAGCTCACTTGTTAAGTCTAACTGCTTAGGACCCAAATCCTCTTCATCAATTGGATATCCAACCTTAAAAAGGCTCTCAATAAGGCGAACGAAATCAGGCTTATTTCCTGACATAAAGTTCATTACATAGCCTGCAATACCAGTATCAAAAATACTGTCAACATCCAAAGCATTATCCATAACCTTGGACTTTTCCTTATAGTCAAAAGCAATAACTTTTACGTTCTTAGACGCGATGATTTCGCCCAAAGAATTTGCATCGAAAACAAATACTTCAGGAGAATCATTTAAAGATACGATTGCCATATCTCCATCAAAATCTACGGCAACAACATCCTCGTCATTTATTGTAGGAACATTTCTTGTTACAAAGACCTTATCCTGAACATCATTAAACTCGCCAAAATACTTAATTCTTAAGTTATCTTCTTCGCTATCAGAAGAGTTAACCAAATCCTCGATAGATGGCGCAGAAGTCTTTAAATCATCAAGAGATAACTTCTTTGTAAGCATCTTAAGACCAAGGTTTGCTAGTCTGTCATGCATACCCTGACGGTCCTTAATCTCACTCCATGAAGTCTCATCAAGACCATATGGGACTGGTACATTACGATCGATTGTACAAAGCTTAAGATTCAAATCCAAAAGATCATGAGAAGCATTAATTCTGGCACTTAAAGCAGGAGACAATTTATCAGCATTTGCCTTTACTCCCTCCAAGTCACCATAGTCAGAAATAAGCTTGAAAGCAGTCTTTTCTCCAACCTTCTCAACGCCCTTGATGTTATCTGAATTATCACCCATCAAAGCCTTAACATATACGAATACCTCTGGCTTTACGCCATACATATTCTCGAAATACTCTCTGTCTACAAGCACACGTGGTGGCTTATCCTTACCACTTTGTGGCATGATTACACTTACCTTATCTGAGATAAGCTGATAGTCATCGTGATCACCACTTAAGATAAATACTTCATCCCCTGCTTCTTCGCCAAGACGTGACAAAGTACCAATAAGATCATCAGCCTCATAGCCTTCAAGTTCCATTCGGGAAATTCCCATAAGATCAAGAAGTTCTTTAACGATAGGCATCTGAACAGAAAGTTCTGGAAGCATACCCTTACGCTGAGCCTTATAATCAGCAGAAAGCTTATGTCTGAATGTTGGTGCCTTCAAATCGAAAAGCACGCAAATATCAGTAGGCTGATACTCATCCTTTACACTTAAAAGAGTATTGAAAAAGCCATTCAAAGCACCTGTTGGAGTGCCATCAGGAGCAGTCATTGGAGCACGTCCAAAGACCGCAAAGAAAGCACGATTCATTATAGAATTACCATCTACAAGAAGGATTCTCTTACTGCTCATTCTTCTTCTCCGTATATTTAGAAGCCTCAAGCTGCTGTCTGTGAACTGCGTGTGCAGTAGAAATCATAAGCTTGATTCTATTAAGCTGATTAGCCTCAGATGCACCTGGGTCATAGTCGATTGGAATGATATTAGACATTGGATACTGTCTTCTTAATTCCTTAATCATTCCCTTACCAGTTACATGGTTTGGAAGACATGCAAATGGCTGAGCACAGATAATGTTAGGAACACCATCCTCAATGAGCTCAATCATCTCTGCTGTAAGGAACCATCCCTCACCACAGAAGTTACCACAGCTAAGAACTGAAGATGACTTCTTTGCAAGTTCCTCAATCTTTTCTGTAAGCATAAACTTACCATTTGTCTTTGCGTATGCCTTGTTAATTGGCTTACGATAAGACTCAAGAAGCTGGATTGCACGCTTATTAATAAACGCTGTCTTCTTGGATCTACCGAGATTCTCTGATGCCCAGATTGGGTTATAACAGCAGTAAAGGAAGAAATCGAGTACACCAGGAAGAACTGCCTCACAGCCCTCTGCCTCAATTACATCTACTGCATTGTTGTTAGCATCTGGGTGGAACTTAACAAGAATTTCACCTACCATACCAACACGTGGCTTTCTAGGAATATCCTGAAGTGGAAGCTGATTGAACTTATCTACAGCAAAAGCAACAAACTTCTTGTAGCTTGTGATTGTAGGAATATTCTCAAGATCAACTCCGATATCAGCAAGACAGTCACGGATTTTCTTCTTCTCTTCTGGAGTTCTGTCCCAGTAATTATTTGGCATAATCTGGTCGTATCTCTTTGAAAGTTCATCAGCATAACCTGACTTATTAAAGAGCTTACGTCCAATCTGATTAATATATGCATAAAGAGCATTTGCAGATCCTGGTACCTTCTCATAAGGACGTACACGGATAAGCATTGAGTTAACCATATCACCTGCGCAGAGAGCCTTAATTACACCAAAGAGGAATGATGGAGTATACTTCCATCCTTCATTCTTCTCAAACTGCTGGGCAGAGATAGCAATTACAGGAATATTTGAATATCCTGCTTCCCTCAAAGCCTTACGAAGGAATCCTACATAGTTAGTAGCACGGCATCCACCACCAGTCTGTGTAATAGCAAGTGTACAGTTATCTGGATCTACTTCGCCACTTAAGATAGCGTTAATCATCTGACCAACAACTACAATAGATGGGAAGCATGCATCGTTATTTACATACTTAAGACCACACTCAATATCTTCTCTTGTTGCCTGCTTCAAAAGCTTCATTCTGTAACCTGCAGAATGGAAAGCACTCTCAAGGAAATCAAAAGGAATTGGAGCCATCTGAGGAGCAATAATTGTGTGTGTCTTCTTATTTTCCTTAGTAAACTCAACACGCTTAAGAACGTATGGAGTTCCCTTTGAATCATCAAGTTTTGGAGCTTTAATCTCACCCTTTGCAATGAGCTGTTCTCTTTCATCCATGGCAACAACCAATGAACGCATACGGATTCTGGCTGCACCAAGATTACTTACTTCATCAATCTTAAGAAGTGTATAAAGCTTGCCTGAAGCCTCCAAAATTTCCTGAACCTGATCTGAAGTTACAGCATCAAGACCACAACCAAAACTTGTAAGCTGAACGAGCTCAAGATTTGGCTTTGTAATTACATAAGCTGCAGCCTCATAAAGACGTGTGTGATACATCCACTGATCTACAACACGGATAGGACGCTGAAGCATACCTGGTGTTGCCACGCTGTCTTCAGTAAGTACAGCAAGACCAAGCTGATTAATCATCTCAGGAATACCATGGTTAATCTCTGGATCAACGTGGTATGGACGTCCTGCAAGAACAATACCCTTAAGTCCTCTTTCATCCATTTCCTTAAGGATTTCCTGACCCTTCTTACGAATGTCATCCTTAAAGTTACCGTGCTCCTCAGCACCCAAAGCAACAGCCTTTTTTGCTTCCTCAAGTGTTACTCCCGCATAAGCGAAAGTCTCAGCAAGAATTTTTGCTACTGCTTCAAGATTATCAAGAGGCATGAATGGATTTAAGAACTTAATATCCTTTTCTCTGATGTTCTCAACATTGTTCTTAATTACTTCTGGATAAGAACATACGATAGGACAGTTATAGTGGTTGCCTGAACCCTTATTCTCATGCTGCTCATAAGGAATATCAGGATAGAAAATTGTCTTAATTCCACGGGAAATAAGATTCTCAATATGACCATGTACGAGCTTTGCTGGATAGCAGACTGACTCTGATGGAATAGTCTCCATACCCTTCTCGAAAAGAGCATGTGAAGATCTTGCAGAAATCATTACTCTGAAGCCCAAATTAGTAAGAGTTGTGAACCAGAATGGGTAGTTCTCATACTGGTTAAGAGCTCTTGGCATACCAATAACACCACGTGGGGCATCCTTCTCAGGAATTGGCTTATAGTGGCTGAATGTACGCTCGTACTTGTACTTAAAGAGATTAGGAATATTGCTCTTCTCGTTCTCAACATCAAGACCTACAGACTCGCCCTTCTCACATCTGTTACCAGAAACGAAGCGCTTGCCGTTAGAGAAAGTAGCAATTGTAAGACGGCAGTGGTTACCACAATGTGGACACTCAGTATTTTCTGTAGCCATCTCAAAACTCTCAAGTTCGTCGTTACCAAGAAGTGTTGTCTTATTGCCGTTTTCAGCCTGCTTTGTTTTAGCAATCAAAGCAGCACCAAAGGCACCCATAAGACCTGCTACGTTTGGTCTTATAACATCTCTTTTTGAAACGAGCTCAAAGCAGCGTAGGATAGCATCGTTAAGGAATGTACCACCCTGTACAACGATGTTCTTACCAAGCTGTTCTGTATCTCTGATCTTGATTACTTTATAAAGTGCATTACGAACAACAGAATAAGAAAGACCTGCTGAAATATCACCAACAGAAGCTCCTTCCTTCTGTGCCTGCTTAACCTTGGAGTTCATGAATACAGTACATCTTGTACCAAGATCTACAGGGTTTGTTGCCTTCAAAGCTTCAATTGAGAAATTATGTGGATCCATTCCAAGAGTCTGTGCAAAAGTCTGGATAAATGAACCACATCCAGAAGAACATGCCTCATTAAGCATAATTGAATCGATAACTCCGTTACGGATTCTCATACACTTCATATCCTGACCACCGATATCGATAATAAAATCAACATCTGGGCAGAAGAACTTTGCTGACTGGAAGTGAGCCATTGTCTCAATCTCACCAATATCAACGCCCAAAGCAGCCTTAATAATATTCTCACCATAACCTGTTACACAGGAATAAGCGATATGAGCCTTCTCAGGAAGTTTCTTATAAACATCCTTCAAAATGTTTACAGCACTCATAACAGGGTTGCCCTTGTTACTAGCATAGTATGTATAAACAAGATCACCTTTATCGTTGATTACAACTGCCTTTGTAGTAGTTGAACCAGCATCGATACCAAGGTACAAATCACCCTTTGTATTAGCGATATCAAGTGTTGGGATCATGTTCTTTGCGTGTCTGTCATAGAACTGCTTCTTCTCATCCTCGTCCTTAAACAGAGGTGCGATATGAATAATATCAGGAGTAAATCCCTCTTTATTCTTGAATCTTTCAAGAAGCTCATTAAGATTTACAGGCTCGTCATCAGAACTTAAAGCAGCACCCAGGGCAACATAAATCTGAGCCTCCTCTGGCATCCAGAAAGAGTCTGCCTTATCTTCCAAAGTTCTCTCGAAAGCATGACGAAGCTCTGAATTAAAGTAAAGTGGACCACCGAGGAAAGCGATATTTCCCTTGATTGGACGTCCACATGCAAGACCTGCGATAGTCTGGTTAACTACAGACTGATAAATAGAAGCTGCGAGGTCCTCCTTGGCAGCACCCTCATTGATAAGAGGCTGCAAATCAGACTTGGCAAATACACCGCAACGGCTTGCGATTGTATAAAGTGAACGATAATCCTTGGCAAAGTTATTAAGACCGTCAGCATCAGTCTGAAGAAGTGACGCCATCTGGTCGATAAATGCACCTGTACCACCCGCGCAAGTACCATTCATTCTTTGCTCAAGAACAGGATGCATGTAAGTAATCTTCGCATCCTCACCACCAAGCTCAATAATTACATCTGTCTCAGGATGATATTTCTTGATTGCTTCAGTCTCGGCCATAACCTCCTGAATAAACTTAAGATTAAGCCAGTTAGCAACTGAAAGTCCGCCTGAACCTGTGATAGTTACAGAAACATCAATACCTGGGAATTTCTCATTAAGCTCATCGAAAAGCTTATTAAGAAGTCCAGAAATATCAGAATGATGTCTTCTGTATTCCTGATGTACGATTTTATCTCCATCAAGAAGTACAACTTTGATTGTTGTAGATCCGATATCAAGACCCAATCTATACTTAATTGTCGCCATTACTTATTTCCCCCATTATGACGTCGTTCTTCTAGTGGAATGCCCTTTGGCTGATTCCTGCTTGTGCTCTTTGAATTAGCACGCTCGCCCTGAGTTGCGCCTTTCACCTTCGCCTTCAGGACTTTGACCTTACCTGGCTTACGCTTAACAGGTGTAGTCTCATTGTTAAATTCCTTAAGGGACTTCTCTCTAAGTTCTGAGAGACGTTCCTTCTGTTCTTCCTTCAAAGCCTTCTTAAAATCGTGCTTTCCAAGGATTTCCTTCTTAAACTCTGTTGTAAGCGAAATAGACAAAAGCTCATCAGGAACACCAAGTGACAAATTGAATGGCTTTCCGAACTTATCAGTCGCTACAAGATTTAGACCAGTTACTGCCTTATAGACATTCTCCTCATAAATTGAGAAATCACAGCGAATTCCAAGATGAAGAGGTAGTCCCATAAAGTTTAAATTAACGTAAGGAAGATTCTTAGTGAAAATCAAATGAAGTGTAATGAGCTTCATATAAGACTCAAGATTTATACACTCCTGATCGCAAATAATTGCCAAATCACCTTCTGAAGTCATATAAGAAATATCGGAACGCTCATTCTCAAAGCCATGAGCCCAGAGATAATAAAGCTCACGATATACTTCCTTCTTAAATTCTTCAAAATTTCTTGTAAGCGGAGTCGCAAGTATTGGACTTCCGATATTAAAGATATGCTGCATGTAAGATACCTCAAGGTACTGAGGTACTGAAAACCACTTGAAATAAGCGGCAATATCACGCGCATTAAAAACGTATTTATGCATTATTTGCTCCTTAGTGACATACATGCTCAGGGCATAGTAGGTCATAGTAAATCACATTGCATTATACCACAAAAAAACCATCACTTAAGTGATGGTCTTTTATTTATATTAAAAATAAAGAAAAATTGTCGTTTGGGAATTACTTACGACGATAGTGTCTTACATTAAAGGAAACGCCCTTCTCCGACATGATTTCTTCTTCTTCCTCGTACATTTCCCAGTCTTCCATGTTATCTAGATTAGGAAAATAAGCGTCAGCCTCAAATGTCTTATGGATATAAGTGATAATCGCTTCATCACAGATTCCAATCATTGAGTTATATACTTCAGCTCCTCCGATAAGGAAAATTGTCTCTTCTGGATGCTCTTCCTGGTATTTAGAGAGTTCCTCTTCACTATGGAGAATCACTGCGCCTTCCTTAGTGAACTCAGGATTTCTTGTAAGAACGATATTAATTCTCTTTGGAAGAAGCTTTTCGTCCTTAAAAGTCTTTAATGTCTTACGTCCAAAAACAACAGTATTACCTGCAGTATACTTACGAAAAACACCCTTCTGGTCCTCTGGAAGCGAAATCAAAAGATCGCCCTTATTTCCAATAGCCCAATTCTCGTCTACAGCTGCAATTGCAATCATTCTAATTCTCCTTAAATAGCTACCGGAATCTTTGTAACCTTAGGTCCGTACTCATATCCCTCAAGATGGATATTATCTACTGTGAACTGATAAAAATCAGTAATACCCTCGTCAATTACAAGCTTTGGTGCTGGGAACTTTGGTCTGTCGATAAGCTCCTTAACGATATCTACGTGTCTGTCATATACGTGAGCATCAGCGATTACGTGAACAAACTCACCTACTTCAAGACCGCTACATCTTGCAAGAAGATGAACAAGAACAGCATACTGGCATACATTCCAGCCATTTGCAACGAGCATATCGTTAGAACGCTGATTCAAAATAGCATTAAGCTTATTGCCTGTTACGTTAAATGTCATTGAATAAGCGCATGGATAAAGTCCCATCTCATGCAAATCCTGATGAACATAGATATTAGTCATAATTCTTCTTGAAGAAGGATTATTCTTAAGATCATAAAGAACTCTGTCCACCTGATCCATCATTCCCTCTTTATACTGGTGCTTAACACCGAGCTGGTAACCATAAGCCTTACCGATAGAGCCATTCTCATCAGCCCATGCGTCCCAGATATGAGAATTCAAATCATTAACGTTATTAGACTTCTTCTGCCAGATCCACAAAAGCTCATCTACAGCGCCCTTAAAATTCTGATAACGCTGAGTAAGCATAGGAAATTCCTCTGCAAGGTTGTATCTGTTAACGATACCAAAAGCCTTATATGTATAAGCTGGAGTACCATCCTCCCAATGAGGTCTTACCTTGTCATTCTCTGTAGAATAACCAGAATTAAGGATGTCTCTAATATTCTGATCGAAAATATCATCTGCGCGGCTCATAAAGTCACCTCAAAAAAATAATCTGAAAAGTATTTTATCACACTTTCAAAAACTTCTTGTAGGTTAAATCTATAAAGAACGCCCCAAGAGGAGCTGTAATAACAATAGCAAGTACAGCAACAGTAAGCACAACATCACCACATGCAAGGCCCAAAGCAAGTGGCATACCACCTATTGCAGCCTGAACTGTAGCCTTCGGAGTATATGAAATCATTGTAAAGAGTTTTTCCTTAAAGTTCATCTTCGCTCCAATAAGACAGATAAATACACCAAGCATTCTAAATACAAGCGCAAGAACAATAACGATAATTGCCCTGATACCAGTGTTTTTAAGACTTGTGATATTTACAGTGGCACCAACAAGAACAAACAGGAATATTTCGGCACAAACCCAGAGTTTTCCAAACTTTAAAGAGAGCCTCTTTGCTACAACATTACGATATTTCTGAAGGCCGATTCCAATAAACATAACTGCAATAAGCCCTGAAAAAGTAATTGAAGTTGTAAGCATGTTTTCAATTACTACAAGGAATAACGCCACTGCAAGAATCAAAAGAGCCTTGATTGTATCTCGCATGTGGACTTTCTCAAACAACTTAGCCATAACGAAAGCCAGGCCAAATCCAATTAAAGCTCCAAGAACAATAGATACAGGGATGTTCACAAAACTAATTAAAGACACTCCCTTGCCCTGTGCCATACCAATAAAAGTAGTGAAAAGCACTATTACATAGACATCATCGACGGAAGCTCCGGCAAGTATTACCTGAGGAATTCCTTCTTTTACGCCATAGCCTTCGTCCATTAATCTGACCATTCTTGGAACAACAACTGCCGGAGATACTGCAGCAAGAACACTTCCAAGAATTGCTGCCTCAAGGTATGTTAATCCAAGAAGCATTGGACCTAAGATCAATATTCCAAGAAGTTCAAATGTTGCAGGAAGAAAGCACATAAGAAATGCTGGTCTGCCATTCTTCTTAAGTCCGCTTAAATCAAGCCCCAGCCCTGCCCTAAAGAGAATTATTACGAGTGCGATTTTTCTTAAATCAGAAGAAATTGCTGACACCGTAGGATCAATCAGATTTAATACGAATGGTCCGAGGATAATACCAGTTAAAAGCATGCCAATAAGAGGTGGAAGTTTAATTCTTTTGCAGATACTTCCAAGAAGCATTCCTATGGACAAAATCATGGCTACGCTTAATAACATTATTGTAGACCTCATATTTCTTAATAGATTTTGGTCATTATATATCAAAAATACTTATGATTGTCACCATTTTTATCGATGTCAACAAGCATTTTTTCGTGCAAAATTGACATTTCTTGCTATCTTTTTTAATAAATTGCTAATTTTAAAGATAAAATGTTGCTAAAATACAAAAATGTATTAAAGTGTAATTAATACCTAGAGAGAGGATTATTCGACATGAAAAAAAACCAGAACCAGCCATTAGTTAGAAACATCTACACAGCTGATCCTTCAGCACATGTTTTTGACGGCAAGATTTATATTTACCCATCTCACGATCTTCCACACGAGTGTGAAGATAACGACAACGGAGATCAGTATTCAATGGAGGACTACCACGTACTTCGCATGGACACAGTTGATTCAGAGTGTGTTGATTGCGGTGAGGTACTTCACGAGAAGAATGTTGCTTGGGTAAGCCATCAGATGTGGGCACCAGACTGTGCTTACAAGAATGGTAAGTATTACCTCTATTTCCCTGCAAAGGATAAGGATGGCGTTTTCCGCATTGGTGTTGCTGTTTCAGACAAGCCAGACCGTGATTTCGTTCCAGTAGATACACCTATCGAGGGCAGCCGTAGTATTGACCCTTGTGTTCTTGTTGACGATGACAACCGCGCTTATATGGTAACTGGTGGTCTTTGGGGTGGACAGCTTGAGAAGTGGCAGACAGGTTCTTTCGTAGCTGGTGATCCTAATATGATTCCTGGAGCAGATGGTCCTCAGGGTGACGAGCCAGCTCTTTGCCCATACTTCTATGAGCTCAACGATGACATGATTTCAATTAAGGATGGTCCTAAGCCACTCGTTATTCTCGATGAGAATGGTGAGCCACTTAAGGCTGGTGACGAGAAGAGAAGATATTTCGAGGATCCTTGGATGCATAAGTACAATGGTAAGTACTACTTCTCATATTCAACAGGTACAACTTGCTACATTAACTATGCAGTAAGTGATACTCCTTATGGACCATTTACATTTAAGGGCAGAGTTCTTGAGCCAGTTCTTGGATGGACAACTCATCACTCAATCGTAGAGATCGATGGAGGCTGGTACCTCTTCTATCACGATTCTTCACTTTCAGGTGGAATCAACAGCCAGCGTTCAGTTAAGTTCTGCGAGCTCCACTATAACGAGGATGGAACAATCCAGACAATTAATCCTTACGACAACTAATTACTCCTCTTAACATAAAAGCGCCTTGGATGTAATCCAGGGCGTTTTTAACTGTCCAAAATTAAAAATTAGGCTTATACTAATGAGCGGATTTTTTTGAAACTATCAAGGATGGAAACTAAATGGCATTTTTCATGGTACTTAAGACAGTTGCAATAATGTTCTTCTTTATTGCCTGTGGATTTACTCTTGTAAGAACAAAGAAAGCAGATGCTTCCCATGCCAAGGGACTTTCTGCAATTCTTGTGTACCTTCTTGCCCCTTGCCTTATGATTAGTTCTTTCCAGAAAATGGACTATACTCCAGAAAACTTCAAAAAGACTATGACTTTCTTTGTAGTTTCCCTTCTTATTCAGGCTTTGTTTCTTGGAATTATGTATCTCTTTATAAGAAAGAAATACGAAGTAGCAAAATACAGAGTCATGGCTGTTGCAGCAACTCTTGGAAACGTTGGTTTCTTTGGACTTCCAATTATTACTTCCGTATTCCCTAACGAATCTGTTGTTGCCTGCTATAGCACAGCATACGTTGCTTCAATGAACCTTCTTTGCTTTACGCTTGGAATTTTCTTTATCAGCAACAACAGAAAATTCATCTCATTTAAGGGTGCGTTTTTAAATCCTACAACACTCTCTTTTATTACTGCAGTAACTCTTTATAGTCTTAATTTAAAGTTCCCTTATACAGTTGGAGATATGGTAAATCTTCTTGGTCGAATGACTACTCCAATTTGCATGATCATCGTGGGCTTCAGACTTGCCTCCATGAATCTTAAAGACGTATTCAAGGCCAGATTTGCTTATGTAGCAAGCCTTTTAAAACTTTTGGTCTTCCCTTTATTCGCACTTTTATGCGTAGCGTTCTTCCCATTTTTGGATAACGTGTTCAAGCTCTCGATTTTTATCTTAAGCTGCGCGCCAACAGGCGTAGTTGTATTGTCTCTTGCTGAACTTCACGAATGCGAGCAGAAAACTACAGCAAATGCAGTTCTTCTTACTACGCTTATAAGCCTTGTTACAATTCCGCTTTTGCTTTTATTTGTTAACGTTTAATCTGGGCGTAATCAGGATTAACTCCAACACTATCCACAGTACAGGTATAAATTAAACCTTCCTCATCACCTTCAAGCCCAACTGCGGCTGTAGTAATAAGAAGCTGATTCATTTTTTCACCATAAAAACAGCATGAAGTTACCTGCTTTGCAGGAACATTAATTATAGCCAGAATTTCGCCTGTTTTTGTTGATCTGCATTCAACGCGATTTCCACCCCAGATAGCAATCCAGAGATTATCGTCACTATCGATACACATTCCATCTGAAGTGCCATTAGTAAATTCAAAGATAATCTTAGGATTAGAAACTACACCTGTAGATTCATCGTAATCATATTCATAAACGCCGTATGGGGAATCACAAAAATACATCTTGGTATGAGCCTTATTCCAGGCCATTCCGTTGGCAATCTTGGTATCGCCATTAATTGTTGTAAGATTAATTCCATCAAAAGAATAAAACTTACCAAAAGGCTCACCGTCACCTTTTAAAGAAGAACCAAAGTATAATCTTCCTTTGGGATCGCACTTACAATCGTTTGATCTTAGTAAAGGACCATACTCCTCCTTCATATCAAGATAAAGCGTTTTAACGCCATTCTCATACAAATAAAGCCCATCGGAGGATGCAAGAAGAAAACCTTCGGAATCAGAAAGCGGAACTGCAGCGCCTGTAGGCTCTTTTAAATCAATTACTTCCTTCTGATTATCCTTAACGATAATGAGTTTATTATTAATTATATCCACCCAGGAAAATCTATTAAAACGTGGGTCAAAATAAGGACCTTCGCCTAACTCGTGGCGATTATTATCAAAAATTTCAGCTTCGTATGTTTTCATAAAACACCATCCTTATGTTATTCCCCACAACTTAGAATTATAGCATTCTGTGGTAAAATATGGCGAAATGAAATTGAAAGAGCAAGTCAAATGATAAAAGTTGATTTAATAACCGGTTTTCTCGGTTCAGGAAAAACAACATTCATTAGAAAATACGCGCAGCACTTTATAAATCAGGGAAAAAGAATCGGAATCCTTGAGAACGATTATGGTGCCGTAAATGTTGACATGATGCTTCTTAAAGATATGCGTGGCGATAATCTGGAACTTGAGATGGTTGCCGGTGCATGCGATATGGACTGCCATATGAGAAGATTTAAGACAAAGCTTATCTCTATGGCAATGAGTGGCTATGACCGTGTAATTATCGAGCCATCTGGTGTATTTGATGTAGATGAATTCTTCGATGTTTTAAACGAGGAGCCACTGGACAAGTGGTACGAGATTGGAAGTGTTATCGCAATTGTAGATAGTCGCCTTGAATCCAACCTTTCTGATATTTCTGACTACTATCTTGCATCACAAATTGCTAATGCCGGAGTAATTCTTTTAAGCAGAACCCAGCTTTCTACAAAGGAAGAAATAAGCGCAACAAAAGAGCATATTTTACTTGCAAAAGACAAGACTAAGCTTTATCGCAAGAATCTTATGGAAATAATTAATGAGAAGCCTTGGGATGAATTTACAGACGAAGACTTTGATATAATCGCTAATTCAGGATACAGAATGTCTTCTTATATCAAGCTTTTAAATAGAGATCAGACTAACTACTCTACCCTTTATTTCCTGGATACTCCTATGGATAAGTTTCTGGTTACAGACTACATAGAAGAACTCTTTAAAGATAAATCCTATGGCGATGTATTTAGAATCAAGGGATTCTTTAAAGAAGATGATATCTGGTATCAGGTTAACAGCACTTCCAAAGAATCTTTAATTACTCCAATCCCTGAGGGACAGCAGGTATTAATTGTTATTGGAGAAAACTTAAACGAGGATAAAATTAACAGTTTAATTAAAAATGGAGAGCATAACTAATGCTCTCCATTTTCAATCTTTAACACTCCAAATAATCAAGAGATTATTTTATAACAGCTGTAAACTTATCGCCATCAACAATGACATCAAGATTCATTCCAAGATTAGATAATTTCTTATCAGCAATTGAAAGCCCAAGTCCAAAGCCGTCATTCTCACCACGTGCCTTATTACCACGAATGAATGCTTCCTTAAGTTTTTCCTTATTCTCAATCTCACCTTCGTAGCTGTTTACAATCTTTAAAGTCTCACTATCTGAAGATGAAATAATAATTTCAGAAGATGGCTTTGCGAACTTCACGCTATTTTCAATAAGTGCTACAACGGCTGCCTTAAAAATAGTCTTATCAGAATTAAGTTCACTATCCTTAAGATTTGAAGTATTAATCTTAAGTTTCTTAGTAGAAATCAAATCAGAAAGTTGTTCCAAAACCTCTTCAACAACACTCTTAATAGCAAACTCTTCTTTCGTAATAGTCTCAGGGTTTTCTGTCTTTGACAAAGCCAGCACACCAGCAATAAGGCTAGTCATATAAGCTGTATTCTCAGAGATTTTGCTTACATAGTAATCCCTTTTCGAAGGGTCATTAGTAACACCATAATTCTCAGCATAGGAAGAAATTGCCATCAAAGGTGTCTTCAAATCATGTGCAAGTGCATTAGTTAAATCTGTACGATAAGTAAAAGCATCGTAGATATTCTTGCTTCTGTAATAAAAAATGACTGACAAAATCGCACCGATAATAAGACATACCACAAGAACAAGAGCATAAATGACAAACATAGCGCCCTTTGTATTCTGGAAAATATTCTTGATATAAATATTTGGCGTAGCCTTTACAGCGTATGTATGAACATTACCAGCGGCATCGTAAAATACCCTTACACCACCAAGATTTTCTGTAAACTTACTCTCGTCAAATGAAGCTGGATCGCCAACGCAACTTGAGACAACAAATCGATCTGAATCTTCACCTCCATTTTCATCAACTACAACATACTGAATTACATCTGGTGAATCACCATTAAAAAAGTAGCCAGAAAATACAGGAAACAAACTTTCTACTATAGACTGATCAGCATAATCTCTATATAAAAACAAAGGTGATTCAGAATTCTCATATGAACCATCAATTTTTATAACAGATATAATGCTACCGTCTGAAATTTCTAAAACAGTATCAGTATCTATATCAGTAATTTGAAAACTATGAGCAAATCCACCATTTGTATATGCGTATAATTTTCCATCAACAAAAATCGCAACATCTCTTCCAATGCTCTTTGGTGCTTCATTAACTGTTACATTTATAGAAGAAGCAGAATCCAAACACATATAATCACTGTCTGGATCAATGCCATTAGTAAATGCAGAATGGATATCTTCCAAAAGCATACTCTCGCTTAAAGCAATGGTATTTTTAAGGATTGCGTTAAGCACAGTTGTAAATAAAACGCAGATAATAATTGCAACTGCTGTCATAGATAATAAACACTTTAATAGAGTTTTGCTGAACTTTGGCTTGCGAATAGTTTTATTTTTAATCATAGGATTTTATACCCCCTGCCGATTGAAGTTTTAATTTGATCGCCGGCGTCCCCGAGGCTTTTACGGAGTCTTTTGATAGTAGTATCAACAACTCTGTCGTTACCATCAAAATCATAGCCCCAAACACGTGTAAGAAGCTGTTCACGTGTTAGAACCATTCCTTTATTCTCTAGAAGCGCCTTAAGGAGGAAAAATTCCTTTGAAGTAAGCTCTACTTCGTTTCCATAAACAAAAACTCTAAGTGCAACAGGATCGAGCTCTATCCCGTTAGTTTCAAGCATCTTTCGTTCTTTCTTACTTGGAGCACTCCTTTTAAGAAGTGCCTGAACCTTGGCAAAAAGCTGAGCAAGCGAGAAAGGTTTTGTAATGTAATCATCTGCACCAAGGTCATAACCCTTAAGCACTGATTCTTCAGTGTCAAGTGCAGTTAAAAATACAATTGGCTTGTCACTTCTGGAACGAATTTTCTTACAGACATCAAATCCTGATGCACCAGGAAGCATAATATCAAGAAGAGCGATATCAAACTCACCTTCATAAGATGCTGCCTCCGAACCAGTATTAAATACTGTAAAGTCAAATTCATCACCCGCTTTGTTCTTGAAAAAATCAACGATTCCTTCGCAAATCTGCTTGGAATCTTCTACAAGCAAAACTTTGTAACTCATGATTTTTCCTCCTTATGGTAGACATACTAACAAAGCGATATGACAACGATATGTCATGCAAATATATCTTATACCATTTTTTCAAAATTCGAATTACAAATCAAAATCACGCAACCACCCCATTACTTAATGCGAGATTAATAGTAACAGGGGGAAACATCATGAAAAACTCAAAACCATTAAAAGTAATCGTACCTATTGCGGCAGCAATTATAATAGTAGCAAGCGTACTCTTGGCTTCCATTCTTAACACAAACACTAATGGCACAGGAAGACATAATAAATATACTCTTAGTCTTATTGAGAGAAAACTAGACGAAGAACTTGATACCCAGAAAGTCGAAAATTACGTATTAGCCCGCTGCCATAATCTAAGCAGCGAATATCGAGACTTAGATTTCTACTTATTATCATCAGAAAGAAAAGCTAATAAATTTTACGACGATTACTTGGAAAACAATCTCTATAACGTAGAAAACTTCGACGAGTATTCAACAGGCTGGCTTAACGGCGTATGTGATGCCTCAGTTAAAGTCTGTGTTATGAAATTTAATAACCTTGTAGTTGTTTGCAAATTAGAAGTCTGGGGAGACTACTGCGAAGATGCCCTAGAGGACGAATATGAACCTATATGTAATGTTCATCACGACCAGGATTTCATAAATCAGTTTATAGAAGAATGGAGCCTTTAATAAGGCTCCATTCTTAATTTACTACTATTCAATTTATAGATAACTCTCTATTAAACATTCTTCTTATAACTTACAAAAGCAAACTTTTTACTATCTGGAGACCATGAATTAACATTAATAGTTCCCTGACCGCCAAAGAGCTTAACAACAGTCTTCAGATCACTTCCGTCAGCATTCATTGTACGAAGTTCAACATACTTATTTGGTACGTGATCACCTGGCATAAGATCACCCTTATAGTAAGAAACCATAACAATCTTCTTTCTGTCTGGTGAAATATGTGGGAACCATGTATTTAAGTCCTTATCGAATGTGAGCTGAGTCTGCTCAGTACCATCAGCCTTCATTCTCCATGCCTGCATAAGACCAGTACGAACACTATTAAAGTAAATGTACTCATCTTCTGAATCGTACTCAGAACCATCGTTCAAGCATGGTGCAGTAGTAAGTCGTGTCTCGACCTTAGTATCACGATCAATTGTATAAACATCGTACTCACCATTACGCTCTGCGCAGAAACAGTAAGTCTTCTTATCCCCTGATAATCCATGCAAATAACTTGGTGCCTTTTCAGTAATTAATGTTACCTCATTAGTCTCCATGTTAATTGTATAAATACGGGACTTTCCGTCCAAAGTCTCATCACTAACTGATAATTCCTTATCGTCACTTGATAAAACGTGGTCATTATTCATTGTGCAAAGGTCGCCTGATTCAATTAACATAGATGTACGTGAATCTAAATCAAACTTATAAACCCTTCCTTCTGAGTTATAAACAAGGAACTTTCCATCGTGTGACCAGTTTGGTGCCTCAATAACAAATGGAAACTCAGCTACTACTTCGCGCTCATTTGTCTCAACATCAAAGATTTCAAGATAAGATGTTGAATTACTTCTGTCCCATGGATCAGAATCATCGAAAGCATCTTCTACACCCCATACCTCAATATCAGCATGAGTTCTATCCTGCTCCTCTTCAAATGGATACTTAACACCAACGTGATTACGAATAGAATCCATCCATCCCATCATGCGGATTGTCTCAGACCAAGGCATAGACTTTGTTTCTGTCTTACCCTCGATAATTGCATCACGGCACTCAAGAACCTGATACTCATAACCATTAACAAGAATAGGAAGCTCAATAGTCTTAATAAGTTCGCCGTCAACGTTATAGATATAAAGGTTATCTGGAACATTGATTGGGCCAAAAGTCATATAGCCCTTGTCACCTACAATCTTTGCGAAATTAGATACACCATCAAAACCAAATGAACATTTACACTTAGCCATTCTGCCATCGTTATAAACAAGTGTAATCTCATCAGTTAAATCAACACCATATTCATTAAGTTCAGTACTTGTTCTTACTGACTTAATATCAGTACCCATATGCATAAGAGCAGTAGTTAATGAATAAACGCCAAGATCAAGCAAAGCACCACCACAAAGTTCAGGCTTTTCAAGTCTCTCAACTCCTCTTGCGCCAATAGAGAAATCATCAATCATATAGTGAACATCGCCAATGATTCCACTACTAATTGCTTCATTAATAATATCCCTTGAAGGCTGATATCTTGTCCACATTGCTTCTGCAAGAAGAAGATTCTTGGAAGATGCAAGTTCAATAAGTTCCTTTGTCTGCTTTAAGTTAGCGCAGAATGCCTTTTCTACAAGACAGTTACGGCCATTTTCAAGACAAAGCTTGGTATTCTTATAGTGTTCAGAATGAGGTGTTGCAATATAAACCAAATCAA
>JAZUDM010000070.1:0-48895 GCA_045639635.1 Saccharofermentans sp. | reverse complement strand
CTTAAAAAGGAAGGCGTCGAGTTTAAGATTCTCGAAAAGAAGGTAACACCTGGCCGTAAGCTCCTTTTGACAGGACACGGGCGCTGCAATATCACTAATAAGAAACTTCCAAAAGAACTTCGTAAGGGCTACCACGAAGCTGGTAGTTTCATTTATAGTGCCATCAACAATTTTACTCCTGAAGATGCAATCGCATTTATTGAGAAGGAACTTCGTGTGCCTTTGAAGGAAGAAGACAACAACAGAATGTTCCCTGTAACAGATAAAGCGCAGACAATTCTTGACGCACTTGTTGACTATATTGGCGAAGAAAATATAATCACTGATTTTAACGTAGTAGATATCGATGAGAATAACGGAAAGCATGAAGTTTATTCTATAGACGGCCGTGTTTTGGAGTTCAATAAAATCATTCTCGCTGCAGGCGGAAGAAGCTTTCCACAGACTGGTTCTGACGG
Source organism: Saccharofermentans sp. (assembly GCA_045639635.1). Classification (GTDB taxonomy): domain Bacteria; phylum Bacillota; class Clostridia; order Saccharofermentanales; family Saccharofermentanaceae; genus Saccharofermentans. The sequence goes on along the minus strand of JAZUDM010000070.1, from coordinate 48,437 downwards.
TTCTTCCTATAAGCTTGCAAGAAGTATGGGACATTCAGTTACTCCGCTTGTTTCTGCGTTATCTGCAGTTGAAGTTTCTCCTGACGACAGAGAGTTCACAGCATCTGTTTCTGGTGTAAGTGTTAATGCCGGAGCAAGTCTTTTCTTTGATAATTCAAAGCAGGCATCAGGAGAAGGTGATGTTTTATTTACACACCGTGGTTTGTCAGGCCCTGTTATCCAGGAACTAAGCCGTGAGATTCCAAGAGATATCGCTTCACGTGATGGATGGATTGAGCTCGATTTTACTCCTAAAAAGACAGAGGAAGTTTTGCACAAAGAGTTTATTGAGGAGATTGAATCTGGCCGTAATGCCAAGATTGTTAATCTCATTTCGAAATATGTTCCTTCAAGTGTTGGCGCTGCGATTGGTGAAAGAGCAAAGGTTACAGACCTTTACGCGAACGATTCCAACAAGCAGCATCGAAAGGCTGTCGTAAATGAGATGAAGCACTTAAAGCTTCATGTGGATAATCCACCTGCCTACGAGGATGCATATGTAATCAGAGGTGGCGTTAGTCTTAAGGAAATCAGAAGAGAGACAATGCAGTCCAAGTTAGATTCTGATGTTTATGTAATTGGCGAAATGCTTGATGTAGATGGCATCTCAGGAGGGTATAACCTCCAGGCCTGCATGAGTGAAGCCTTTGTTGCTACCAGAAGTATTATCGAGTAATATTTTATTAGGAATTTTAAAATCGGAGGGACAGATTATGGCAACTAAGAGAGAAGACTACATTACATGGGATGAATACTTTATGGGCGTAGCCAAGCTTTCCGCTTTGAGAAGTAAGGATCCTAATACACAGGTTGGTGCATGTATCGTTAATGATGACAACCGCATTATGACTGTTGGTTATAACGGTTTCCCACGTGGATGTTCTGACGATGAGTTTCCTTGGGACAGAACTGGCGCAGATGAGTACGATACAAAGTATGCATATGTCTGCCACGCTGAACTTAATGCTATTTTGAGCTGCGGTACATCTGATCTTAAGAATTCAAGAATCTATGTAACACTTTTCCCTTGCGAGAACTGCACAAAGGCTCTGATCCAGAAGGGAATCAAGGAAGTAATCTACGCTGACGACAAGTATCATGATACTCCTGCAGAAAAGGCTGCAAGAAGAATGCTTGATGCTGCAGGCGTTGCTTATAAGAAATACGGTGCAACAGGTAAAGATTTGACCATTGATGTGTGATAGTTGCACAAATATATTGCAAAAATGCCCCCGGGAATTTATAATTTTACACATGCGATTAAATTTCAGGGGCAGTAGATTAATGATTATTAGTCCTGTCATTAGAAAACTAATGGCGGGATTTTTTATTTGCGTCTTTGGTCACCTGTAGAAAAGGGGTTTTTATGCCAAAAGAGTTCAAACCATGGATTTGGGATGAGAAAAATGAGTGCATGAGTGACGAGGAGCGTGAGGCTCTTGTAAGTGAGCGCCTTGTTGCATGCGTTAAGAGAATGTATGAGAAGATTCCGTACTATAAGAAGAAGCTCGATGATGCTGGTGTTAAGCCAGAAGACATCACAGGTACTAAGGATCTTGCTAAGCTTCCATTCTGTGATAAGTATGACTTCCGTGATAACTATCCATTTGGAACACTTGCTGTACCACGCGAGGAGCTTGCACGTTTCCACGCTTCATCAGGAACAACAGGCCGTATGAAGGTTGTTGGTTACACAAAGGCTGACGTTGATCTTTGGTCAGATATGCTCTGCCGTTGCTTTGCAATGGGTGGTGTTCAGAAGGGTGACCTTTGCCATATCTCATATGGTTACGGACTCTTTACTGGAGGTCTTGGACCTCACTATGCATGTGAGCCTTACGGCTGTACTGCTATCCCAGTTTCTTCAGGTCAGACAGAGAGACAGGTTCAGATTCTTAAGGACTGGCAGCCAGATGTAATCTTCTGTACTCCATCTTATATGCTCGGTATTCTCGACAAGATGGATGAGATGGGCGTTAAGAAGGAAGATATCAACCTCCGTTGTGGTTTCTTCGGTGCTGAGGCTTGGACAGTTGAGATGAAGGAAGAAATCGAGGCTAGATCAGGCATGAAGGCTATGGATATCTATGGTCTTTCTGAGACACTTGGCCCTGGTGTTGGATGCTCATGCTCATGCTGCAACCAGATTCATATCAATGCTGACCACTTCTGGCCAGAAATCGTTGATCCAGAGACAGGCGCACCACTTCCAGATGGAGAACTTGGTGAGCTCGTATTCTCATCTGTTACTAAGGAAGCTACACCACTTGTCAGATATAACACACACGACCTTACACGTATGTACCATGGTAAGTGTGCATGTGGCAGAACAACTCCAAGAATTGATAAGATTACAGGTCGTGGTGACGACATGCTTATCATTCGTGGTGTAAATCTCTTCCCAAGCCAGATTGAGGAAGCTATCGGACGTCACAAGAAGAATGTAGTTATCAACTATCTTATCCACGTTGACCGTGTAAACAACTCAGATACAATCTATGTTGAAGTAGAGTCAAAGAAGCCACTTGCACTTGTTGACAGCCCAGACGCAATCAAGAAGGGTATCGAGGCTGATATCACAGCTATCACAGGACTTCACATCAAGATTAAGCTCGTTGACCCTAATACACTTCCTAAGTCAATGGGTAAGGCTAAGAGAGTAATCGATAACAGATTCACTAAGTAATATATATTTATATATAGTATAAATAGGAATTAATGGCCGCCTTTGAACCAACAGGTTCGGAGGCGGTTTTAATATGCCATTAGTTTGTAAAAAATAATTATGTGTACTGCAACATTGAAAAAAGTAGTTTCGTCTATAATGAGTACAGAAAGAAATGCAGTATAGGGAAAAGTGTGTAATTAATGGCTAAGTATAGAGATTTTGGTGCGGAGAACGCAAAGGAAAAAGTGGAGAAGAATAAAATCACTCCTCTTACTGTTGACCCATCAAATAAAGAAATGCTTCGTAAGACTAAGCTCAAGCTTAGAAGAAAACGTAAACTTCAGGAGTGGGGACTTTTTACAGGTTACCTTACACCTAGTCTTGTGGGAGTAATCGTTTTCTTTTTCCTTCCGCTTATTATGCTTTTGAAGACTTCATTCCAGAAGTCTAATACAAATACAGATTTCATTGGGTTTAGAAACTATGAGCGTGTTCTTACTAATGAAGCTTTTATCGATGCTTCAAAGAACACATTTACATTCGCGTTTATGGCGGTGCCTCTTGCAGTATTGCTCGCACTTTTGCTTGCGCTTCTTTTGAATGCCGGTCTTCCTGGAAAGAGTATCTTTAGAAGTATTCTTTTGAACCCAATGATGGTTCCTGTTGCTTCTATCGTTCTTATCTGGCAGGTATTCTTCAGTTACAACGGTTCAATGAATGGATGGGGTGTTGCACATCTCTTTGGTGCTGAGAAACTTGACTGGCTTAAATCTGACTATGCCCAGCTCGTTGTTTTACTTTTGTTCCTTTGGAAGAACTTAGGTTATAACATGGTATTGTTCCTTGCAGCTCTTAATAATATTCCTACTGAGATTTTGGAGTCTGCTGAGATGGATGGAGCAGGAATGTTCAAGAGATTCTTTGCGATTAAGCTCTACTACCTTAATCCAACAATCTTCTTCGTAGCAATTATGTCTCTTATTAATACATTCAAGATTTTCCGTGAAGTATATCTCTTGTCTGGTGACTATCCTTATAAGTCTTTGTATATGCTTCAGAACTTCATGAATAACGCGTTTACACAACTTGATTACTCAAGGCTTTCTGCTGGCGCAATTGTAATGTGTATTGCAATGATCATTATCGTTGGTGGCCTGTTCTTCATTGAAGGAAAGCTTGATTCTAATGTGGAGGATTAATTATGGACGAGAACAAAATTATCCCTGCAGCAGAAACAAATAACGAGGCGCATGATCTTAAGGCAAAGCGCCGAATGGAAGCCACAAAGGCAAGACGTAATGTTCATACAACTGTTCCGCACATGGTTTCATTCTTTGACAGTATGTCTCCTGAGGAAAAGGCAGCATTCTTCAAGAAAGAAAAGAAGCGTTCAGTTGGAGTTTTAAGAAGACGTAAGATAGTAAAGACTTTCCTTACAGGAATCGGACTTCTTATTGCAAGCGCAGCGTGCTTCCTTGCAATTGTCCCAATCTTCTTTACTTTCCTTAATTCATTCATGACTTCAGAGGAAATCATTAAGAATTACGGAGTAATTTTCCAGAGCCTTTCAGGACATGCAGAAGGCGGTGCTACATATCTTAAGGATTCGCCAAGCCTTCAGCTCATTCCAGAGCAGGTAAGTATCAAGCAGTACTTAGACCTTCTCCTTATGAGCCCTACATACCTTTTTAAGTTCTGGAATTCAATTTTGCTTGTAGTTCCAATTGTTGCCGGACAGATGGCAGTAGCGTGTCTTGCTTCTTATAGTTTTGCAAGATATCGAAGGAAGAGACGTGAAGTGCTTTTCTTCTCTTACATCATTTTGATGCTTATGCCATTCCAGGTAACACTTGTTCCTAACTATATGATTGCAGATAAGCTTGGAATTCTTAATACACCTTGGGCGATTATTCTTCCTGGTATTTTCTCAACATTTAGTATCTTCCTTCTTACTAAATATATGAGACAGATTCCAATAGCATATATCGAAGCGGCAAAACTCGATGGTGCATCTGAGTGGCAGATTTTTACAAGAATCGCACTTCCAACATGTAAGAGTGCAATTTGTGCTTTGACAATCCTTTTGTTTATTGATTACTGGAACATGGTAGAGCAGCCACTTGTCCTTCTTCCAGATGTAAATAAGCAGCCGCTCTCAGTTTTCTTATCTCAGATTAATGAGGCAGAAATCGGAATCGCGTTTGCGGCTTCATCTCTTTATATGATTCCACCACTTCTTATCTTCCTTTGGGGTGAGGAGTATCTGGTAGAAGGTATTTCGAGATCAGGTGTTAAGTAATAAGAAAGAATTAAAGTGTAGTCTTTAAGACAGGAGTAATAATTATGGCAGACAATGTAGCAGTTACTAAGCGTGGCGGAAGAAAGTGGGTCGTTTCAGGAATTTGTATTTTCCTTGTAGTCCTTCTTCTTTTGACTTTCTTCTCTAATACTATTATGAATGCAACTATCCCAAAGGTTATGGGTGTTTATGCAAACAGAGGTAACCTCTCATATACAAATAGTGCTACAAGTACTATCCAGGCTGAGACAAAGTATGAAGTAAAGGGAATTGACGGACGTAAGGTAGATCAGGTTCTCGTTTATAACTATCAGCCAGTAAGAGCAGGTGAGACAATTCTTACTCTTGAGCCACTTGAAGATACTGAAGCTCTTGATGCTTTGAGAGATGAGCTTACTCGGCTCGAAAGAGAAGCAGCTTATGAAGCACGTCAGCCAAACCACAGCGGTGACTATACTTCTTATATCGAAGCAATTGATATGGCAGCTCAGCAGTTAAATGCAGCTAATGAGGCTCTTGCTAACTCAAGCAACAGAGATGCAATCATTGCTGAAAACCAGAATGTAATCAATTCTGTTTCTCCTAGAATTCCAGGACTCGAGTCAGCTTTGGATGCAGAGACAGCAACAGTAAGCAACATTAATGCTCAGATTACAGCGCTTGAGACACAGCGTGCATCTATTGAGCGTCAGATTGATACACTTGTAACTATTGGTGTTCCAACACCTACACCAATGCCAGAAGGCTACACATATATTTACGATCCAGCAATCCCATCTCCTTCACCTGCTCCACAGCAGTCAACAGAGAGAATTGGTCAGCTCCAGGAAGAAGTAATGGCAATCGATGCACAGATTGAACTTCTTAACACTCAGCTTGATGAAGCACAGACAAGAGTAGATAACGCTTCTGCTGCACTTGCTAATGCACAGGCACAGGTTGATCAGGCTGCAGCTAATATCGAGGAGACACGTGCTCTTCCATCAGTTGATGAAGCACAGAGTGCAGTAAACAGTGCAAACCGCGCTTTGGCACAGGCAAGACAGAGCTATAGTGATGCAATGGTTGAGGCAGGTATTACTGCAGACCGTGCACAGGATGCAATCGAAGACCGTAACACTCAGATGGAGAGATTAAGAGAGCAGATTGCCAAGGCAGAGGAAGCTGCTCTTGCAACAGAAATCGTAGCTCCGGCAGACGGATTCGTTTATAGCCTTATGGCTTCAAGCGGTGACGTTTTGTCAAAGGATGTTGTTTACTTCCAGATTATTCCTGAAAACACTCAGTACACAGTATCTTTCAAGTTCGATGCAAAGACTGCTCAGGATTTCTACCCAGGCATGGAGTTTTCTGAGGACGCAAATATTGTAGACAGATGCGTTCTCGAAAGCGTAAGACCTGACGAGGACAACCCACGTGACAGCCGTATCGTAAAGTGCAGACTTGAAGGCAGAGATATCTGGCCTGGAATCAGCATTACTGTTACAGCAGATAAGTCAAATGCGACATACGATCACGTTCTTCCAAGTAGTGCAATTAACGAGGATAACTCAGGTCTCTTCGTTTATGTAATTGAAGAGTCAAAGAGCCCACTTGGTAATAAGTATGTAGTAAGAAGAGTTGCAGTTTCTTCAATTGAAGCAACATCAGGTGCTTATAGTGCTATTACTGCAGAGGGCATCGATAACTGCATGATTGTTGTACGAAGTGAGAAACCTTTGAATAACGGAGACCGAGTACGTCTTGAGGATTTTAGTAATAGTCAGGGTAATTAATAATGTCAGTAATTAATAATATAAAGTCATATATAAGTGGCGTACATAATAACAACAAGGCGAAGGCTCTGAAGTTTATTCTTGCTGTACCAACATGGATTATCCTTATTGCAGTTTTCCTTATTGTTTTTGGAGTAATTCGTAACAGCATAATTTACTCAAGACCAGAAAACGATATGGCATCTTACTGGGAGCAGGGCTCTGAGATGACCTATAGACACATGGTAGCTTTCGCAAGAGGCGTTCGCGCTGAAGGTATTGATTCACCACCACTTTATGCAAGTTCTGATATCTCGCTCCATAAGCTTGATATTCCTCTTATAAGAACAGAGCTTCAGAATGTTGTTGACGCAAGCCGTGGAGACAAGAAGAATGGTGGTCTTGATACAGATGGTTCACCAAGATACTGGGAAGACTGCTACTCATGTGATTTCAACAGTGAAGCAACTTTGACAGACGATAGTGGAAACACAATTAACAGATCTCAGGCAAATGTTGTTGCTGTTGGCGGTAACTACAGAGTATTCCATCCTTTCATGTACATGTCAGGAGGATTCCTTACTGAGAACTGTGTTGATATGGATCAGGTTGTAATCAATGATGTTCTTGCGTGGAAGTTCTTTAAGTCGTATGACGTTGTTGGAAATAAGTTTTTCCTTCTTGGGCACGAGTTTACAGTTTGTGGTGTAGTAAGAGAGAGCAGCACTTCACTTGATGAAACTGCAAAGGCAGTAGAGCCACGCTGCTACATTTACTTCTCTGCTTTGGAGAATTACTATAAAGCTCCTTCTACAGATGAAGAGGGTTCAACAGCACCTGTCGATATTGCAATCACATGCTACGAAGCAATGCTCCCTGAACTCGTTGTCGGCGTTGCCGTAAATGATTTTAAGAATGCGCTTCCTACATATACTGAGAATAACCCACAGCTTTATGTAGTAAGTTATACAGGAAGACTTGGACTTTTGAAGATTTGGGATTATATGATGCCAATTGGCGAAAGTAACGAGAAGTTAGCGCAGTATTCTTTCCCATACTGGGAGCGAGTAGAGCAGGTAAAGATACAGAATGTGTTCGTTAATGTAATTACTATTATTATTGGTATTATTTTATTATTAATAGGAATAGTGATGGTTATCCTCAAAGTTCGTAAGGCTAAGATTCAAAGCAAATAACGTAACAATTTGACTTAATTCTGAAATATAAGTGAAAAGACCGAAAAGTATAATGTTAATAAGTATACTTTTCGGTTTTTATATTTTACGAATTAAGAAGGAGGGACGCCCCCATGCTTAACAGAAAAAAGTGTTTATCTTTAGTAGCAGTAATGCTTATTTGCTCTATCCTTGCTTCAGCCTGTTCAATTAACAAGGACAAGTTTGATTCAGCAGTTGAACATCTTGGTCAGAACCTTGATGAAGCAATGCCAGGCAGTGAAGAAGATGTAGCAGAGGAGACAGAAGCAGAAGTTGAAGAAGTAGAAGAAGAGGATGACGACAGCCTTTCTGAAGCTGATCCAACAGATGCTCCAACAGAGACACCAGCTCCAACAGAAACTCCAACACCAACAGAGATTCCTGCACCTGAGCGTGTAAACTTCTCAGAGCTTACTGAAGATACTTTGAACGACAGAATTACAGTAGAGACAGAGACATTTAGCGAGAGCTATGTTCTTGATGACGATACTCTTGTTTCTACTTTTGATGGAAACCGCATGATTCTTTCTTCAGATGAAGCAGTTAATGTTCAGATTGCGGTAAACCTTATCCTCGACGGTTACTACGAGGAAGCACTCGGTGTTTATAACAGATATACAAATGAAGCTCTTGCTGAAATCGAACTCGTACCAGAGGGAGAAGAGGATGTTCCAGAGTTTGTTCCTGTAGCAACAGTTGTTAATTATGAGTATGGTTTTAACGGCCGTGTTCTTTCTGTAGAAATGACATATGAAGTTACTCGTGGTGATGATGTAATTACTACATCTTATGAGAACGTTTCATTCGATCTTTATACAGGAAGTTACATCATGCTTGAGAACGTAATCAGTGATATGGACGGCTTTATGGAGGCTGCAAATGCACAGCTTATGTTCAGCGCAGGAATTGAAAGCGAAGAAACAGTGCATTTTAGCAATATTTCTATAATGGCAAGAAATGATGAAAGTTCAATGTACATAATTGGTACTGCTCCAGACGGAACTTATGTCCGTGCGCTCGTAGATATCAATGATTACAGCACTTTCATGACTAGATACGGAAGAATTCTTTTTAGCTGACACTGTGAACAGAGTTGGGCAAAATGTTTAAAAATTGATATTTTGAATAAACTATTTCCAAAATTTTGGTTTGATACTTTCAAATTGCATAAAAAAAAGTTGCAACTCTGTACAGTTTGTTATACAATTCATTCGAAAAGTATTCGTGATTTTACGACCTGCGTGGTTTGTAAGGCAGACGAATCGCGGACAGGATTCCTGGACGCCAGTAAACTTAGGTCCTAATGGACGAAAATAAAACCTTTAATTTATGAGGAGGCAAAAACAATGAAGACAAAGAAGATTATTGCTTTGATGTTGTCATTGGCAATGGTACTTGGTGTAGTTGCTTGTTCAAACAACGGCGCCGAGGAGACAACTACAGCTGCTCCAGCTCCAACAGAGGCAGCACCAACAGAAGATGGTGGTGATGCTACAGTTGAGGAGACACAGGATGCTGCAGTTGACGAGTCAGCTTACGTTGAGCTCGAGGTTGCTGATGTAGCAGACGAGGATGGCGCAACATTGGTTGCTTGGTCATTCAATACTGAGTTCGGTTCACTTATCGACGCTTATTGGGGCGGTGAGTACGAGTATCAGCAGCAGGATCAGGACAGCTATCAGACAAAGCTCGATCAGGTTCTCGCATCTGGTGAGGATTGCCCTGACGTATTTGCTTGTGACGCTGACTACGCTGGTCGTTACATGAACTCAAGCAACACACTTGCTATCAACGATCTTGGTATCGCTTACAGCGAGTGCTCAGAGATGTACAACTACACACTCCAGTTCGCTTGCGATGACAACTCAATCATCAAGGGTCTCGCATGGCAGGCTTGCCCATGTGGTGTATTCTACAACAGAACTATGGCTGATGAGATCTTTGGTGTTTCAGAGCCAGAGGATGTAGCTCCATTGTTCGAGTCTTGGGAGGCTTTCCTTGAGACAGCAAGAACAGTAAATGAGGCTTCAAACGGTGAGAAGAAGGCTATCGCTGGTGAGAACGATGTTTACCGTGCATACCTTAACACACGTACACAGGGATGGATCACAAATGGTGAGATCACAGTAGATCCTATCATGAATGATTACTTCGATTTCGCTAAGGCTCTTAAGGATGAGGATCTTACATTCGAGGCTGTTATGTGGCAGGATGCTTGGAACGCAGCTATGACAGACTACACAGTACTTTCATACTGGGGACCAATGTGGCTCGGTAAGTATTCAATGGGTCTTGGTAACGATGACGACGGTGACGGCGAGTACGATAACCCAACATCTGGTGAGTGGGGTCTCGTAAATGCTCCAGCTTCATTCTATTGGGGTGGAACATGGATGATGGCTTCTAAGTACTGCGATACAAAGGCTTCTGTAGCTGACCTCATGAGAGGCATCGCTATCAACGAGGACAACCTCAGAGATAACGCTCTTAAGGGTGAGTTCGTTAACTCAATCGCAATCATGACAGAGATGGCTAGCGACGATGCATACGCAATTGATTGGCTCGGTGGTCAGAACCCAGCAGCAGTTCTTCTTGCTTCTGCTTCTACAATCGACAACTCAATCATCACAGATAACGATTCTATCATCAACGATGAGTTCACATCTGTAGTTGCTTCTTATCTTACAGGTGATATCGAGACTCCAGCTGAGGCTATCGATACATTCACAGCTAACCTTGAGGAGCTTAATGTAATCTAATTCATATAAGTGAATCAGTTTAACTAAGGTAATTGTGCGGGGCGGGGCAAAACCCTGCCCCGCATTTTCTTTACCAAAAACAAATTTGGGCAAATAAATTTTTGGAGAGTGACGAAGATGGCAAGAGGTACTAATCAGGGAACCAAGCGTAAGGCCATGAGCTATACAAAGTTTGGTTATCTCTTTGTTGCCCCATTCGTAATCGTTTATTGTATTTTCAGCTTGTACCCACTCCTTACTACTTTCTGGTATTCAGGAGCTAACTTGCAGAGTATTACTTCACGATTCTGGGGTTTCTCTGATAAAGAAGTTTATTACGACAGATATCTTGATCTTACTACTTACATTGATGACTCAGAGTTTGAGACACTCGTTGGTTGTAAGAAGCAGGACTACATGAAGGTTCGTAACTTCTTTGAGGCACAGACATGTGCAACACAGTATGAACCATTGAATGCAAATGGTATCAACGCTATCCTTAGCAACGATGAGATTTCACAGACAGCTAAGGACGAACTTAGAGCAGCACTCAATGCAAATGATTTTTCACTTGTATCTGCTGACACAATTAATGAATTGTCAAGCTGGAAGTCATCATTTAATGATCTTACACTTACAATTACAAATCAGATTTCTAGCATCGCTCCTAAGCTTGATGCTATCGTAAACCCAGCTTCATCTGGTGATGACGAAGAGGGTGGAGAGACAGAGACAATTACAGCAGAGGATATTCGCGATAGCGAAGAGTATGCTGAGTTTGTAGCTTCTCTTTCAGAGGCAGAACTTTCAGATGGACAGGTTCTTCTCGTAAACTATCTCACAGAGATTTCTGGTGCAGATTCACTTACTGCATATTTTGAGAATGCAACAGCTGAGAATTTGAGTGATCCAACATTCTATTTCATCTGTTCAAATCTTAATGCTCCTAAGGCACAGGATGCTGAGGGCAGCTCAATTTCAGGAATTAAGGTTCCTTTCATTGCTGATCTTGAGACATTCCTTGCAACTAGTGTATGGGCAGATTCAATTAACGGTCTTACAACATACTCTAACTTCCAGGGTTATGTTGATGGTTCAGTTAATCTTCATAACAATGAAAACGCTTTCTACGAAGATCTTGAGACTCTTTATAACTTCGGTCTCATTAACAATAACGTATTGCTCGTAGCTGATGGCGATACACTTAAGCCAGCTGAGGATCCTGCAACAAATATCCTCTATGCAACAAACAGCTTCATCGAGACAAACTATGAGTCAGATGCAAACAAGGTTAAGTCTGCTATGCAGATTTCTAAGATTTCATCTTACGCAGGTAATGTTGGACGTACAATCCTTATCGCTCAGGGTATTGAAGTAGATAAGTATGTATGCTTCACAGACACAATTGATATTACAAAGTACAACGCATTTAAGTCTGAGATTGGTCTTTCTGACGTTCTTACAATGGCTAAGTATGAGTCAATCGAGAATGCTATCAAGTCTAAGAGAGTTGCAGCTGCACAGGCTGAAATCGAAGAACTTAATGCAAAACTTCCTGGCGCACAGGCTGACTACGATGCAGCTGTAGCTTCAGGTGATTCTGACGCAATTAAGAAGGCTCAGCAGGCTCTTGCTGAGGTTACAACAAAGCTTAATCGTGATCAGCAGACAGTTAAGAATCCAGCTGGTATCCTCGCAAAGGTTAACGCTAAGAGTGAGTATATCTTCATTGGACTCCAGAACTTTACAGACATTTTCGCAAGTAAGACAAGAATTAATACAATCGCTGGTGCGTTTGTTACAACAGGAATCATGTGGGTTATCGGTTTCATACCACAGATTCTCTTGGCGCTCCTCCTTTCAGCTTGGTTCACAGATACAAAGATTAAGCTTAAGGGTCTTGGACTTATGAAGGGCTTGATGTACTTGCCTAACGTAATTACAGCCGTAACAATCGCTATCTTGTTCAGAAGAGCATTCTCATATTCTTCTGGTGGTGCTCAGTCAATCGCTCAGCAGGTTCTCCATGCTTTCGGTGATAAGGATGGTTACAACTTCTTCGAGAGTGCTTGGGCAACAAGAATGATCGTATGTTTCATCAACTTCTGGATGTGGTATGGTAATACAATGATCGTATTGATCGCTGGTATTACATCAATCAGTGAGTCTCTCTACGAGTCAGCTCAGATCGATGGTGCTAACTCTTTCCAGACATACACAAAGATTACACTTCCACTCTTGAGACCTATCGTACTTTATACATTGGTTACTTCCCTCATCGGTGGTCTCCAGATGTACGATATCCCAATGTACATCAACCAGGCTCCTGCTCTTATTAACTTCAACGGATCTATGATCAGATCTACAAGAACAGTTCTTATGTATATCAATGCTCAGGCATTTGGTAAGCAGGATGTTAAGCAGGTTGGTCTTGCAGCTGCTGTATCAGTAATCCTCTTTATTGTTACAACAATCCTTTCTGTATTGATCTTCTACATGATGAGAGATAAAGATGCTGCAAAGGCTGCTAAGGCTAAGAAACTCGCTAGAAAGGCAGGTGCAACAAAATGAGTACTAATACAAAAAAGTTGCGCAGTAAGTCTGCTTCCGTAGCTGCATACAGTGCTTTGGTATATGTTGTAGTTATTTTCTTTGCCATTCTCGCTGTTATCCCATTCTTCTATATGTTCTGTAATGCTACTTGGGATTCATATTCAATCTCAAGAAAGATTCTTCTTTATCCAAACTTTAAGAATGGTATTAATCAGATGAAGATGAACTGGCAGTATCTTGCTGCTCGAGACGCTTTCAGCTTCTCAGTAGGTTTTAAGAACAGTTTGATTATCTCTGTTTCTTCAACAGCTTTGACAGTTTACTTCTCAGCTTTGACAGCTTATGGTCTTACTGTTTATAACTTCAAGGGTAAGAAGGTATTGTTTACATTGATCGTCGGTGTCATGATGGTACCTACAGCTGTAAACATCACAGGTTTCTATCGCTTGGTTCAGACACTTGGTCTTCTTGGTACAAAGTGGCCATTGATCATCCCAGCGATTGCTGCTCCTTCAACTGTATTCTTTATCAAGCAGTATCTTGAGTCTTCACTCTCAATGGAAATTATCGAGGCTTCAAGAATCGATGGTGCTGGTGAGTTCTATACATTCAATAGAATTTGTCTTCCTATCATGGTTCCTTCCCTCGCTACACAGGGTATCTTCTCATTCCTCGGTTCATGGAACAACTTCTTTGCTCCATCAATCCTCTTGAGTAAGACTGAGACAAAGACACTTCCACTTATGGTACAGATGTTGTACGGTGACCGTTACGTAGACTATGGTGCTATTTACATGGGTCTTTCAGCTTCTGTATTCCCAATCGTTATCGCATATGCATTCATGCAGAAGTTCATTATTTCTGGTGTTGCAGCTGGTGGTGTTAAGGAGTAATTCCAAATCGGTTTTGACCAAATTTAAAACGTTCCTTCTCCGGAAGGAACGTTTTTTAATGCAAGAAAATGACTTGATAGAAATTGATAAAATCATCGCAAGAAAAGTCAAGAATTTATAAATAGTTCATTTATATTTCTTTCTTGATAGTGTAGAATGAAAATACTAATTATGAAATTTAATAACTGGAGGCAAAAGTTATGAAGTTTGGTTATTTCGATGACGCTAGACGTGAGTATGTCATCAACACCCCAAGAACTCCATATCCATGGATTAACTACTTGGGAACACAGGGATTCTTCTCCTTGATTTCTAATACAGCTGGTGGTTACAGCTTCTACAAGGATGCAAGACTCCGTAGAATTACTCGTTATCGTTACAACAACGTACCTATCGATATGGGTGGACGTTATTTCTATATTAATGATAATGGTACAATCTGGAATCCAGGTTGGTCACCTGTAAAGACAGAGCTCGATTCTTACGAGTGCCGTCACGGTATGGGTTACACAATTATCGAGGGTAAGAAGAACGACCTTAAGGCTGAGGTTACATTCTTCGTACCACAGAACTTCGATGGTGAGGTTCAGCAGGTTGTTCTTACAAATGAGGGTTCAGCTGAGAAGTCTTTCTCACTCTTCTCATTTGCTGAGTGGTGTCTCTGGGATGCTCAGGACGACTCAAATAACTTCCAGCGTAACTTCTCAACAGGTCGTGTTGAGATCAAGGATTCTGTAATCTATCACAAGACAGAGTACAGAGATCGTCGTAATCACTACGCTTTCTATTCTGTAAATGACACAATCGATGGATACGATACAGACAGAGATTCATTCATCGGTCTTTACAATGGTTTCGGTGATCCACAGGCAGTAGTAGCTAACAAGGCTACAAACTCCTTTGCTGATGGTTGGGCACCAATCGCTTCACACTATAAGAAGATTACTCTTGCTCCAGGCGAGACAAAGACACTTGTATTTGTACTCGGATATGTTGAGATGCCACAGGATCAGAAGTTTGAGGCTGATGGCAAGACAATCAACAAGGTTAAGGCTTACGAGATGATCGAGAAGTTCAATACACCTGAGAAGTTCAAGGCTGGTATGGCTGAACTCAAGGCATATTGGGATCACCTCCTCGGAATCCTCACAGTTGATACACCTGATGAGAAGGTTAACCGTATGGTTAATATCTGGAACCAGTATCAGTGTATGGTTACATTTAACCTTTCACGTTCTGCTTCTTACTTCGAGTCTGGTATCGGTCGTGGTATGGGCTTCAGAGATTCTAACCAGGATGTTCTTGGTTTCGTACATCAGATTCCTGACAGAGCTAAGGAGCGTATCATCGATATCGCTTCAACACAGTTCCCAGATGGTGGTTGCTATCATCAGTATTCACCTCTTACAAAGAAGGGTAATGCTGACATCGGTGGTGACTTCTCAGATGATCCACTCTGGCTCATCCTTTCTGTATCTGCTTACATCAAGGAGACAGGTGACTGGTCAATCCTCGATGAGATGGTTCCATACGATAACGATATGTCAATCGCTCAGACAATGCTTGAGCACTTGAAGGTTTCATTCTACCGTATCGTTAATAACCTTGGTCCACACGGACTTCCTCTTGCAATGAGAGCTGACTGGAATGACTGTATCAACCTTTCATGCTTCTCAGACACACCAGGTGAGTCTTTCCAGACATATACAAATCCTAAGTTCGCAGCTGAGGGTGGTTACTCTAAGGTAGCTGAGTCTGTATTCGTAGCAGCACTCTTTACTTTCGCTGGTCCTAACTATGTATCTATCTTGAAGCACGCAGGCAAGGATGACGAGGCTGCAGCAGCTCAGGCTGAGATCGACAAGATGAAGAAGAACATGATGGAGTCTGCTTGGGATGGCGACTGGTTCCTCAGAGCTTACGACGCTAACGGCGAGAAGATGGGTTCTAAGGAGTGCGAGGAAGGCCAGATCTTTATCGAGCCACAGGGCTTCGCAATCATGTCAGATATGGACGCTGAGGTTACAAAGAAGACTCTCGCAGCTATCGATGAGAGACTCAATACACAGCACGGTCTTGTTCTTAATAACCCAGCATTCTCTAAGTACTATGTACAGTACGGTGAGATCTCAACATATCCAGGCGGATATAAGGAGAACGCTGGTATCTTCACACATAACAACGCATGGATTATCTGTGCTGCTGCTTATGCTGGTGAGGGTGATCAGGCATTCAAGTACTATTCAGAGATTGCTCCTGCATTTACTGAGGAGACATCTGATCTCCATAAGACTGAGCCATATGTATATGGTCAGATGATTGGTGGTAAGGATGCTGGTTCTGATATCGGTCAGACAGGTAAGAACTTCGGTCAGGGTAAGAACTCATGGCTTACAGGTACAGCTGCTTGGAATATGGTTGCTATTTCACAGTACATCCTTGGTGTTCAGGCTGACTTCGATGGCTTGAAGATTGACCCATCTATCCCATCAGCTTGGGATGGCATGAAGGCTACACGTCAGTTCCGTGGTGCTACATATGAGATCTCTGTTAAGAACCCAGATCACGTATGTAAGGGCGTTAAGTCAATGACAGTTGACGGACAGGCTATTGATGGTAACATCATCCCTGTATTCGCTGATGGTACACACGCTGTTGAAGTAGTACTTGGCTAATTAAAATTTAGTGAATGGTTGTCTCCCACTATCCAATAGGGGTGGTGGGAGATTTACTATGCGGGGGATGCTTAATAGAGTGGTTAAGCACAAAAGATTAAAATTGGGAGGAATGACCAATGATTATTAAAGGTGAGAAGGCTAGAGAACAGGTGATGCCCGCTTCTGAACTTTTGAAGAAGAAGTTCAGTTCTGTTATTTCTGGCGAAATCAGTGCTCAGTATATTCGTCTTAAGGGCGATGCAGTTGTTGCCGGAGTTGCTGGTTTAAAGTTTGAATCTCCATTCGTTTCTGTTCTTCTTGGCAAGGATGAGCTCGATTCACTTTTCTCTGAGGCTTTTGCAGCAAAGAAGA
Organism: Saccharofermentans sp.; assembly: GCA_045639635.1. GTDB lineage: Bacteria > Bacillota > Clostridia > Saccharofermentanales > Saccharofermentanaceae > Saccharofermentans. Next base: position 31,247 of record JAZUDM010000070.1, on the reverse strand, counting down.
GTGTTCTCCTTACAAAGGATGCTGTTTATACAGAAATCGATGGCAAGGTTGAAGAAGTTTCAGTTGATGCAGCTGTAATGGATGTTATTAAGGCTGAAATTGATGGCACAAATTACTGGGGCGGTACTCTTAATGAGAACGGTGAGCTCGTTGCAGATCCTGCAACACCAGCACCAGGCCCACATTATTACACAAACATGCTTCTTGGTAACAGAATTGGTTTCGACAGACCACTTCAGAGTACTCCAAAGAGCGCAGTAGACAGACTTGGTGGCGGATGCTTCAGAGCACACGCTGATACACAGGTTCTTGCTACTAAGTGGGACTATCTCCCTGAGGAGAATGGTTTCCCTGCAAACCGTCAGTTCTATATTACTGAAAACGGCAAGCAGATTTTCTATTCTGGTAAGGCTGTAGACGCTAACCTCGAGTCAGTTGAGACAGTTCATTCACAGAACAGAACTACTATCTCTTATGTTCTTAAGGATGGCCTTAAGGTTAAGAGAACTATTTTCATCCTTCCTTCAGAAGAGGGTATGCCTCTTGCAACTGAAGCACAGATGATTGATATCGAGAACACATCTTCAAAGGACAGAGATATCCGTATTGTTTATACAGGTATGTTCGGTACAAGTGAGATTCACGCTCTCCGTGAGGACGTTATTTTCTCAACTGTAGTTGCTCAGTCTGAAGTTTTCTTTGATGAGAATAATGAGATTAAGGCTATCAGCTTTAACCCAAATCCAAAGTGGACAAAGGGTAATATCAGATTTGATACACTCCTCGTTCATACAGATGACGGCGTAGTATTCCCACAGGAGTACTGTGCTAGATATAGTGAGTTTGTTGGTTCAGGTTCACTTGAGAATCCAGAGCTTATCGCATGTCTTTCAAATAAGCCATCACGTAAGGGTCCTGGTTTCTATGCACTTGCAACTGAGTTTACTGTAAAGGCTAACTCAAGCGTACGTGCTGATAACTTTACATGTCTTTCATCTGATGCTGTTAACGACGACTATGTTGTTGATGAGACAGTTAAGGTTGAGATTGCTAAGGTTATCGAGACTTATTCAGATAAGTCAAAGCTTCCTGCAGCTCTTGATAAGGTTATTGCTTTCACAAAGGATTACGCAAAGTATCTTAAGATTAAGCATGACGACAAGAACTTCGAGGCTTATGTAAATAACAACCTCCCATTCCAGGTTTTCTATCAGACATTCGTATCACGTTCACTTGACTGGACACAGAAGGGTTACCGTGAGATCGGCTTTAGAGAGATCCAGGATATCTTCGCTTCTATGTACTACTTTGCTGGTATGGGCGAGACAGAGTTCGTTAAGAAGCTCCTTAGAGAGTGGGCAGGTAACGTATTCGAGGATGGTTATGCTAACCATAACTTCTACTGGACAGGTAAGGAGCCAGGCTGGTGGTCTGACGATGCTCTCTGGCTTCTCCAGGCTCTCGACAGATACGTAAAGCTTACAGGCGATTACGATTTCCTCAAGGAGCAGATTGCTGTTGCAGTTGCACCTGACGAGGAGAAGAAGACAAGAACACTTCTTGAGACAATCAAGGCAATCATTATGTACTCAGCTAAGATTTCTGTAGGTAAGCACGGAATTCCTCTTATCGACAGAGCTGACTGGAATGACTGTCTCCGTGTTGACCCAGACTGCGTAGGCGGTGCTGTTAAGATGGAGCAGTACAGAGAGCAGCTTGCCGTTTCTGGTAAGGCTTTCGGTGAGGTTCCTTACGAGTCAGAGTATTCAGAGTCTGTAATGAACGGCTTCCTTCTTAAGGTTGCTATCGATGCTGCTCAGGATATGTTCGTAAAGACTGGTGATCAGGCTTACGCTGATGAGCTCACAGCTCTTTCAAATAAGGTTAAGGAAGACCTCCGTTCTTCTTCATGGAAGAATGATTTCTTCGCAAGAGTTCTCTTCAACAGATCAAATAAGCCAGAGCTTCAGTACCTTGGTGCTGCTGGTGATAATCTCCAGGTTGAGGATGCTCCAGGATCTTACTTCCTTAATGCTTTCTCATGGTCAGTTCTTTCTGACTGTGCTGATGAGCAGCAGATCGAGACAATGCTCAATTCTCTCGATTCTTACCTCAAGTCACCATATGGTTTCCGTCTCTGTTCAACAGTAGATTACTCAAAGATCGCTCCAAAGATCGACGTAGCTCTCTACTATCCAGGTGACCGTGAGAACGGGGGTGTATTTAAGCACGCTAACATGATGGCTGCAGCTGCTATGCTCAAGGCTTCTAAGGAAGTTGAGAACCAGGCACTTGCACAGCGTCTTGCTGAGACAGCTTACTGGGTAATCGACATGATTCTCCCATATAGAACATTGAAGTCACCATTTACAGTTTGTGGTAACCCAAGATGGTGTACACAGTACAACAATAGTGATTCTGGTGAGAACATCGGACCTACACTTTCTGGTACATCTACATGGCTTCTCCTCTGCCTCTTCTCATGCTTCGGCGTTGAGTTTACAGCAGACAACCTTATCGTTGAGCCACTCCTTAGAACTGACGATACATTCCTTAATGTAACAGTTAACAGTGGTAAGGCTATCTACGATATCGAGATCACAAAGCCTGCAACATTCGTAAGAACAAAGAATGGCTGCAAGGTATTCTGTGATGGCAAGGAACTCCCAGATACAAAGGTTCCTGTATTTGCTGATGGTGCTACACACAAGGTAGAAGTTAAGTTCTGATAAGACTTAATAAGTGATTAAGTAATAGATACCCCTTCTGATTTATTTCAGGAGGGGTATTTTTTGCCTTTAGAGCAAGAAATATAGCCTCTTTCTATGCTAAAATAAAAATTAGTTCAAAAAAGGCGGGATTTCTTATGCCATATTCAAGCGTTTTTCTTTCAGAGATAGTTAAAGATTTTGATCTTGAAGTTGTATATGACTCAGGTGATATTGACCAGCGCAGAATCAGCGTAGCCGATCTTACAAGACCTGGACTTCAGCTTGCAGGTTATTACGATCACTTTGGTCCTGACCGTATGCAGCTCGTTGGTAACATGGAGTTTGCATACCTTGAGCATTTGACATCAGATGACAGAAGAAAATCCTTAAGAGATTTGTTTGCAAAAGACATTCCAGCCCTCATTATTACACGTGATCACGAGGCTCATCGTGAGCTTTTGGAGGAGGCTGAAGCAGCCAAGGTTCCTGTATTTAGAACTAAGGAAGCTACTTCAGATTTCTCAAGCGAGCTTATCAAGTACTTAAAGCTTGAGCTTGCGCCAAGAGTTTCAATGCATGGCGTTCTTGTAGAGGTTAACGGTGAAGGTATTCTTATCTTGGGTGAGAGTGGTGTAGGTAAGTCCGAGACAGCCCTCGAGCTCATTAAGCGAGGTCACAGATTAATCGCGGATGACCAGGTAGAAGTACGTAAGGTTTCTGAGACAACACTTCTTGGAAGCGCACCTGAAGTTATCAGGCACTTAATTGAAATCAGAGGTATCGGTATCCTCGATATCAAGCAGCTTTACGGTGTATCTTCTGTAAAGACAACAGAGAGTATCGACTTCGTTATTAACCTTGAGCTCTGGGATGAGAAGAAGACATACGACAGACTTGGACTTTCTGAGGAAACTACAGAGATTCTTGGAATTAAGATTCCTTCAATCACTATCCCTGTTGGTCCTGGACGTAACCTCGCAATTATCGTCGAGGCAGCCGCAATCAACTACCGTGTTAAAGAGATGGGCTATAACGCAGCAGCAGATCTTGTTGCCAGAGTTTTCCCAGGAGGAAACGTTCCTACATGATTAATACTTTAATAGAAGAAAATGTAATTCTTAAACCATATACAACATTTAAGTGTGGAGGACCTGCGAAGTTTTTTGCAGAGCCTTCAAGCGAGGATGAAATCAAGGAGCTTTTAGCTTACGCCAAGGAGAATAATCTTGAAGTTCTGGTACTTGGATTAGGCTCTAATGTTTTAATTAGCGACAGCGGATTCGATGGACTTGTAATTCATCTTGGAAAGAAGTTTTCTGGGCTTAATTTAAGTGAAGCTGATTCTGATGGCATCGTTACTATTAAGGCAGACGCAGGATGTTCTCTTGCTTTGTTTGGAATTACATGTGCGAAGGAAGGACTTGAGGGAATCGAGTTCTGCTGTGGTATCCCGGGTTCAGTCGGAGGCGCAGTGTTCATGAACGCTGGTGCTTACGGTGGAGAGATTAAGGATATTACTTCCAGCGTAAACTATATTGAAGATGGTGAACTTAAGACAATCTATGGCAGCCTTTGCGAGTTCGGATACCGTGAGAGTATCTTCGAAAGACTTACATCAGAAGGCAAGAGCATCGTTGTAACTTCTTTCGAGGCAAAGCTTAAAAAGGGCGATAAGGATGCTATTTTGGAGCGTGTTGCTGAGCTTAAGGCTAAGCGTACTGCTTCACAGCCAGTAGAAATTCCTAGTGCGGGCTCAACATTTAAGCGCCCAACAGGATATTTTGCAGGTGCTCTTATTCAGGACAGCGGTCTTAAGGGATTTAAACTTGACGAGTCTGGTGCCCAGGTTTCTCCTAAGCATGCAGGATTCGTTGTAAATAATGGCGGAACAGCATCAGCAGATGATGTTATGCGACTTATAAGATATGTTCAGGATAAGGTCCTGAGCGACAGTGGTGTCAAACTTGAAACAGAAGTACGTTTGATCGGGGGATTTAGTAATTAATGGAGCTTATTATTCTTACAGGAATGAGTGGTGCTGGTAAGAGCCAGGCTGCAGCTTTTTTCGAGGATAAGGGATACTTTTGTATCGATAATCTTCCTCCTCAGTTTATGCCTAATCTTGCAGAGGCTTTTTCTCAGAAGGAGAATGAGGCCGGCGCTATTTCAAAGCTTTGTTTTGTCGTTGATATCAGAAGTAAGGCCCTTCTTAAGGAGTGGGGCGCTTCTTTAAAGGCTTTGGAAGAGCTTGGAATCGATTTTAGTATCGTGTTCCTTGAGGCAAGCGACGACGTTCTTGTAAGCAGATACAGACAAACAAGAAGAACGCACCCACTTATGGACGATATGTCTTTGAGCGATGCAATTAAGTCTGAGCGTAAGCTTCTTAATAACATCAGAGGACGTGCTACAAGCATTATCGATACAACAATGACTACTAACGCAGGTCTTAAGAAGGAGCTTCGTGCTGTGCTTAAGGCAATTGCAGATAAGGGACTTAATATCTTCGTTGAATCTTTTGGATTCATGTATGGTATGCCAACAGACCACGATGATGTATTTGACGTCCGATTCCTTCCAAACCCATTCTGGGTAGAAGAGCTTAAAATGATGAGCGGTCTTGATGAGCCTATTGAGAAATATCTTGAGGGCTTTAGCGAGACAGGCGAGTTCCTAGATAAGATTACAGACCTTTTTGAATATATGATTCCTTTCTATGTGCGTGAAGGCAAGAGCCGCTTAAGCATTGGAATTGGCTGTACTGGCGGACGCCACAGATCCGTTTATATAGCTGAGGCTTTGGGTAAGAGACTTCAGGCAGCTGGTTTCAACACAACCATTAACCATAGAGATATAGACAGGGATCCACGTTATGTCAAAAAAGATGACAAACCAGCCTCAGTTTGATGAGGACAGTTTCAGTATTGAAGTAAAAAAAGAGGTTATAGTAAGACCTCCGCGTAAAGATGTTGCCGCTAAGGCTGTAATGGATGGAATTATTGATTCATCCGGAATTGAAGCGCGCCTTCCTGACATTATCGTTGACTATATTGAGAAGCTTATGCAAAGAGACGGAGTTGATATTTATGGCTCCGATGGCTTTGATTATTCAAAATCCGAACTCGGCCGCTACTATTTAAGAGGAGTTTTCCTTGCATGCGGTTACGTCTCAGATCCTTCACTTCGTTATAGAATCGAGCTTCATATTAAAAATCCTGAAACAAAGCCTGTAGTAGAGGCACTTCTTTCAAGAGACGGTCTTGAATATGCTGTTTCATCTAAGGGCAGTAGCAATATTATCTACCTTCGAAAGGGAGATTCTGTATCTGATTTCCTTGGAATTATTGGCGCCAATGGCAGCAGACTTAACTTTGAGAATATCCGTGCAGAGCGCGAAATCATTGGAAATGTAACACGCAGCATGAATTTTGACTCAGGTAATACAAAGCGTCAGGCAGATGCCGGCGCTGTTCGAAATAAATTAATTACAAAACTTATGAATTCAGACGAGGCAAGTAACCTTACGCCAGAACTTAGAATGGCTGCAGAGGTTAATCTTGCTAACCCTGGCGCATCTATTTCAGAACTTGGAAAGCTTATGGATCCGCCAATTGGCAAGTCTGGAATGAATCACCGCATACAAAAGCTTCTTGAAATCGCAAAGTCTCTTGATTGAGTATTATTGCACCCCGTGATATTATGTAGATTGGTTTTCTATATCTATAGAAATAGAGGGGTATTATGAACCAAAAAGAACAATACATGCCAAGAGATAATACGTTCTACGAGCCATCTCGTGATACATCATCAGGAACGTTGTTACTTGTAGTCATCGTAACAGTTTTGTCTGTTATTTTGACTTCTGTTCTTGCGCTCATTTTCTTTAAGCAGAAGAATGCCCCAGAGACTATTAATTCTGGTGTTATTGGAGATACAGATACTTATATCTCTGTAGCTACTAATACTCCTACACCAGTTCCACCAATCAGTTCAAATCAGAATCCACTTCTTTATCCTGCAACAGCAAGAATTATTGTTGATCAAGAGATTACTATTCCAACTTCTAATCTTCCTTCTTATAGAGGAATTACACAGAATGTTACTAATGGTGCAGTTATCGTAACTGATTACATCAGACCAAACCCAATCTGTATGCTTGATCCTCTTGAGTATTCAAGTGTTGCAGGTATTACTACATATAGAGGAAACAACTTCCGTAATGTAGCTACATTCGGTTATACAAATCCAGATAACTATGTTGCTGGTGATAGTTCAATCAAGCTTGATACTATTACACAGGCATGGGAATTCTCCGGAATGCACTCACTTCTTGCATCCAGTCAGACATTCGAGTGGACAGGTGTTCAGCAGACAGGTCAGCCACTTGTTGTAAGATGGCCGGCAGATCTTCGTTTACAGATGAATATGTACGACACTAAGCGTGTTAAGGATGGACTTGTTGAGGTTATCGTTGCAGGTCTTGATGGATATGTATATTTCTTCGATATCGATGATGGTGCAATGACAAGAGATCCACTCTATGTTGGTGCTTCTATTAAGGGAACACCTGCCGTTGACCCACGTGGCTACCCACTTCTTTATCTTGGACAGGCTGATAACAATGGTAATAGTGGATTTGGTATGTATATCTATTCACTTATCGATTGTTCAAGACTTTTCATGTATGACGGACTTGATGATGGTGCTTACAGAATGAACTGGAGTGCTTTTGACTCATCACCTCTTATTGATGGCGCAACAGATACACTTATCTGGCCTTGTGAGAATGGTATCGTTTATACATTTACTCTTAATACATCTTATGTTCCTGGTAGTGGAACAATTAGTGTAAGTCCAACATGTACAGGCTATAAGTATATCTTTACTGATACACAGGGAAGATATCTTGGAGTTGAAAGCTCTGTAGCTGTATATGGTAACCTTGCTTATTTTGTAGACAATAACTCAAACCTCATCTGTCTTGACCTTAATACAATGCAGATGGTATGGGTATTCAGAACTGGCGATGATTCAGATATTTCACCTGTATTAAGTGAAGAGAATGGTGTTCCATATTTGTACTTTGCAACTGAGGTTGATTACCAGGGTGGCAGTGGACAGTATTCAGGAGCAGCTTATACATATAAGCTTAATGCTCTTACAGGTGAAGAGGTATGGCAGACATCACAGCCATGCTACACATATAACGGAGAGACTTCAGACACTGACCAGAATGGTGGATGTATTGGTAATCCAATTCTTGGTAAGGGCCCAATCTCTAATCTTGTTATCTTCTCATATAGTATGACTAATGGTCTTATGAGTGGTAACTTACTTGTTGCTTATAATCGTGATACCGGAACAGAAGCCTGGCGTTACGAAATGAATATTTATACTTATAGTTCTCCAGTTGATATCTACGACCAGAACGGAAATGCCTATATCGTAATTTGCGATAGCCTTGGTCAGATTCATCTTGTGGAGGCTTCAGGTGAGAATGCTGGATATAGAATTAACTATATTCAGGCTTCTTCAAGTACATTTAGTAACACTGAGTTCCAGGCTTCACCTGTAGTTTTCGAGAATATGCTCGTAGTCTCAACTACACAGGGTTCTGTATTCGGCATCCGAATTGATTAAGAGGAGTGTAGTAATGGGAAAAAAGTCTTACGATGATATCGTTCTTTTGGAGATTTCAATTAGTAATCGCTCAGGCGGTTATAAGGTGAAGTACGATTTTGAAAAGAACCTTATCACTTGGACAGATTCATATATGTGGAATAACAACTTTATGAAGCATATGAATCCGGGAAAAACAGAAACAATGAGAACAAAACTTCCAAAGACGGATCTTTTGGACTGGGTTGAAGCATATAGAACAGGTAAGGGTGATACTCTCGGTAACGAGACAGCAAACCCTTCAACATGGGAAGTATCTATTCTTTTTAATGATGACGAGAGACTTAGCGCTACTTCCACGCAGCATTTCCCAAAGAAGTGGAATCAGTTGAAGCTTCTTGTTGAGGAAACTACAGCATGCTCTTTCAGACTCCATTAATGTGTGGAGAATATAAAAGAGATTTTATGTTAAAATATTAATTATTTATTGATCAAGGAGGATCGAAGTGGACTATCTCGAGGGCTTGTTCCTAGGTGATTTGTGGAGTGATACTGATTTCGAGAACAGGCGTCACTATGCCCTTTTTATCCTCTACGGACTTTTGACAGACGTATTCTTTTTACTTAAATACTGGACAGGCAGCGCTATTTTAACTATTGGTAATGGCGAAGTTTGGAAGATTGTTATCTTTATTCTTTTGTTCCTTTCCTGTCCTTTCCTTTGTTTCCGCTATTATCGAATGCCTCTCTGGGGCAAAATACTTGTACTTTTCGAGAAGATAATGAAGACAGTTATTGTCCTCGATTTAACTATCAGATTCGCAACACCTTTTATTAAGGTAAGTTCTGACGGTCTTCAGGATTACATGATTTCATTCTTAAACAGCACTCTTGAGAATTACACAGAGAAGTTTGCTGCTGATGCAGGTTCTTTCTCAACTGTAATGGGTGTTCTTGCAGGTGGTATTCACGTAGTATTGGTTTGCGTTTTGGTTATTGTAGCCGCTATCGTAATTCCAGGACTCGTATTTATTGTAGTGAGATATGTTCAGAAGGGATATGACTTTATTATTAAGCAGCTTATCCTTAGAAGATTCTTCCAATATAGACATTAATAACCTTTGGTTTTCTTATAGGAGGTAACATGGCAGAGCTTAGAGATAAGATGGATGTAACAGTTGAAGAACTCGAAGAAAGCCTTGGAGCAAAGAAACTTCCTGAATTTATTAGAGAATGCGAGAAGGGTTTCATCGATAGAATCGATAGCATCGTAGAAAATATTTGTGCGGACAGTTCCAAGAGAGCTGTATTCGTATCTGGTCCAACATCATCAGGTAAAACTACATTTACTATGCGTTTGTCTGCTTGCTTTGAGCGTCACGGACGTAAGGCACAGTTTTTATCCCTTGATGATTACTATACAAATAAAGAATTAACTTTCGATAGAGATGGTCGTCCTGACTTTGAGACTATCGAAGCATTGGATGTTGAGAGGGCAGCAAAGGACGTTACTGATATCGTTGCTGGCAAGACTGTTCTTCCACCATTTTTTGATTTTAAAATCAGACAGCAGGTTCAGCGTGATCCATCAGAAGCAATCAATATTGGAGATGACGGTATCCTTGTAGTAGAGGGTCTCCATGGATTGTCTTCAAGAATTAATGGCGGCGTTGATCCAAGCTCAGCAGTTAAGGTTTTCATTATGCCTTACGGCAATGTTTTCTGTGATACAAAGCTTATGGATATGGGCGAGATTCGTCTTTTAAGAAGAATCGTAAGAGACAGCCGCCACAGAGGTGCGCATGCAATCTCAACTATCGACTACTGGCCAATGATTGAAAAGTCAGAGGAAGCTTACTACACAGAGTACTTAACAAGAGCTGACGTACACGTTAATTCATTCCTTCCATATGAGAGTTTGATTATTGCGCCTCTTGCACTTCTAGAAATTAAGAGTGCAGTAAAGCTTGCTGAAGATGGCACATTATCTCCAAACATCTTTATGGAAAGATCTAATAAGACAAAGCCGTTTGCGGATTTATCTACTGCGCTTAAGAGATGCGATAAGCTTATAAGACACCTTGAGATGATTCCAGTAGTAAATCCTCAGCACGTACCATCAGAATCAATTCTTAACGAGTTCATTTCTGATTAATTTTTAAATATTACCTTTAGAAAGGGGCATACTAATGCCAATTAGAATAGCAAATAATCTTCCTGCGCGCGAAATTCTCGAAAAAGAGAGAATCTTCGTAATGGAAGAAACAAGAGCATTAAATCAGGACATAAGACCAATCAGAATTATTATTCTTAATCTTATGCCAAACAAGGCTGTTACTGAGACACAGCTTTTTAGAGCGTTTTCAAATACTCCAATTCAGGTTGATGTTGACCTTATGAGAGTAGCTTCACACGTATCAACTCATACAAGCGAAGACCATCTTTTGAAGTACTATGAGACTTTCGAGGATGTTAAGGACCGTTATTACGACGGACTTATTATTACAGGTGCGCCTGTAGAGCAGATGGCTTACGAGGAAGTTGATTACTGGGAAGAGCTCTGTAGTATTATGGAGTGGAGTAAGACACACGTTTATTCAACAATGCATATCTGTTGGGGTGCTATGGCAGGTCTTTACTACCACTATGGAATCCCTAAGTACGATTTGAAGGAAAAGGCTTTCGGTGTTTTTGAGCACAGCATGACTTATAGTAAGCCTGTTAAGCTTTTCCGTGGCTTTGACGATGTTTTCTATGTTCCACATTCAAGACATACAGAGGTAAGACGTGAGGATATCGCCAAGTGCGATGATCTTCGTATCCTTTCTGAGTCTGAGGAGTGTGGTGTATATGCACTTTCAGATAAGCGTGGCAGACAGTTCTTTATTATGGGACATTCTGAGTACGACAGAACTACATTGGACGATGAGTACAGACGTGATGTTAGTAAGGGACTTCCAATTAAGATTCCTATGAATTACTACAAGAACGATGATCCTGAGCAGGGACCAGTATTAAGATGGCGTTCTTCAGCTTCTTTGTTGTTCTCTAACTGGCTCAACTTCTACGTATATCAGGAGACACCATTTGATCTTAGTCTTCTTACAGAAATCGATCATTCAGATTCTTCAATTGATTCTGAAATTGATAAGGGAATTAACATTTAAAAATGGAACTAATCGAGATTAAAGCTTCACTTATAAGTGAAATCAGACCAGAACGCGTAAGCTGTGGCCACAAAGGAACTTTTGGCACCAGCATGCTTGTTGCTGGAAGTAAGTTCATGACTGGAGCTTTGGTTCTTGCTACAGACAGCTGTCTTAGAAGCGGTGTTGGAATGGTTCGTGCCTTTAGTGAAGGTGAGGCTTTGGATGCAGTTCGTGTAAACTCCCCATGCGCGCTCACTTCAGCATATGAGGACAGCGATTCCAGGACTTATAAGGCAGCTCTTTCTTATTTAGAAAAAACTGCATCAGCAGGAATTGGACCTGGCCTTAATGAAGAAAATAAGGTTAACATGGGCCTTTTAGAAATCTTAATTAAGAATTCAAAGGCACTTTCAATTGATGCAGGTGCTTTAAATATTATTTCGAAGAATAAAGAAATTTTTCTTCCACTTTTAAAGGAACGCTTTGATTCCAAGTTAAGCCCTGCGGTATTAACTCCACATATTGGCGAGTTTGGAAGATTGACGGGAAAAGACGTTAAATCCATGACAAAAGATGAGCTTAAGGCTTCTGCTTTGGAATTTGCCTCAAGTAATGGCGTTATTCTTATCCTAAAGAGTAGTACAATATATATTGCAACTCCTGAAGGAACACTTTACGTTTACGAAGGTAATAATTCAGGAATGGCAAAGGGTGGAAGCGGTGACGTTCTTATGGGCCTTTTAACAGGACTTTTGGCTCAGATGAATAATCCAGTGGATGCAGCAGTTTCTGCAGTTTATTTCCATCAGGAGGCAGGCAGAATTGCTTCCAAGGAAATTGGCAAAAGAGCAATGCTTCCATCAGACCTTACTAAATATTTTGGACCTGCTTTTATGCAGTGTGGATGGTGACAATAAATGAGTAACTCAATTGACGATATGATTTTTGACAGATCCTGTGTTCAGATTGATCTTGCAGCTATTAAGAATAATATCTGTGAGATTCGTCGTGTGACAAATCCTAACGCAGACATTATGGCTGTAGTTAAGGCTGATGCTTATGGTCATGGCGCTTACGAGATTGCAAAAACTTTGCTCGAGAATGGTGCTACAGGTCTTTGTCTTGCTACAATCGATGAGGCAATCCACCTTCGTCAGAGTGGTATTACTGCACGTCTTCTTATTCTGAGTGGTACTGATATCGCAAGATACGCAGATGCCATAAGATACAAGGTTGATCTTGCTGTTTACGATATTGAATCAGCAAAGATGCTTTCTACAGTTGCAGTAAGACTTAATAGTAAGTGCAATATTCACGTTAAGCTTGATACAGGTATGGGAAGAATTGGTTTCCCTACAGATGGTTCGTCTACAGATGAGATTGCTGAGATTTGTTCTCTTCCAGGACTTGTTCCTTATGGAATCTTCTCTCACTTTGCTGTAGCAGATACTCCAGACGATGACTATACACGTCAGCAGTACGATTTCTTTATGCAGCAGATTGAGGAACTTAAGGCTCGCGGAATTACTTTCCAGAAGAGACATATCTGTAATAGTGCCGGAATTTTGAGATTCCCTGAGATGCACCTTGATATGGTCAGAGCAGGAATTATTCTCTATGGACTTCTTCCACAGGGATGCCCTAAGCCTGAGTGCGATATTAATCTTGTTCCTGTTATGTCATGGTTTACAAAGGTAATTCATGTTAAGGAGATTGAGCCTGGTAAGTCAGTAAGTTACGGTCGTCACTTTATTGCAGACAGAAAGACTCGTGTAATTACAGTTTCTGTAGGTTATGCTGATGGTCTTTCAAGAAGACTCAGTAATGGCTTCGAACTTCTTTTGAATGGTGTAAGACTTCCAATCGTTGGTAATGTCTGCATGGATATGTGTATGCTCGATGCAACAGACTACGATGGTGAGATTAAGAAGGGTGATGTTGTTGAGATATTTGGTAAGGATCGTCATGCAGACGAGATGGCTGAGTATTTGGGAACAATTAACTACGAGATTACCTGTGATGTAGGTAAGAGAGTTCAAAGAATATTTGTCGATTAACTATTTGTTTTTGTATATTGGGTCAAAGCCACCGGGATTTCCTGGTGGTTTTATTTTGTGCAAAATAAGAGGCCTCGTTTAAGAGACCTCAATAAAAATATATCCAAGGATTAATTATGCTTTAGCAGTAGTTTTCTTTTCCTTGGCGAAAGAAGGAATGATAAGCATGATGATGATTCCAATAATGTATGTAAGAGTTACGCAAAGACCACCTTCAAGACCAAAGTCGCCGCCGTTAAAGAGCTCCTTACCAGCCTTAAATGTTGTAGTAAGAACTGAAGTCTCAACATCGCCACCACTTACGAGAACTCCGTAGAAGTTACCCTGAACCATATTCCAGATTGAGTGCATTGCACTTGCAAGCCAGATGTTTCCGCTCTTGATGAATACAAGGGAAGCGAAGATTCCAAAGAGTGTTAGGTTGATAAGTGGAAGGATTCCGATACCAGGATTTCCAAGGTGAAGTGCAGCGAAGAAAATGCTGTTAAAAAGAATTGCTGTAACAAGGCTATGCTGACGTGCAACAGAAACCATAATGAAACCACGGCAGATAACTTCCTCTGCCATGCCCTGGAAAAGCCATCCTATAAAGAATAAAACGAAAAGTAATGGCTTAAATGTTGAAGGATCGTATGAGATTTCAATTGAGCCAAACATAAGGCAGAAAAGAATTGAAATAGAAAAGAGCACAAAACCAAGAAGCATTCCGATAAGGTAATGTGGTACCGCATTAGTCTTAGTAAAGCCAAGTGTGTGTGGCTTACGCTGCTGATAGAATCTTGCGATAAGTACAGTCAGGATTGTCATCAATAATTCAAATATGAGACGAACAGGTGTTGCGTATTCCCATCTGATTACCTCTTTGCCGGCTGCAGCCTGAAGAACATATTCCATTGGTTCAAGGCCTGCAGCCAGGGCACCAAAATATGTTGTGAACATTAAACTTAAAATGGCGTAAATAGATTGAACAATAAGAAACACAGCAAGTGCGAGTCCAATCTCGCCAAGAATTCGCATAAATTTGTTCTTTGTTTCATTCATGAAGTATGTCTTTTCAGCATCAATCATGAATTGTGGTTTTGTTAACTCGATTTTCATAATAAGCCCCTCACAATCTTTTTTAGACTTTTGAAGTCTAGCACAGCGAATTACAAGTTGTTTCCAATAAATAGTTAAGAATTGGTTAACTATAATTTTTTGTGAGGACTTTTGATTAGCAAGAATGTAAAATAGGATAGGGTATTATATGAGTAAAAAAGAGTTGGTTAAGCGATACATATTATTTATTATTGGTCTGTTTTTCTCAGGCCTTGGCGTAGCCGTAACTAAATATGGCGAGCTTGGTGTAACTCCGATTTCTTCTATTCCTAATATTTTGAGTATCAGATTTACAAATATCACTATTGGAACTTTCCTTATGATTTGTAATGTTCTTTTGCTCATAGGGCAGATTATTATTCTTAGAAAGAACTTTAAGATTGTTAATCTGCTTCAGATCCCACTCTCGTTTTTGTTTGGGTGGTTTACAGATTTGGGATTGATGCTGACCAGAATTATTATTCCTCAAGATCCCTATCCATGGAGATTGTTTTGTGTATTTTTAGGAACATTCCTCCTTGCTTTTGGAATATCACTTCAGGTAGTAGCGGATACTATTCTTAATTCTGGCGAGGCTTTTGTTAAAGCCATTAGTGACACTATCCATAAGGAGTTTGGATATGTCAAAGTTGCTTTCGACGTTTATAACGTAACAGCGGCTATCGTGTTGTCACTTATATTTTTCGGAAGCATTAAGGGTGCGAGAGAAGGTACTATTATTGCAGCGGTTTCAATTGGCTTTGTGGTGAAGTTTATTACACCACGAATTAAGCCAGGCTTACTTAAGTTTTTGAAATCCTGATAATGTGGAGAAGTATATGATTAGTAATATGCACATACCAAATGGATACCATCATGTTTGGTCTGAAGATTTTAATAGTGATTCAGTTGATATTCTTAGCTGGAATATTGAAGCCAGCCCAAGTGGTAAAGACAATAATGAACTTCAGGAATATGTTCAGAGTGACGAGAATGTCTTTATAAAGGATAATATGCTTCATATTTGTCCTGTTCAGAAGATTGATGAGGATGAGAATATTACATACACATCAGGTCTTCTTACAACCAAGGGCAAGCATGAGTATACTTATGGTTATTTTGAGTTCAGAGCCAAGATTCCTTATGGTCATGGACTTATCCCTTAT
The DNA here is from genome assembly GCA_045639635.1 of Saccharofermentans sp. Classification (GTDB taxonomy): domain Bacteria; phylum Bacillota; class Clostridia; order Saccharofermentanales; family Saccharofermentanaceae; genus Saccharofermentans. The sequence continues at coordinate 15,468 of JAZUDM010000070.1, read as the reverse complement.
ATCAAGCTTTGTTGTGACGATAAGAAGTATGGCGTATGGCCTATTGGTGGTCAGATTGATGTTATGCAGATTCCATGCCATATTCCTGGCAAGCACTACGCTACGGTTCATTACGGCGCTAATGCTACACACGAGCAGAGTGCATATCATTTTCCTGCAGGAACAGATGCAGCCTGTGATTTTCATGTTTATTCTGTTGAATGGATTCCAGGTCATATTAAGTTTGCAGTAGATGGAATTAATTTCTTTGAAGTAAATGTTGATGCTCCTTTTGATCATCCATTTTATATTCAGCTTGGTCTTGCTATCGGAGGCTCGCTCCCAGGCGCACCAGATGAATTTACACGTTTTGAAGAGGACAATTCATTTGTTGTCGATTATATTCGTGTATATCAGCAGGAGACTTATGGACAGCAAGTTATAAGCAGACCACGTAAGATAATTACAATTTGTGGTGGATGGCAGGATGCTGAGAACTTTAATGCCTTTATTTCAAAACTTCAAAAGCCATACCTTACCAAGGATTACGTAATTTCTGCTTTCTCTTTTGGTACTCCGGATTTGAAGGAAGAGTTTAAGGACTTTGAAGAATTAAGGTTTGCGGATTTTGTCTGCAAGCAGGACTCTGCAATCATTATTTTGTTTGCTGAGATGATTCGTAATAAAGCGGTAGTTCAAAAGATTATTAATGACTCCAATGCCAAGGGTATCCCTGTATTAGTTTTGGAACATGAATATGAGGATGTAGTTAACGTAAAGGTTAATTATACGAAGGGCTTCGAGGAAGTCTGCCGTCACATGATTGAGGAACATGGCTATAAGAATGTTGATATGTTCGCAGGTCAGCGTGGCAACGAATTTTCTGAGGAAAGAATCGAAGTCTTTAAGAAAGTTTTGGCAGAAAATGGCATTTCTTTTGATGAGCGTAAAGTTCACTATGGAAACTTCTGGGAAACAAGAGCAGCAAATGTTCTTGGTAACAGTCTTGATTCCGGATATCAGCTTCCAGAGGCAATTATCTGCGCAAATGATTCTATGGCAATCGGTGTATGTCAGGAGCTTGGAAGACGTGGGTATAGAATTCCAGATGATGTAAAGATTTCTGGCTTTGATGGTGTTCCAACATCTCAGCGCTATAATCCAGCGATTACAAGTGCAGCTGCTGATTATAGTGGTTTTGTAAATAAGATTCTTGAAATAATCGATAACTGGGGTGACTTAGAATATCGTAAGAAAGCAATGGCTGAACCGTTAACTATCGATTATGAGATCATTATTAACTCATCCTGTGGATGTCCTGATATGACTCATACAAAGTCACAGGTGTTCTTAAATCAGCCTGTAAATGACAGTGTTGACTGCTTTAGACATATTCTTGAGATGGGTAAGTTTGTATCTAATACAATTAAGTCAGACAATCTTATTGATGCGATGTCTACTCTTAAGGACTATGTATGGATCTGGAAAAAGCAGTTCTATTTCGTTGCTCTTCAGGGTGGTGATATGAAGCTTCGTGCTTTGTTTACTGGACGTAATGGTGACTATACATACGACCAGAGATACATGCACCTTGATACATGGCTCCCTCAGATGGATAAGCATATTGCTGAAGACAGTGGCGAGAACATATTCCTGTTTAAGCAGATTAAGGTTCAGACTGGCGACTTTGCGTTTGCATGCTGTGGTTTTGATTCTATTACGTTCAGAGACCAGCAGCGATTCGAGGAGTTCTGTTTGTTTGTATCTACTGTATTTAACTCTGTATATAACAATCAGAAATACATAAGAGCAAATAAGGAAATCGAGCGTATTTCCGAGATGGATTACCTCACTGGACTTTATAACAGAAGAGGCTTCTTCCGTGAACTTGAGGCACGTATTGCAAGACAGCGTAATGGAAGTTCAACTCTTGGAATTGCACTTTTCTCTGTAGATATGGATGGACTTAAGAATATTAACGATAACTATGGCCATATTGAAGGCGACTCAGCACTTAGTGCTTTCGCAAATATTCTTCTTCGCTATACAGCAGGTAGTGGAATTTGTGCCCGTTATGGTGGTGATGAGTTTGCTTTCGCGTATATTATGGATGGAGCAGAGCCTGTAGATATCGATCTTGTAAGAAGTTCTATCGATGCTCTTATCGAGAATGACTATAGTGTTTCACGTAAGCCTTATACGCTTGGTGCAAGTATTGGTTTTGCAGAAACAGTTATTGATAGTAACTTTAATCTTGAAGACCTTATCAGAGCTGCAGATGAATCCATGTATACGGAGAAGCAGCGTCGTAAGGGATTTACAAGATAAGATAAAATTTTACGCATATTAATAGCCCTGGCCATTTGGTCAGGGCTTAATTTTTAGAAATACATCATGTCATCGTGGGCTCTGTCTAATGCCTGCATAAGAGGTCTTAGCGGATCTACAGTACAGATGCAGTTAGATTCGATTACGACGATATATGTTCCTGATGTTGCATATACAATTCCGGCGTCAACTGCTGTTGTATGTGATGGATCGTCATCGACGAGCCAGCCGGCCTTGGATACTGTGACATACATTTCGCCAAGTTCGCTATGGATAAGGGAGTATGCTGGTTCCATCATCCAGGCTTCACAGATTTCACCCTGTGGGCTTCCATCCTGGAAGAACTGATAGTTACGAAGCCACAAGCGGAATAAGTCGCGTGTAGGGATCTTAGGATACTTCCACATAATGCTCTCCTGTGGCACGTGAGCTTCGTCAGCCCATGCCTCGATATAAGGACGGCGGAAGTTCCTGTAAAGACGTGTGTACGCGTCGTTATCTGAGTTGATGAGCATATTACTTAACGATGAACTATAAGTTGCTATTACATCTGGTTCGTAGTAGCAAAGACTTGCTGCATAAGGCCCCTTTATTGCACTCGCAGAATAAAATGGTCTGTCGATGTTGTAGGAAATTCCTCTGCCGGTACTAACGTCTATAAGCATAAAACCTACATGTCTATAAGTCTCACCAAGAACATCAATTGCTTCGTTAATATCGTTTAATACTTCCTCGCTTGGAAGATATCCACCAGTTGTGGAAATGATTTCTTCACCGTTTAAGTTTTCAACGATGTCATAAATCTCTGAAGGGTCAGAAAGTCTTAAAGGCTCATTTTGCGCTTCGAGTAAATAGGCCTCACAAAGCTCGCTGAACCTAGAACTTGTTATTGCCATTTCGGCGATGTCTTCGTAGGAAGAATATGTTTCAAACTGAGTCTGAATAAAGGCGCGCTGGGATGTTCCAAGTTCGCCGCCAAGAATCGCATTATTAAGGCGTGTAATGAATTGAGGTTCTGTTAAATTCTGGGAGATGAATTCCTCTGAATTAATAATGTTTCTTACAAAATCAGCAGGAGTTAATTCTCCGTTTTCAATATTAATAGCATCCAGAGAAACCTCAGCCTCAGAAACATCTCTTCCAAGAAGAGTGCTCTTGATATCAATTACAAACTGCTGCGCCATGGTAGCAGGTTCTTCCACGACTTCGGTTGTCTCTACTGTGGTTTCAATTGTTGTAGTTGCTACTGTAGTAGGAATTGTTGCCTCGATAGTAGTAGGAGTAGTAGTTTCAGAAGGCGCACCCAAATTAGCCCAATCAGGCATAGAGCAGGAAGTAACTTCTGCCGTGAGTGCAAGTAGTAATAAAGCGGCCAAAACCCTGTTTGATGCCGCGAAACTTTTCCTTCTTCTTAACATGTAATATAATCCCACTTATGAAAAGCGTTCTGTTTCTAATTATAACAGGTTTGATACTCAATTTGGTTGCTTTTATTGCTTACGGAATTGATAAGCAAAAAGCAAAAAAGAATCGCTGGCGTATACCGGAAGCGACTCTTCTTTTGTTTGCTTTATTTGGCCCATTAGGGGCATTAATTGGAATGAAGGTCTGGCACCACAAAATACGTAAACCATTGTTTTTTATTCTTGTGCCAGTTTTTCTTATCCTTCAGATTTTGTTAATCGTTTTCGTTATTAGTCATCTAATGCGTTAAATGCTTCAAGACCCTTTGCAGGAGCTGCCTTAACGTCACCGTGCTTTACAAAGATCATTGTAATGAAACTCAGGAATGAGAATATAGTTGCATATACGAAAAGCACCTTATAACTAATAGTTCTCATAAGAAAACCTGCAAGAATAGGTGTTACTACCTGACCTGCCATTGAAGCAGTGTAGTAAAAGCCTGTGAACTTTCCGCTGTCTGCGCCCTTACACATCTCAACCATCATTGGAAGTGAGTTAACACTGATTGCTGCCCACGCAACACCAACCATGGCAAAGATTACATATGCGACAACAGGAATTGATGTAGCGTTATTAAGGATAATCATGGCAAGAAGGAAGCTTAAAGTAAGGAGAAGTGTTCCAAAGTAAATTGACTTCTTACGACCAATCTTTGCAGCAAGAATTCCAAGAGGAATATAAGAAACAATAGCTCCGGCATTTGCTACGAGGAAGCATGTAGAAGCACCTCCGATACCTTCGCCCATAATTACGCTTACGTAAGTTGTAAACCATGTTGTTACAGCGTTATATCCGATATACCAGAGGGCAATAGAAGCAAGAAGGAATCCCATAGACTTTTTAACTTCCTTTGGAAGAACGTTATTACCAGTAGAAGTCTCTTCTGTAAGATCCCATTCTGGGTGTTCTTTCTCAATCTTGTCATTCAAAGCAGCAAGTTTTGGCTCTTTAAGGAAGAGGAACATAACGATCATGCAGACTGCCATAAAGATTGCCATGAATGTAAAAAGGAGTGTGTAGTCTACGTGAGTAAGACCCTCTGTCTTGGACTTAGGGTAAGTAATAGCAGTAAATGCAAGATAGATAATTCCACCTGTAGCTCCCATAAGATTAATGATCGCATTACCACGTGAACGAAGTGGCTTAGGTGTGATATCAGGCATAAGTGCTACTGCAGGAGAACGGTAAGTACTCATTGTAATAAGGAGAAGTCCAAGAACTACAATAAAGGCAGGAAGTGAATAGAAAGATGCGCTTCCGAAATTAGCAACGCCGTTATCGATGATTGGAAGGAAATTAAGAAGAATAATAGTAATAAAAGTACCTATAAGGATATAAGGCATTCTTCTGCCAATCTTTGTATTTGTCTTATCCGAAAGATTTCCAAAGAGTGGAAGGAGGAATAAGGCAAGTACATTATCTGCCGCCATGATTACACCAGTAACAGTCTCGTTAAGATGGAATGTATTAGTGAGAATTAAAGGTACGATATTATCGTAAAGCTGCCAGAAGGCGATGATTGCCATGAATCCAAGGCCTGCCAAAATTGTGTTTTTGTAATTTAGCTTCATAAAAAATCTTCCTTGTATCTGTTTATAAAGATGAAATATAATCCTTATTATATTGTTATTATAAGCAGAGAATTAGGGAGGATACAATATGAGCATTTTTACTTCAGATAAGAAGCTTGGTTTTGGAACAATGAGACTTCCACTTTTGGATTCTACAAAGGAAACTTCAATTGATATTGAACAGTCCTGCAAGATGGTAGATTACTTTATGGAGCAGGGTTTCACATATTTTGATACAGCATGGATGTACCATGGTTTCGAAAGTGAAAACGCAGTAAAGAAGATTCTTGTTGACCGTTATCCAAGAGAGGCATATACACTTGCAACAAAGTTTCACGTCGGCTTTGTAAAGAGCAGCGAAGAGAAGGAGACTGTTTTTGAGACACAGCTCAAAAAGACAGGTGCAGGCTACTTTGATTACTATCTTATCCACGATATTGAGCGTGGTAACTATGCCAAGTATGAAGAGTACGATGCATTTAATTGGGCTTTGGAGAAGAAGGAGAAGGGACTTATTAAGCACCTTGGTTTCTCATTCCATTCTGATGCTGAGCTTTTGGATAGAATTCTTACTGAGCATCCTGAGATGGAGTTCTGTCAGCTCCAGATTAATTACCTTGACTGGGAGTCAGCTAACATTCAGTCGCGTGCATGCTACGAGGTAGCAACAAAGCACAACTGTCCTGTTATCGTAATGGAGCCTGTTAAGGGTGGAACACTTGTTAACGTTCCTGATTCAGTTAAGACAATGTTTAAGGAAAGAGAGCCAGAGCTTTCTATTCCTTCATGGGCTATCCGTTTTGCAGCATCACTTGATAACGTAAAGATGGTATTAAGTGGTATGAGCAATATGGAGCAGATGATCGATAACGTTTCTTATATGAAGGACTTTAAGCCATTGACAGACGATGAGCTTGAGCTTTGTAAGGTTGCAGGAAAGATGATTTCAGGTGACATTAAGATTCCTTGTACAGGATGTTCTTACTGTACTGAGGGTTGTCCTCTTAATGTACCAATCCCTAAGCTTTTTGCTCTTTATAACGCAGATGGAACTGACTATGAGGCAGCTGTTGCTGATGGCGGTAAGGCATCTGAGTGTGCAGAGTGCGGTCAGTGTGAGGAAATCTGCCCACAGCACCTTCCTGTTATTTCGTATCTTAAGGATGTTGCTTCAAAGTACGAGGCATAATCCTAAAAATATATGTTAAGTGAGGACTTTTTAAATGTTAAAGCGTAAAATCGCTGCAGCTTTTGCTGCATGTGCTATCGCTGTTTCAGCACTTATTCCATTTACTTCCAACAAGGTAAATGCGTACTCAGGAGAGTTTGTATCTGCTTCTGATGCAGTAGCACAAATCAGCGTAGGCTGGAATCTCGGAAATACACTTGATGCTTATGGCACATGGATTTCTGGTACAAGCCCAAGAGATTTTGAGACTGCATGGGGTAACCCTGAGACTACTGAGGCAATGATTCAGTCTGTTAAGGACCATGGATTTAATGCAATCAGAATTCCAGTTACCTGGTCACAGCATATCGACGCAAACGGCAACGTAGACAGCGCATGGATGGCACGTGTAAAGACAGTTGTTGATTACGCTTATAACGCAGGAATGTGTGTAATCTTAAACGTTCACCACGATACAGGTGAAGGTGGAGGAGACAAGGTTTCCTGGATTTTTGCAGAGAACAATAACTTCTCTTCAAATGAAGCAAAGTTCAAGGCTTTGTGGACTAATATTGCTAACGAGTTCAGAGACTATGACGGACGTCTCCTTTTTGAAGGTTATAACGAGATGCTCGATAGTGGTAATACTTGGAATGCTCCAAGTAACAGCGCTTCTTACCAGGCTGTAAATAACTATGCGCAGGCTTTTGTAGACAGTGTTCGTGCTACAGGAGGCAATAATGCCAGCCGTAACCTTATCGTTAATACTTATGTATCTTCTGTAGATCAGGCTGTACTTGATAACTTTGTTGTTCCTACAGATTCAGCAAGCAATCACCTTATTGCAGAGGTTCATGTATACGCTCCATGGGGCTTTACAGGTTCTGCTGCAGCAGTTAACTGGACTACAACACATTCAACTTTCGGTGACAGTGACAGAGGCGAGATCGATGACATAATGAATCGTCTTTCGAACTTCTCTTCAAGAACAGGTCTTCCTGTAATTATTGGAGAGTGCGGTGCCGAGTATAAGAGCAACGATTCCGAAAGAGCAAGCTACGCAGCATACCTTATTACAAAGGCTGCTGAAAAGGGCATTAAGTGTTTCTGGTGGGATAATGGTGATTACGGTTCTGATTCTGGAGAAGGTGGATATGGAATCTTTAACAGAAGTTCCAACACATGGAGAGAAGAAGTTGTAAGCGCACTTGTTTCAAATGCTGTTTATACAGAAGGTCCTTCAGAAACTACACCAGAGCCTACGGATGAACCAGAGGCTACAGAAGAGACAACCGAAACTACGGTAGCTGAAACTACCATAGAAGAAACAGAAGTAGTAGAAGAGACTGAGGCTGTTCCTTCTGAAGTTACGGAGGAAACTCCTGAAGAAACAAAGAAGAGTAGTAAAGTGCCTCTCATTGCAGGCATCGGAAGTGTCGTTGTTGTAGCTTCCTACGTTGGTCTTTATTTCCTCGGAAGAAAGCACAGACAAAGAGATAATAAGTAATTTATTTGCAAGTGAGCCGCCGTTAAATATGGCGGCTCATTCAATTTGTTTATATTCTGTTTTCAATTGAGAAAGTATTTTTGATAAAATCTGTGAGATAATTATGTTGTGGAAATCTCAATTTCTAACTAGATGAATAATGGTGACGAGATGAATAAAAAACTTAACATTGGTCTGGTAATTGATGATCTTAATAATCACTTCACGAATGAGGCATGTCGTGGAGCTGAGATTGCTGCCCATGCAATTGGTGCCAATCTCTTTATTATCCCGGGTCACTATCTTGGTGAGACCGATAGTAGTTATATGTCCAATGAGTATGAGTATCAGTACAACACCATGTTCAATCTCATTAGTGAGTCCATGGTTGATATTATCTATGTTCTCATGGGAACAATCGGTTCACGTGCTTCCATGGAAATTCAGCAGGAGTTTTTGAGAAGACTTCCTAATATTACTACAGTAATGCTTTTTACAAGACATGACGGATACCATAGTGTTACTTTCGATAACTATTCTGGTGTCGAGAAACTTATGAAGCATTTCTTTGAGCACGGCTATAAGAAGATTGGCTATGTTACAGGACCTCTTACAAATCGTGATGCATGTGAGCGTCTTGATGCATATAAATCAATGATGGCTGGTAATGGTCTCCCAGTTGAGGACAAGATGGTTGTTGAGGGTGACTTTACAGACAGAAGTCAGGTTGTTGTTAACAAACTTCTTGACGATAACCCAGATCTTGAGGCAATTGTTTTTGGTAATGACAGAATGGCTCAGGGTGCTTATGAGGTATTTAAATCAAGAGGATTGGTACCAGGTAAGGATATCTTTGTAGCTGGTTTTGACGATGATCATTTTGCAAAGAGTCTTGAACCACCACTTACTACAATCAAGGCAGATTCTGCTGAGCTTGTTTATAAGGCTGTTCTTAATGCTTATGACTTTATTGAGCAGAAGGTTGCAGAGGATATCTCTGTTGAAACTACACTTGTTCAGAGAAGTTCATGTGGCTGCGATGGAATTGATGTTGTTGGTTTGAGTGAGAAACTCTACCTTAAGAGCATCATGAAGGGCAGTAAGGAATGTGTATCTGCCTGCGAGAAATACCTGTTTGGTATCTTTACTAACAAGGGTGATGTAGGGCCAATTAAGGAAGGATTTAAGAACTTTATTTCTTCTTATGTGGATTATCTGGTTGCTAATCTTAGTGAGGAGAAGCGTGCAGAAACAACAGCTGCATTCAGATCACTTGTTAAGCGTAATGTATTCCTCTTCTCTAATTATGAGAAGGTTATTAATGTTCTTTCTGCTTTGCAGTATGTTGGATTATGTGAGTATCCTGGCGAAGCTTCCAAGGCAGAGATTAATAATCTTTTCTCAGAGTTCTTCAGAATACTTTCGATTGAGGGTCTTGCAATCAGGGACAGTGTCAGCAGTAACCTTGACAGCATGTTCCGTCTTGTAAATATTCAGACAGGTGAACTTTATATTCAGTCTGATGAGGATGAAATCCATTACGAGAATCTTATAAGAGGATTTAATTCCATCGGTTTTTATGCAGCGTATGTATATCTTTTCCAGGGTAATACACGTAATACTGCAGGCGCTTACTGGAGGGCACCTAATACATGTCTTTTAAAGACATTCATGAATACAGATGGTGAGACTATAACTCTTCCTGAGGAGCAGCAGCTTATAAGAACAGAGAAGATTTTTAGTAACGAGTTTACTGAGACTGATTGTCCTAGAACAATGACAGTATTCCCACTCTTCGTTGGCGAGGACCTCTATGGATTGTTCGTGGCAGATCTTGATACACAGAATCTTTTGAATGTCACACCAATTGCTTATCAGTTCTCTATTACTATTAAGTCTTTGCTTACTATTGAAGAGCAGAAGAAGACAAAGAAGAAACTTCAGACTTCTTTGGAGCAGTTCATGAGAGATAACAACCTTCTTAATAAGGCTGCAAGAACTGATGAACTTACTGGTCTTTTCAACAGAAGAGGATTCCTGGAGTTTACTTCTAAGCAGATTGCTGATCCTATCAATAACGACAGACAGGCAATTATTCTCTATGCCGATATGGATAACCTTAAGATGGTTAACGATAACTTCGGACACGATGAAGGTGATTTTGCACTTAAGGCTATTTCTACATCACTTTCAGAGACATTCCGTAACACAGATATTGTTGGTCGTATCGGTGGTGATGAGTTTGTTGCTTTCGCTATCGTAGATGAAGGATGCGAGGCAGACAAGATTAAGAAGAGACTTCAGGATACGCTCCAGAAATATAGCGATAACTCTGGTAAGCCTTACCCAATCGAAATGAGTATCGGTATTGCAGAGTTTAAGTGTTCTTTCACTTCTGACGTATACGATCTCCTCGATGAGGCCGATACAAAGCTTTACGAAGAGAAGAGAGCCCGTAAGAAGGGAAGAGACAGCGTAAGGTAGGTTTTGTAGGTTTTGGGGTTTCATGAACACCCTGAAAGTTAACTGAAAATCATTTGATAAGATAAAACAGGCAAAGTCGGATAAATAACCGATTTTGCCTTTTTCTTTACTTACGAATGATTGGCTCGTTCATTCTTTTTTAATACAATTCAGTCTCAATCTGTGGTAAATTATTCTTGGCTTATGTTAACTATAACTATTAGTGCGCCCTTTTATATTGGTCGTTGCTTCTGGTTACATCAAATTTACTTGATGTTTGTTCATATGAGCCAGGCTATTTGCAACATTTTTGGGAGGCACTATGAAATACAGTTATTATCCTGGATGTACCCTTAAGAACAAGGCTAAGGAGCTCGATATGTATGCGAGAGCTTCAGCAGTTGCATTGGGCTTTGAATTGGAAGAGATTCCTGATTGGCAGTGCTGCGGTGGTGTTTATCCACTCGGTAGCGATGAGATTGCATCAAAGCTTGCTTCAGTAAGAGCTTTGAATTATGCAAAGGAGCAGGGACAGGAGCTTGTTACTCTTTGTTCAGCTTGCCATCACGTTCTCAAGCGCGTTAATGACGACATGAAGAACGTTGAGGATATTTCCAACAGAGCTAACAATTATATGCAGCTTGATGAGCCTTACAGAGGTGAGACTAAGGTTCTTCACTTCCTCGAAGTTATTCGTGACACAATCGGTTTCGATGAGCTTAAGAAAAAGGTAGTAAATCCATTAACAGGCAAGAAGATCGGCGCATACTATGGTTGTCTTACACTTCGTCCAAGTAAGATCCTTGAGTTTGATAACCCTGAACATCCTAAGATTATGGAGGATTTCATCAGAGCTATCGGAGCTGAACCAGTTATCTATTCAATGAGAAATGAGTGCTGCGGCGGTTACATTTCTCTTAAGGAAGGTGAGATGGCTCAGGATCGTACAAAGAAGATTTTTGACAACAGTACAGATATGGGCGCTGAGATGCTTATTACTGCATGTCCTCTTTGTAGATATAACCTCAATATGTCTGAGGCTGATTCTAAGATCCCTGTTTATTACTTCACAGAGCTCCTCGCAGAGGCTCTCGGTGTAAAGGAGGGATGCTGATATGAGTCAGAATGTTAATCTTGTAGATAGAATTACTGAAATCAGTGGTTGTGATCCATACAGATGTATGAAGTGTGGTAAGTGCTCTGCATCTTGCCCATCTTTCAATGAGATGGATATTAAGCCACATCAGTTCGTATCTTATGTACTCCGTGATGATGTAGAGGCTCTTACAAAGTCAGAGTCACTTTGGAAGTGTCTTTCATGCTTCGCTTGTGTTGAGCGTTGTCCACGTGATGTTAAGCCAGGTAAGTTAGTTGATGCTGCTCGTCAGATCGTTGAGAGAGAAAAGGGCGGCGATTATCTTAAGGCTGATGAGATTCCTGCACTTCTCAATGATGAGATTCCACAGCAGCTTCTTGTTAGCGCATTCCGCAGATACAGGAGGTAATTAGATGCAGAGAATTGGTGTATTTGTCTGTCACTGCGGTACTAACATCGCTGCGACTGTAGACGTAAAGAAAGTAGCTGAGCTCCTTCGTTTTGAGCCAGGTGTTGTTCATGCTGAAGATTACACATATATGTGTTCAGAGGTTGGACAGCAGAGAATTATCGATGCTGTTAAGGAGCATAACCTTACAGGTATCGTAGTTTGCTCATGCTCACCTAGAATGCACGAGGCTACATTTAGAAAGTGTGCTGAGAAGGCTGGCGTTAACCCATATATGGTTGAAATCGCTAACATTCGTGAGCACTGTTCTTGGATTCACAAGGACGTAGAGGAAGCTACTGAGAAGGCTGTAATTCTTGGTAGAGCCGCTGTTGCAAAAGTAAATCTTAACACTCCACTTAAGGCTGGAGAGAGTGCTGTTACAAAGAGAGCACTCGTTATCGGTGGTGGTATTGCTGGTATTCAGACAGCTATCGACATCGCTGAGGCTGGTTATCCAGTAGATATCGTAGAGAAGACACCTTCAATCGGTGGTAGAATGTCACAGCTTGATAAGACATTCCCTACTCTTGACTGTTCTTCTTGTATCCTTACACCTAAGATGGTAGAGGCTTCTGCTCATCCACTCATCACACTTCATACATACAGTGAAGTTGAGAAGGTTTCAGGATTCGTAGGTAACTTCGAGGTTGATATTCGTAAGAAGGCTCGTTCAGTAAACATGGACAAGTGTACTGGTTGTGGCGTTTGTATGACAAAGTGCCCAATGAAGAAGGTTCCTTCTGAGTTCAACCGTAATCTTAATACTAGAACAGCTATCTATACTCCATTCGCACAGGCTGTACCTAACGTACCAGTAATCGACAGAGAGAACTGTATGTACTTTAAGACAGGTAAGTGTGGAGTTTGTTCTAAGGTTTGTCAGGCTGGTGCTGTTGATTATGAGCAGCAGGATGAGATCATCACAGAGAAGTACGGTGCAATCGTTGTTGCTACTGGCTTCGATATGATCAAGCTTGACAGATATGACGAGTATGCATACTCACAGAGCAAGGACGTTATCACATCACTTGAGCTCGAGCGTATCATGAATGCTGCTGGTCCTACATCAGGTCACCTTGAGAGACTTTCAGATGGTAAGGCTCCTAAGAATATCGTATTCATCCAGTGCGTAGGTTCACGTTGTAACGATGAGCGTGGTAAGCCATACTGCTCAAAGGTTTGCTGCATGTACACAGCTAAGCACGCAATGCTTATCCGTGATAAGTATCCTGATACAAACGTTACTGTTTTCTATATCGATGTTCGTACACCAGGTAAGAACTTCGATGAGTTCTATAGAAGAGCTGTAGAGCAGTATCACGTAAATTACGTTAAGGGTCAGGTTGGTAAGGTTACACCTAAGTCAGACGGAACACTTGATGTTCAGGGTGTTGATCTCCTTGATAATAAGCAGATTGTTATCAATGCAGATATGGTAGTTCTCGCAGCTGCTATCGAGCCAAACCCAGATATCCGTAAGATTGCTACAATGCTTACTGCAAGTATTGATACAAATAACTTCCTTACAGAGGCTCATGCTAAGCTTCGTCCTGTAGAGTCACCAACAGCAGGTATCTTCCTCTCTGGTGTTACACAGGGTCCTAAGGATATCCCAGAGACAGTTTCTCAGGCAGGTGCTGCAGCCGTTAAGGTTATCGGTCTCCTTGCTAAGGATAAGCTCCTTACAAACCCATGCACAGCTAAGTGTGATCCTATTATGTGTAACGGATGTTCAACATGTGCTAACGTTTGTCCTTACGGCGCTATCTCTTATGAGGATCAGCTCGTAAGAGGACCTGGAGTAAACGAGACACGTCGTGTTGCAGTTGTAAACACAGCTCTTTGTCAGGGTTGTGGTGCTTGCTCTGCTTCTTGTCCTTCAGGTGCAATGGATCTCCAGGGATTCTCTAATAGACAGTTGATTTCGGAGGTAGATGCTATATGCCGATGATTAATGGTGAATTCAGACCTAAGATTGTTGCTTTCTGTTGTAACTGGTGTAGTTACGCAGGTGCAGACCTTGCAGGAAGCAGCAGATTAGCTTACCCGGCAGATGTAAAGATCATTCGCGTACCTTGTTCATGCCGAGTAAACCCTATGTTTATTTTAAGAGCTTTTGAGCGTGGAGCTGATGGCGTTATCCTTTGTGGATGCCATCCCGGAGACTGTCATTACAGCACAGGTAACTTCTACGCTAGAAGACGTATGACAATGCTTTTCTCAATGCTTGATTACATCGGTGTTGAGAATGGACGTACAAGAGTTGAGTGGGTATCAGCAGCAGAAGGTGCAAAGTTCTCAGCTACAATGAACGACTTCGTTAGCAAGGTTACCGCACTCGGCAAGAATGTCAGATTGGGGGATTTGAGATGCAAGAATTAATTAATAAAGCTAAAGAACTTCTCAGCAATGGCACAGTTGTTCGTGTGTTAGGCTGGAGAGCAGGCGATCTTGCTTACAATCCTGAACCTGCATTTTTCGAGAATGAAGAAGATTTAAGTAAGTTCGTATATGATGGCTTTTGTGGAGCAAATTTAAGCAAGTACATGATCGAGGCATCAAAGCTTGATGGCAAGACATTAGTATTCTTAAAGCCCTGCGACACATACAGCTTCAATCAGCTCATTAAGGAGCACCGCGTTGATCGCGAGAAGGCTTATATCGTAGGCGTTGGCTGTAGAGGTAAGCTTGATATCGACGCTATCAAGGCTCAGGGAATCAAGGGTATCGAGAGTGTATCTGGTACAGAGCTTGATGGACCCGACACTATTACAATCAAGACTCTTTACGGAGATAAGGAAGTATCTTATGCTTCAGCTATGCTTGGCAGATGTCATGTCTGCAAGGGCAAGGAGCACAAGATTTATGACGAGCTTATCGGTGAGTCAAAGGATACAAAGGATGCAGAGAGATTTGACGCAGTTAAGGCTGTAGAGGCTATGAGTCCTGAGGAGAGATTCAATTTCTTCCAGAAGGAGCTTAGTAAGTGTATCCGTTGTAATGCCTGCAGAAATGTATGTCCTGCATGTAGCTGCCGCAAGTGCGTATTCGATTCAAATAAGTTCGACAGCGCTCAGAAGGCAAATGTGGATAGCTTCGAGGAGAAGATGTTCCATGTAATTCGTGCTTTCCACGTAGCTGGAAGATGTACAGACTGTGGAGAGTGTAGCAGAGTATGTCCTCAGGGCATCCAGCTTCACCTCTTTAACCGTAAGTTCATCAAGGACATTAACGAGTACTATGGAGAGTTCCAGGCAGGAGCAGATATCGAGGCTCGTGGTCCTTTGACAAACTATACATTTGATGATGTAGAGCCTAGCATTGTAAAGGAAAGGGGATAATGTTATGTACAAGATAGCTAAAGAAAATCTGTCAGCATTATTCCAGAAGATTGCTGGCGACAAGGAATTATATTTACCCGTTAAGAATGGCGGACAGACAAATTATGCTGCATGGGATGAG
>JAZUDM010000069.1:0-3419 GCA_045639635.1 Saccharofermentans sp. | reverse complement strand
ATTACAACAGCTACTGTAAGACATGAAAGATAAGAGGCAGCGATAAGCTTAAATTTCTGCTTAGGGCTTATGCTTACTCTAAGACCTTCAGTAGAAGCATCTGCCTTAATCTCAGAGATAATCTCTGTACCGTTATTAGCGTTAAAGAAGATTCCCATTACAAGTGAACTATAGAAATACCAGATATATGGATTTGGTGATTCATCAACGAAGTCACTCTCCTTAGGAGATACAAAATCAAGGTCTTCACCAATGTTATTCAAAAGTTCCTGTGCCTTCATAGGATCTGTCTCGAATGCAGTCGAAATCATCTCGAAGTTATTCATATAACTATCAGCAACTGCCTTACCTACTGCACATGCTGTATCTGTATATGCCTTTGGAAGCAAAAGCTCAACCTGATCGTCATAAACTTTAAAAGCCAGCTCGAGGTCGCCTTCGATAAGTGCATTACGCACATCTTCTTCTGAATCGAATTCATTTACATGGAAAAGTGCTTCGTCACCGTTGCTGCCTTTTTCTGATAAGTTATCCATCAACTCAGCAAAGCCATTTGCATACATTGAAGACTCATTCTCATAAATAACAGCGATTTCTTTTGTATCGATATCCTGATCTGTAGTTAAGTTTCCAAAAGCAACCTTAAAACATGTCATAAGTGCAAGAGGAAACACGAGACACCAGAAAACAAATGCTTTGTTTCTAAGCCTTAATTTCAAAAAATACTTATACATTTTATTCTCCCTCGTCTCTTATTATTCGTCTCTTAATTCCTTACCAGTAAGCTCAAGGAATACATCGTTAAGTGTTGGCTGCTCTGATGAAATCTTCTTCATCGCATAACCTTCGTTCTGCAAGATGTTTACGATATCGAGTACGTTATGCTTACCATTTCCTGCCTCTACCCTAAGAAGGCCGTTTGTATAATCAACTCTGAATACATTTGGAAGATTTCTGATCTTATCGATAATCTTATCTTCAACACCCTTTACTTCGATTGAGATAAGTTCGCCTGTCTTAATCATTCCCTTGAGTTCATCGACAGTACCTTCAGTAATCTTTGTACCCTTATCGATAATTACGATGTGCTTTGCAAGTCTTTCTACTTCTTCCATGTAGTGAGATGTGTAGATGATTGTTGCACCGTTCTTATTAAGCTCCTCGATTCCTTCAAGAATCTTGTTACGGCTCTGTGGATCTACTGCTACTGTAGGCTCGTCGAAAATAATGAGCTTTGGCTTATGAGCGATACCACAAGCGATATTGAGTCTTCTCTTAAGACCACCGGAAAGCTTCTTAGGTCTGAACTTTCTGAAATCATCAATTGCTACAAATGAGATAGCCTCGTCAACGTACTTCTTACGAAGAGCCTTGTCCTTGATATAAAGGCCACAGAAGAAATCAACATTTTCTTCAACTGTGAGTGAATCAAAAACCGCCATATCCTGTGGAACTACACCAATCTGCGCCTTAATGTCATAAGCCTTTGGGCTCATCTCCTTGCCGAAGATTTTGATTGAACCCTGGTCATACTCGAGAAGTGAGAGAATGCAGTTGATTGATGTTGATTTACCAGAACCGTTAGGTCCGAGAAGGCCTAAGATTTCGCCTTCATTTACAGTGAGATTAAAATTATCAACTGCAACTAATTCCTTATATCTTTTAACCAAGTCTTTTACTTCAACGATAGGTGCCATTTATATTTCCTCCACTTGTTTTCGTGTTTTACGATTGTATTATCACTCTTAGCGGGTGGAGCTTGTAGTGAGCGCGGTCACTAGTTGAAATGACATTTGTCATTTTGAGGGAAAAGCTGATTTTACAGCAATTTTACTCGACATTGTTTTTATTAGTCGGATAATAATATATGTAAATATATAAATAACTTTTTGAAAGGAGTTTAATATGAAGGCTCTTAAGTATTGTTTCAATGGTGAGAAGAAGCTTAAACTCGATAAGATTGCTACAGATAGTAAGTCAGATAAGGTTTCCAAGGAGAAAATTATTAAGAAAACTCTGGAAAATCAGGAGAAGATTGCTGCTTTGCAGGAAAGACTCTATGCTGACGGCAGAGAGGGTATAATCCTTGTGCTTCAGGCTATCGACGCTGCAGGTAAGGACAGCACAATTAAGCATGTAATGTCAGGTGTAAATCCTCAGGGCGTTGATGTTGTCAGCTTTAAGCAGCCAAACAGTGAGGAGCTTGCTCACGATTTCCTTTGGAGAGTAAATAAGAATCTTCCACAGAGAGGCAAGATTGGTATTTTTAACCGCTCTTACTACGAGGATGTATTAGTAGTTCAGGTACATAAGATTAACCATACTTATCACATGGCAAAGCGCATTATCGATATGGATGACGAGACTTTCTTTGCAAAGAGATATGCCCACATCCGTAATTACGAGGAGTACCTCTACGACAACAGCTATCGTGTTGTAAAGATTTTCCTCAATGTTTCCAAGGAAGAGCAGAAGGAGAGATTCCTTGAGCGTATCGATAAGCCTGAGAAGAACTGGAAATTCGATGAGGGTGATCTTAAGGAACGCGCTTTATGGGATGAGTACCACAAGGTATTTGAAGATGTAATTAATGGAACGGCAACTAAGGAGTGTCCTTGGTATGTTCTCCCAGCAGATCAGAAGTGGTATACAAGATACCTTGTTTCAGAGATTTTGCTTAAGACACTCGAGGATATTGATCCACAGTACCCTGATTTCCCAGATGAGAAGAAGGCTGTACTTGCTGAGTGCAAAAAGACTCTTCTTGAAGAGAAGTAATTTTATGAGGTAGAGATGATCACATACGAAGAAATTAGAAACAGTGAAGTAATTAAGACTTATATTAATGCAGCAGATGACTCACTTAGCGCTCTTGGATATACAGAGCATTCTTTCGCGCACGTAACTTATGTTGCGGAGAAGGCAGGAAGCATCCTTGAGACTTTGGGATATCCAGAAAGAATGATTGAACTTACAAAGATTGCAGGATATATGCACGATATTGGTAACGTGATTAACCGTGTTGACCATAGTCAGAGCGGTGCGGTTATGGCATTTAGAATCCTTGATAATATGCATATGGACCCGGCTGAGATTGCCATGATTATCTCGGCTATCGGTAACCATGACGAAGGTTCTGGAGTGCCTGTAAGTCCTATGGCTGCGGCGCTTATTCTTGCAGATAAGAGTGACGTTAGACGTAATCGTGTTCGTAATGACGATATGTCTACATTTGATATTCACGACAGAGTTAATTACTCGGTTAAGAAGTCAGAACTTAAGATTAACGAAGCACATACAATTATTAAGCTTAAGCTTTTTGTTGATACTCACTATGGTTCAGTAATGGATTATTTCGAGATCTTTATGCAGCGAATGATGCTTTGTCGTAAGGCCGCTGAGAAGCTCGGACTTCAGTT
>JAZUDM010000068.1:0-3333 GCA_045639635.1 Saccharofermentans sp. | reverse complement strand
GAGCGCCAAAAGACGATCAGAATTACGATGAATCTCGTGGTAGAAATGGTTCTTTTTATCTTCAGTAACCATGTTACCTTCCAGAAGTTCTGCATAACCAGAAATAGCTGTAAGAGGTGTTTTAAGTTCGTGGGAAACATTCGCAGTAAAATCCTGTCTCGCCTTTGCAGCAGATAAAATATCAGTATGCTGCTCCCTAATTGTCTGCGCGAAAGGTGCAAGCTCAATATATGGAGATTCAAAATCACTATTATCCAGATTCTTCGCCATCTTCTCGATTGGGCTTATAAGCTGCTTTGTAAGCATCTGAGAAATCGCGACGCAAAGGGCAATAATAATAAGGACAATGAGAGTAATAATTGGTGCAGCAGACATAAATACTGAGAGCAAACTTTCGGCCTCAGTTGCAACACGCAAAACAGTTCCATTATCAAGAAGAACAGCGTAATAATAAGTATTCTTGTTAAGTGTATCTGATTTACGAACAGTCTGCCCCTCACCACTATCGAAGGCATCTTTAATCTCCGGTCTGTCCATGTGATTAGAAAGAGCATCTGTCGTAACGTCGTTATCGTATAGAACTGTTCCATCTTTATCAATCCAGGTAACACGAAGTTCGTTCATATCTGTAGATAAATCAATATCATCTACATTTATATCAACATGCTCGAAGTAATGCGTATCCTTCAGAAGCTTGGCACTGATAGCCAGGTCGTTTCTAACCTGTCTTTGAAATAATCCATAATAAACTATGGTAATACCAATAACTGTGGCGATGATTGCCAGTATAGCAATTCCAACGAGTCTTATGTTTATCTTGTTTTTCATTCGATTACATACCCAACGTTTCTTACAGTTCTAATCCTGTTACCATAAGTGCCCAGCTTCTGTCTTAAGGTCTTAACGTGCATGTCGATAGTTCTGGACTCACCCTCAAAGTCTGTGCCCCATACGTGGTCCATTATTACTGCACGCTTAAGAACAATTCCTTTGTTGCTAACAAGCAAAGATAAGAGTTCATATTCTTTATAAGTTAACTCTATGTTATTTCCACTGATAGTTACCGTACGCTTCTCGTTATTGATAATAAGGTCATCAAGTACCAGTTCCTTCGCCTCATCGTCTGTAGTTCTTCTAAGCAGTGCCTTTACCCTTGAGATCAATTCCATAACTGAGAAAGGCTTCTTAATATAGTCATCAGCACCATCTTCAATACCCTTCACCAGATCAAGTTCAGTTGTCTTGGCTGTCACCATAATTACGGGAAGTTTCTTGGTCTCAGGCATCTTTCTAAGGCGTCTTACAAGTTCACTTCCACTTTCCTTAGGAAGCATAATGTCAACGATACAAAGATCAGGTATTACACCTTCGAGACGCTCATAAAACTCCTGTGCAGATCCAAAGCCTACTACTTTGTGACCAGCACTAAGGAGTGCAAGTTCTTCAACTTCTCTTATGCTTTCATCATCTTCAACAATATATATAAGTGCCATTTTTACTCCAATTTATCCTAACTGATAATTACTTAATAACTCTTCATACTCCTCATTAAATGAAGCTCTCTTCTGAGGTGAAAAGTTCTTAAAGTACTCATGTGTATTATAATCGTTATCAAATATTGTAATCATCTCAATTGCTACATTTGAGCAGTGATCTGAAATTCTTTCAAGTCCTGTTAATACATCTTCCAAAATAAAACCCATCTCGATTGTACAAAGACCCTTCTGAAGTCTCACGATGTGGTTCTCCTTAATCTTCTTGGAAAGAGCATCAATAACTTCCTCCAAAGGCTCAACGTGCATAGCTTCCTTGTCATCGCCAGCGCAGAAACACTTTGTAGTTAACTCGCAGATATCCATAACTGCCCTGCATAGTGTGTTAATTTCCGCTTTCGCGCTGTCAGTAAAGGACAACCCCTTGGTGTGGACCTCCTGAGCCGATTTTACGATATCCATAGCGTGATCCGAGATTCGCTCAAAATCGCTAATACTATGGAGAATAATAGACATGCTCTGGCTATCACTGGTAGATATATTCTTACTAGACAACTTAACAAGATAAGATCCTATGACATCCTCGTATCTGTCAGCGATGTCTTCCATCTTTATTACCTTATTGGCTTTTTCTTCATCATAAGTATCCAGCACCTCGAGGGCAAGCTTAATGGCATCACGGGAAAGAAGAGCCATCTCTTTTACCTTCTCGCGACAAAGCTCCATAGCAAAAGCTGGTCTACCAAGAAATCTCTCATCAATTGTAACAACCTGCTCTTCACTATCATCTTCGTTCTTATCATCAGGGATAGTGATTTCTGCCAGCTTAACAAGAAACTTCGCAAATGGGAAAAGAAGCAAGGTAGCACCAACATTAAAAAGAGAGTGAATTACAGCAATACCAGGAGCACTTGCAGCCTGTGAAAGGAAAGTAAACTCTACAAAGTGATTTATCGCATAAAAAGCCACCATAAAAATCACTGTACCAATAAGGTTAAAGTACAGATGCACCATCGCAGATCTTCTGGCATTTTTATTGGCTCCGACAGAAGAGATAATCGATGTCACGCATGTACCGATATTTTGTCCCATAATGATTGGGAGTGCAGTTCCATAATTAACACTTCCTGTAATACATAGTGCCTGCAAAATACCTACTGAAGCTGATGAGCTTTGAATAATGGCAGTAAGAATAGCTCCAACTATCATTCCAATAATAGGATTACTGAACTTAATCATCAGGCTTGTGAATGCTGGTACATCAGAAAGACCCGCAACAGCAGAACTCATGGCGTGCATTCCAAACATCAGGATAGCAAAGCCTAATGAAATTCCTCCGACGTCTTTCTTCTTGGATTCACCCTTGCTTGTCAGAATTAGAATAATTCCTATAGCTGCAATGATTGGAGAAAATGAGGTTGGTTTTAATAGCTTTATCCACAGAGTGTCACCACTTATTCCAGTAAGCGACAGCATCCAGGATGTGATAGTTGTTCCTATGTTGGCACCCATAATGACGCCAACAGCCTGGCTTAGTTCCATTATTCCTGAATTTACAAAACCTACTACCATTACGGTCGTAGCAGAAGAAGACTGAATTACGGAAGTAACAAAAGCTCCAAGTAAAACTCCATAAAATCTGTTTGTTGTAACTTTCTGCAAGATACTCTCAAGCTTACCGCCAGCCATCTTGGAAAGACCATTACCCATAACGTTCATTCCATATAAAAACAGGGCCAGACCACCTATCAAATCGAGTACATTAAAAATGTCCATAGATATACCTCAATCTATAATTATCCATTTGAACTTAAGGATAAAAATATCAGGTAAAATCTAT
>JAZUDM010000067.1:0-8428 GCA_045639635.1 Saccharofermentans sp. | reverse complement strand
ATGGATATGATTAAGTCTTACGGTATTATTGATTATTATTCTAGAAAACTTCGTTTTTGGCAGAATAAATCTAAGGAATATAAGCTTGAATATAACAAGTTTGAAATTAAGACTAATATTCTTATGACTGTTATTTCATCTTTTGTTGGTCTTGTTGGAATGTTATATTGTGTATTCCTTCTTTGGACAGGGAAGATTATGTATGGTGATATGACATTCTTTATCCAGCAGAGAGAATTGTTATCTGGTAGATTCAATGCTCTTGCTGGTACTTTCCCAAGCATGGTTAGTAGTGCTGTATCAGCGCATCGTATTAGAGAACTTGTAGTTCTCGAGAAGGAGAACCATGATGAAGAGGGTTATCAGGAATTAAGCAGCAACGCTTCTAATGGTATTTCTGTTTGTATGACTAATACATCTTTCTCATATAGAGAGGGTGAGGTAGTTTATAAAGACAGTGACTTTACTGCAAACCCTGGCGAGATTGTTGTAATTCTTGGTACATCTGGTGGTGGTAAGACTACACTAATGCGAATGATTCTTGGTCTGATTGAGCCTGCTGAAGGCAATGTTGCTCTTATCGACACAAATGGTAAGGCTTTTGACATTAGTATCGATGTTCGTAAGTTATTTGCTTATGTGCCTCAGGGTAATACAGTTTTATCAGGTACTATTGCTGAGAATATGCGTATGGTTAAGGAAGATGCAACTGACGAAGATATCGTCACAACTTTAAAAACTGCCTGTGCATGGGATTTTGTTGAGAAACTCCCAGATGGAATTAATAACGAACTTAGTGATAATGGTCGCGGCCTTTCTATGGGTCAGAATCAGCGTATTTCTATTGCCAGAGCACTTCTTCGTAATGCGCCAATTATTCTCCTTGATGAGGCTACAAGTGCATTAGACATTGATACAGAGAGAGAAGTTCTTAGAAATCTGGTTAAGAAATCACCTAATAAGACATATATCATTTCTACTCATAGACCTAGTGTATTAAATCAGGCTAACAGAGTTTATAAGATCATTGATAATAAGATTACTGAGTTAAGCAGAGATCAGATTGAAGATATTATCAGAAGTTATACTTTGGATGATGAAGAGTAATGAAGGGTTATTTTGATATTCATAATCATATACTTCCAGGTCTTGACGATGGATCAAGTTGTCTTGAAGAAACACTAATGCTTATTGAGTCTGAATATGAGCAGGGTGTTAGTAATATTATTTTTACTCCACATTATCGAGTAGATATGTTTGAGGTTCCCGTTGATGAACATAAGAGAATCTTTGATGAGACCATATCTGGTATAAAAACCAAGTTTCCTGCAATGAATTTTTACTTAGGATGCGAGTTCCATCTTGATTCTAAGTCTTTTAAAGTTCTTAATCCTTCTTATTGTCTTTGTGGTACAAATATTTTATTAGTTGAATTTGATTATGGAGCCAGTTTTTCTACTATGGTAAAATTGCTCCGTGAGGTTTTATCTTTGGGGATTATACCGATTATTGCCCATGTAGAGCGCTACGATGCTATCGTTGAAGATATTTCAAGAGTAATGGAACTTCGCTCAATGAATTGCAAGATTCAGATAAATGCTGATGCAGTTATTGGCAAGAATGGGTTTAGTTCTAAGAGATTAGTAAATAAGTTGCTTAAGATGGAGGCAGTTGATTTTGTAGCAAGTGACGCTCATAACATCGATGCTAGATCTGTACGTATGGGTAAGGCTATGAGTTTTGTTATAAAGAAATACGGTGAAGAGACTAAGGATAACCTATTTAGAAACAATATAGTTTCTATATTTGAAGGGGTAGATAAGATATGAAGGAATTGCTATTAAGAGAAGAACATGCTTTATCTCCTGTAATGAATGAGGTATATAAAAGACTTCGTACTAATATTGAGTTCTCTGGTGATGAGAATAAGATAATTTGTATTACAAGTTGTATATCAGGTGATGGTAAGACCAGTGTGTCTTATTATCTTTCACGTGCTATGGCTAAGAATGGCAAAAAGATTTTATTTATTGATGCAGATCTTAGAAATTCCAGTATGCACCACAGAATGAATTACGATAAGAATATTCTTGGATTAAGTCACTTCCTTGTTGGTAAGTGTGATGTTAATGAGGTTATTTATAAGACAAGTTATGAGGGGTTATATTTTATTCCAACAGGAGTATTCTCAAGACACCCATCAGAACTTTTTAGTGGTAAAAGATTTGAGAGTTTATTAAAGTCCTATAGATCTGTTTTTGATTATATTATTATCGATACTCCTCCTGTTGGTGCAGTAGTTGATCCTATTGTTATTGCTAGTAAATGTGATGCATATTTACTTGTTACAGCATCCGGAAATAATAGTCGTAATGCGCTTAAGAAGGCTATTGAGGATATGAGTGTAGCTAATACTAATTTTCTTGGTGTAGTACTTAATAAGATTGATAAGACAGCAACAAGCTACTATAGCTACGATTATAGTTATGGTACTAAGGGCAAGAAGTGATAAGGGGGAATAGTTTATGAGTGAAAATAAAAATTCAGTTAAGACATTTTCCCAGAATCATGTTGAGGGCCAGATTGATTTAATTGATTTGTTTTTTTATCTTTTGAACAGATGGTACTTATTTATTGCTGCTATTGTTATTGGCGCCATTCTTATGGGTTCTCTTACAAATACAGAAGTAATTCCTATGTATCAGTCAAGTTCATTGTTATTTGTAGCAAAGCTTGGTTCAGTTCAGTCGTTTCAGGATATTCAGATTGGTTCTTATATGACAGAGGACTACGTTGTTATTTCCCAGAGTAAACCAGTTATCGATACTGCTATTCAGACTTTATATGAGCAGGATGGCATTGAATTAACTCGTGGTCAGGCTATGGCTGCTATTTCTGTAACTGAGGTTGAGAATACTCATATTTTGAAGTTTACAGCAACTATGAATGATCCAGAACTTGCATGTGATCTTTGTAATGCAGTTATGGATGCTATGGCAGATCAGATTGCTTATATCACTACATCGGATAAGCCTACTATTGTGGAACGTGCCGAAGTTAATCCATATCCAATTAACGGTGGTACAAATAATAATCGTCAGGTAATGATGGGTGCTGCAGGTGGATTTGCTATTGTTGCAGCAATACTTTGTGTACTTTATATGATTGATGACAAGATTAAAACTGCAGAGGATATCGAGCGATATGTTGGAGCTCCTGTCCTTGTTTCTATTCCACTTGATAAGGCACAAGCTTTTAAGCGAAGTAAGAATAAGAGACACCATAAGCGTAGTAAGAGTGATACATAATTATAAATATGAACAAGTGGAAGATTACTTACTATTTGGGCATAGCCATAACTGTTTTGGCAATACTTGGTATTGCTTATTATGAGTTTGCCTCTTATAAGAAACAATTAGAACTTGATCAGTTGCGTACGGTTGTAGTAAATGACGATGACGTTGATATGAATGTTGTTCTTGAGACTGTTCCATATCCTAATGGTACTGTCGAGACAGTTATTGTTAATTCTGATTCTGGTGAATCTGAGACCGTTATTGTTGATGAAGGTCTTATTAATCCAATCGATTTTACTACTCTTTGGGATACAAACTACGATATTTTTGCCTGGATTAGAGTCCCAGGTACTGTTATCGATTATCCTATACTTCATCACGCAGGTTCGTTTGAGGAGACAGATTACTATTTGAGACGTGACTATCAGGGTTATCAGTCGTCTGCTGGTAGCATCTATACTCAGTATTACTATAATCAGGATTTTGATACTGATAACCTGACTGTTATCTATGGTCATAACATGCGTAATAACACTATGTTTGGCTCATTGAGTGAGTATAACACTGATGAAATCTATCGTTCAGATAACAATATGATTTATATTTATACTCCATATCATTCATATCGTTATCGTATTGTTGGTGTTTTATATCGTGGTAGTGAGAACATTATGTACCGTTATAGTGGTATGTATATTGATGTGGGACAGGGAGAGTTCTCTGATTTTGTTTCAGACTTCAACGATGGTACATTTGGTAATGGCTGGATTGAAGATGGATTTACAGCAAGAAACAGTGACCACTTTATCGTGTTATCGACTTGTACAGGTAATAGTTCTCAGAGATTAGTAATTGTTGCAGTGAGGGAAGAGTCATTATGAGTAAGAAAAACCTAATTGCCTGCATTATTACAACTACTATTGTTCTTATTATGTTTGGTGCTTATTTTTCAGGTGCATTTAAGAAGGAGACTACTCCTACAGAGATTATTGTGCCTGAGACAAGCCGTCAGTATATTGGTGACCTTGTTGAATATAACGGTCATGTATATCAATACAACAACAACTTAATTAATATTTTGTTTCTTGGCATCGATACTACAGATACACTTAATAAGTTTTCTGAGCCTACTCATGCAGGTCAGTCTGATGCCATAGTGCTTCTTACTTTAAATAGAACTACTCGTGAGGTTAGAGTTCTTCAGATTAACCGTAATACTATGGTTGATGTTGACATTTATAATTCTGACGGTCAGATTGTAAGAACTCAGGAAGCACAGATTACTTTGCAGTATGCTGCAGGAACTGGTGGAACTCAGAGTGTCTGGGCGTCTAAGTCAGCTGTAAGTGAGCTTCTATATAATCTTCCAATCGATTATTATTTTGTAATGAATATGAATGGTATTGATACTATTAACGATGCTGTAGGCGGCGTTGATATTACTATGCCTAGAGACTATACAATGATTGATAGAAATATGACTCGTGGTAGAACGGTTCATATTACTGGTAATACTGCAACTCGCTTTGTTAGATATAGAGACATTGATGAATTTAATTCAGTAGCAGATCGTATGGAGAGGCAGGTTCTTTATATTACTGCTCTTATGGATAAGCTTGCTGCACAAGGCGAATATGGAATGTATAACGTTCTTTATCCATATATTAATGACATAATCTTAACTAACCTTGATGCTACGGGGGTTGCTTCTTTGATTGAATACAATTACCAGAATTGTCAGGTTGATTATTTGCCTGGTGAAATGATAATGGGTGACCAATACGAAGAGTTTTATGTGAATTCTGATTTACTTCATGAGTATGTAATTACGAATTTTTATGTAATAAAAGAATAAGTATTGTTTGCGTAATAGTTAAAGAATGTTTATAATTAAACGTGGTAATAATGGAATATTGTTTTTGAATGAGGATAGAAATGAAAAAAATAATTAGTGTTGTAATAACTATTATTGTTTGTTTTGCGATGTCAATATCAGTTTTTGCTGCTAGCAGCCCAGAGGGTGGAGAAGCTTTGGGAGGTGAAGAAATAGAGCCAGGTGCTACAACAACCACTTCTGTTTCTGATGCTACAACTTCTCCAACAACATCAGATACACTCGTTGTTCCTGGTCTTGCAGTTATCGCTCTTGGTGGTGCAGCTGTTGCTGTGGTATCTAAGAAAAAAATTAGAGAGCAGCAGTAAGTTTAGTTTGAGATTCATCTTATATTTGTGATAACATAACCAAACTTGATCCAGCGGTTCATATCCGCTGGATTTTTGTCGTCTACGTAAATTGTTTCACCATATTCACACAAAATGGATGCTTCCTGTGATTTACAGGAAAGCATCCATTTGTTAGAACTAATTCAATATTCAATGTGTCTAGGATTCTGGGTGCATATCAGTTTGAGATAGTCCCACCAAACTTGATTTAGATTAGATTTTCCTCCCACTTATTCTCATCAAAGCCAACAAGAACACATGTGCCAGTAACTGCTATAGGACACTTAAGTAGTTTACTGTCGTTGGTTAACTTTCTATAAAGTTCATCATCTGTCATTGTGGAATTCTCATCCATTGAGTTCAAATTCCTGTGATTGCTTTTGCTAGTGTTATAGAACTCTTTGAGTGGAAGTCCGCTATTCGTCTGCCACATATTAATTTCATCTCTGGTAAGTTTTTCCTTAGTGACGTCTCTGGATACAAAAGATACTTTATTGTCTTCAAGCCATTTTCTTGCCTTCTGACAATCGCTACCTTCTGGACAATATACAAGAATCATAATGTAGTTCTCACTTTCTTTTTTCAGAAGAATTGTATTTAAGTAATGTGTTGCATCACTTATTCTTCGTGATAAGAGTAACAAGAACTCGTGTAATATATAGAGCTATATTTATTGCTTTATTGGTATATGCGTTAGTAAGAATAAATCAGTTGTGAACTAATGCTTATATGTGGTTCATCTAATCTTTGTAATAACATAACCGAACTTGATCCAGCGGTTCATATCCGCTGGATTTTTGTCGTCTACATAAATTGTTTCTCCGTATCCGCTTATTGGTTCCAGTTTACATGGTGAAGTCTGAAAGAACTTACGAACATAGGCACAACCAGTATTCTTGTTAATAAATACTCCTGTATCACCATCACGGATAGCCTGACGGCAGATTAATAGTACGTCGCCTTTGTTATAAGCAGGGTGTAGGTGGTTACTGGTAATCTTGATTCCACAGTGGATGAGATTACCGTATTTCTTACGGTAAGAGGCGATGTTTAATTTCTCTACATTAGCAGTATCGTAAATCATGCCATCTTCCATATTGCCTGTTGGGATATAGACTGTTACATAATCTTCGTAGTCTTTGTTATTAATGGCGAAGTTCTTTTCAAATTCAATAAGACCTTCTATAAAAGATAACTGCGAAGGTGAAAGTCCAACAATCTTACGTTTAATATCAAGTTCTCTATTATTAGATACATCTAAGAATTCGTAAGCAAGTTTGCCAGTCAGGTGATATAGACGATAAGCAGTATATAAATCAATTCTATCCACACTACATGTTATGAGACGCTTATAAGATGCAAGTGACATATCCAGTTTTTGAGCCATAGCACTCTGGGAGAGACCTAACTTAAATCTTTCCTGTTCGATGTTTATGGCAAATCTTTTGATCATTTCTTCGCGTGTCATACTAGTAATAATATACCTATGGATAGCTCGAAAGTGAGCCATTAATTGCGTGAAATCCTAATTACTTTGTTATCTTCGGTTCAGTATATTCTGAAACTTAGAAATACAATTGTGCCATAAACAACGAAGGAGGATATCACATGAAATCTCTTAAGTGGATTAACACAATTGCGTTTTGCCTGATGATACTGGTAAACGTACTGGCAAACACGATTCCTATCGGTGGATATACTACTGGAGAAGTATCGTTCTTATACCCTAGTCTATTTACTCCAACTCCATTAACTTTTGGTATTTGGGGATTAATTTATCTCCTGATGGCATTATTTGTTGTATTTCAGTGGGGAATCTTAGGAAATTCATCAACAGCCAGAGTGGTTAGAGATACGGTAGGCTGCTGGTTTGCTATCAGCTGTGCCCTTAATATTTGCTGGATTTTTGCATGGCATTTGGGATTTATTGGGTTATCAGTGGTGTTCATTATTCTGCTGTTAATATCCTTAATCGTTATTACAGGAAAACTATATGTGAGTCCTACTTCGTTAATGAATTTTCTGATGGTTAAGTTAGGATTCGATATTTACTATGGATGGATCATCGCAGCTACAATTGCCAACATAAGTGTGTTCTTGGTTAAACTTGAGTGGAATCGATTTGGGATAAGTGAAGTTTTATGGACTTTAATAGTTCTTGTTTTGGGGGCTTTAATTGGTGCAGTTGTTGCTATATGTGACGGAAGATATTTTGCAAGCCTTGCCATTATCTGGTCTTATGTTGGAATTGTTATCAGACATGTTTCAACAGCAGGTTATGGAGGACAATATAAATCAATAATTGTAGTTGCAGGAATAGGTATCTGTATTATGTTTAGTGCCTGCATAATACGTGTGATTTTTCCAAAGCCCAAAGTTGGCATTAATTCGATTTATAGGTAAGCCCAATCAACTATTCCATACTCCTCTCAAATGGTGTGGCGAGAACTTTTCTGCCTGTGGTTCTCGCCACATTTATTTTTATGTCACAATCGTTAATTACTTGTTTAAAACTTCCACTAACATACGGTGATAGAATGAAGTA
The DNA here is from genome assembly GCA_045639635.1 of Saccharofermentans sp. Lineage (GTDB taxonomy): Bacteria > Bacillota > Clostridia > Saccharofermentanales > Saccharofermentanaceae > Saccharofermentans. Next base: position 364 of record JAZUDM010000067.1, on the reverse strand, counting down.
GAGGGTTAGGTATTCTGGTATTTTGAGGTGAGTTCATATGGGATTAGAGTTCTATGTTAATCTTGCTTGGGTATTAATTGCCCTGATACCAGCTGTCATTATGTTTAAATTCTTAGAGGGTAAAGTATCTACTACCTCCAGAGTTATCTTATCTTTCCTCCATTTCTATGTATTTGTTGTTCTCATATTCACTGTATTTGCCAGATCCTATAATGGATCTTTACGTTATCAGTTTGATATGTTTTCTTATATGAGACAGCTTTTGTTACATCCAATGGCTAATATCAATGATGTAATCATTAATCTATTTATGTTAATGCCAATTGGAATCCTTATGCCTCGTGTTAGTAACTATAAAAAGACA
>JAZUDM010000066.1:0-40683 GCA_045639635.1 Saccharofermentans sp. | reverse complement strand
GTGATTATATTTTCTTCGCCAATATAGTCAACAAGTGCGTCAAGAATTGTCTGCGCTTTATCTGTTACAGGGAACATTCTGTTGTTGTCTTCTTCCTTCAAAGGCACACGAAGTTCCTTCTCAATAAAGGCGATTGCATCTTCAGGAGTAAAATTGTTGATGGCACTATAAATGAAACTACCGGCTTCGTGGTAGCCCTTACGAAGTTCTTTTGGAAGTTTCTTATTAGTGATATTGCAGCGCCCGTGTCCTGTCAAAAGGAGCTTACGGCCAGGTGTTACCTTCTTTTCGAGAATCTTAAACTCGACGCCTTCCTTTTTAAGAAAGCATCCTGCGAAAAGACCTGCTGCGCCGCCACCTACAATTCCTACGCTGATTCTTGACATTAAATAGTGTCCTTACCAGCAGAAAGTGCGATTCGCTCGCAAAGATCTTCGTACTTGATTCCCTCTGCCGCTGCTGCCTCAGGAACAAGACTTGTATTAGTCATACCAGGGAGATTATTTGCCTCAATAAACCAGAACTCTCCCTTTTCTTCTACGAAAATCATGTCGATACGACCATAAGAACTCATTCTCAAAACCTGGAAAATCTTCTCGGCTTCGCGCTTTGCTGCCTCAGTATATGCGCCAAGATCTGCTGGGCAGATATGGTCTGTAAGGCCAGCCTGATACTTATTCTTATAATCGTAGAAACCTTCGTGAGGTCTGATTTCAATAATAGGGAATGCTCTTCCGTTAAGAACAGCAACTGTAATTTCGCGTCCTGTAATAAACTCTTCTACAAGAACGAGCTGCTTATACTTAGCAGCATACTCAAGAGCTGCTGCAAGTTCTGCCTCTGTCTTTACAACAGAAACACCACAGGAAGAACCGCATCCGATTGGCTTTACCACGCAAGGAATACCAACCTTTTCCTTTACTACATCTACTGTGATTTCGTCTGAAGGCAATGTAAACCACTTTGCTGTCTTAATTCCAGCGCCGATTGCGAGAGCCTTTGACAAATCCTTATCCATAGCGATAGCACATCCAAGATAATTACATCCTGTGTACTTAATTCCATAAGCATCGAGAACAGCCTGAAGTCTGCCGTCCTCACCCTGAGCACCGTGGAGACCAACGAAAACAGAATCTGCTGTCTTACAAGCCTCGATTACACGAGGTCCAAGCCACTCCTCTCTTCCGTGCTCCTTCATGAGAGCGTCGAGATCTGGTTCTGTCTCAGGAACAGTGTAAGAGAAAAGGCTGTCCATTCCCTTACGATAAATATTCATAATGTCCATATCGGACTCAATACCAACATATAAATCAACAACTGCAACTTCATGATTTTTACTCAAAAGTGCATTTGCAATAAGACTAGAAGACTTAAGAGAAACATCTCTTTCAGGGCTCAATCCGCCAGCAAGAACTACGATTTTCATAACAAAATCCTCCTATACTGAAATATTCTAGCAATCGAATATTACCCGTAAGATTCAGTTACGATTACATTTGTGTTACTTAAGGTTCACCTAAGTACAAATGCTTAAAGCATAATGGTTATAATATTTAAAAATAAATAATATATGAGAGGTTAGATATGTTAGCTGTTTTGTATCTGCTTATGTGTCTTTGCTTTGGAATGTCACTTGTGACACTCTTTATCCCAGACATTAAGCGACTTTTTACCGCATGTTCTCCGTCTAAGAACATCGTTACTTTGATTCCACCAATCATCTTTACTGTTCCTGCAGGAATGGTTTTGGGAATGATTCTTGTGGCAGAAGTAACTTATATGGCTACTCTTGGAATGAGCCATGTTATTTCTACTCCTGAAACATGTAAGAGAGTTGGTGTCCTTATTGCGTTTATCGTTTTCATTGGACTTACAGCACTTAATATTTCAATCAACATTAAGCGAAGTGAGAAGCTTGAATCAAAGTCTGCTTTTGCAAGATCAGCTCTTATTCCTGATTTTTCAAATTCAGTTGGTTCAATTATTTACTACGGAATCTGCACAGTGCTTTTTACTGCTGTTGCAGCATGGCTTATGTTCTACACATATAACGTTGAAGGTGGCGACCTCTTCGCAGGCGTATCTACTTTCTCAGATCTTGCGCCACATACAGCCATGACATCTTCTTTCGGTGTTGGATTCAACTACCCTACTGAGTATTACCATTTCTCAGGCGATGGAATTCAGTATCACTTCTTCTTCTATTACCTCTGTGGTACTTTGCAGTATCTTGGATTCCCTATCGACTGGGCAATTAACCTCCCAAGTATTATTTCAATGGTTTGCGCTTTCGAGCTTCTTGGTCTTATTGCAGTATTCTTCTCAAGAAGACGTGCTTCTTTTATCCTTGCTCCTATCCTTGTTTTGTTCAGAAGTTCATTTAACTTCTTCGATTACCTTGAGGAATTAACTACAATGGGTTACACATACAAGGAAGCAATCGAAGTAATTAAGCAGGGTACTGTATGGTACGGAAATACTCCTTACGACAACTGGGGTATCTGGGCTATCAACGTATATCCTAACCAGCGTCACTTAATGCTTGGTATGTCATGTATTCTTATTTTTGCAATCATCATGATTCCTTTTGTAAGACGTATGTGCATCAGCATTATTAAGGCAGAGTCTTTCGGCGATAAGCTTAATACTTTCTTCTTTAAAAAGGAGGCATGGCTCTGGCGTAAGGATGATCCACTTAACCCACTTGGCATCATGATTCTTGCATCTATCCTTGGAATGTTTATGCCATTCATTCACGGTTCTGCTCTTATCGGCGCACTTCTCGTGCTCCTTGGAATGGCAATCCTTTCCGAGAGCCGCCTTGTATATGCCTGTGTTGCTGCTGTTGCAGTTCTTTCTTCTTACCTTCAGACAAAACTTTTCTCAGGCTCTGCAAGTAACGTTGTAAAGTTCCATTATTTGCCAGGATTTGTTGTAGAAGATAAGACTACACTTGGAATTACAAACTACATCATTACTGTTACCGGACTTACAATTCTTATTGCAATCATCTACGCATGCTATATGTTAATCAGAGACATTTCTAAGGGTAAGCCTGTTTACAGGTCACTTCTTCTTATCTGCTTCCTCTTCCCAATGATCTTTGCATTCAACTTCCAGGTTTCACTCGAGATGCTTGCAAACCATAAGTTCATCCAGTTCACACTCATCCTTTGCGATATCTATGTTGCTGGTGCTCTTTCAGAACTTATGCATCTTCCAATTAAGCATAAGGAAAAGGATCTCCCTCCTAAGGTTAATAACGAGAGAATCTCTTTCCCAATGTATATCTTTGTACAGGTTATGACTATCCTCGTTGCTCTTGGTCTTCTTATTCCACTTACAGCAACAGGTATAAGCGAGTGGTACACTTACTACAACCTTAATAAGAACAAGGCTACAATCAATATCGAGTCTGGTCTTACAGAGTGGATTGTTAATAACACTGACGAGAAGGATGTATTCCTCACACCACAGTGGTCTTTGAACAGATTCTTCCTCGCAGGCCGTCCTGCTTACTACGGCTGGCCATACTACGCATGGTCTGCTGGCCACGATACTTACACTCGTGAAACAATTTACTTCTGGCTTGTTACTGGATGTAACGATGACTACGATGAGTTCGTTCGTTACTGCAGAGAGCGTGGTATCAAATACGTTGTAGACGATTGGGAGTTCGATGGATATTCTTATCCAGAAGGTGTCTGGGTTCACCACGATTTCTTCGCTGAACATCTTACACAGGTTGCATATTTCCCTGATGAAGGAACAATCGTATATCAGGTTTACGAGTAATAAACTAATGGCCGTGTCCCAATGGACATGGCCATTTTAAATGCAAAATAAAACTGCCCACTTTGAATCAAAGTGAGCAGTTGTTTATTAGTTATAACTAATTATTAGCCAAGGTTAGCTGCAATCTGCAAACCGAATACAAGTACCATACCTACGAGATCGATAATACCGAGGATGAAACCAGCCTTCTGCTTACCATTTGTAACACCAAGGCTCTTAGCCTTATTAGACTGTACAATAGCAACGATACCAAGGATAAGACCAGCAATGAAAAGACCTACAATACCGCAAACCAATGAAGTTGTAGCAGCCTTCTCACCCTGTGGATCTGCCTGCTGTGGAACGTTCTCATAATTCTCCATAAAAAATACCTCCGCAAATGAATGTAGGCTTATCATAGCAACAAAAACACCGCCTTACAATAAGAAGACGGCATTTTTGTAAAGTTTTTTTAATTGTCTTTAATATTTCTTAAAGATTAGTCCTCGTTATTCTTGCTTTCAGCAATAACCTTCTTGGAAACATCCTCTGGTGCTGGGTCATATCTACAGTGTGAAAGTGCGAACCAGCCACGTCCCTGTGTCATAGACTTAAGGTCTGTAGCATAGTCGAGCATCTCTGCTGTAGGAACTTCGCAAGCAATAACAGAACCATCTTCATCTGTATTGATTCCCATGATTCGTCCACGACGCTTGTTGAGGTCACCCATAATATCTCCCTGCTTCTCTTCTGGGATATGTACTTCTACAGAAGAAATTGGCTCGAGGATTACTGGATTTCCTGCTTCCATACCTGCCTTAAATGCAAGGCTTGCAGCAATCTTAAATGCCATCTCAGATGAGTCTACATCGTGGTAAGAACCATCAACGAGAGTAGCCTTCAGATTAACTACTGGATATCCTGCGAGAACACCCTTCTTAACTGCATCCTGGAGACCCTTCTCTACTGCTGGGAAGAAGTTACGTGGAACTGCTCCACCAAATACCTTCTCCTCGAATACGAGCTCCTCAGACTGGAAGTTATGCTCAAACTCAATCCAAACGTCACCATACTGTCCGTGACCACCAGACTGCTTCTTATGCTTACCCTGAACCTTAACCTTCTTACGGATTGTCTCACGATAAGGAACCTTAGGCTCATCAAGAATTGCGTCTACCTTATACTTCTCCTTAAGCTTGCTTACAAGAACCTTAAGCTGAACTTCACCAAGACCAGAAATTACCATTTCCTTTGTCTCTGGGTCATTAGTAAGTGTGAAGCATCTGTCCTCATCCATGAGCTTGATAAGGCCTGCAGCAATCTTATCTTCATCACCCTTCTTAGTTGGCTTTACTGCCTTACTAAGACATGGTGTTGGGAAGTTGATCTTAGGCATTTCAAGAATTCTCTTCTTGTCACAGAGTGTATCGTTAGTCTCTGTAATAGCAAGCTTACTTGTAGCACCGATATCACCAGCAGAAATCATATCTGTAGGAATCTGCTTATTACCAAGGAGATAGAAGAGGTTACCAACACGCTCTTCCTTATCCTTTGTAGCGTTATAAATAGTAGTATTTGACTTAATAACACCAGCGTTAACCTTGAAGATACTAATCTTACCTACGAATGGATCGGCAATTGTCTTAAATACAAATGCTGCGAGTGGATCTTCTACATTGCAGTGTACCTGCTCGATTGAACCATCGAGGTGTGTACCAACGAGTGTAGGCTTCTTACCTGCAGGTGGAGTATCCTTTGAAATACAGTTGAGGAGGAAGTCAACGCCCCAGTTCTTATAAGCAGAACCACAATAGATTGGGTGGAGTTTACCTTCACGGAAACCAGCGTGTACACCACGTCTGAATTCATCCTCTGTAAATGGCTCACCTGAGAAGAACTTCTCCATGAGCTCATCATCAGCCTCAGCAACTACTTCGTTAACCTTACCCTGATACTCGTCAATCTGATCGTTGTACTCCTCTGGAAGTGGGAACTCAACGAGGTTTCCAGACTTCTTATCAACTGAGAATGCCTTACGATTCATTACATCGACAATTCCGGTCATCTCACCGTTCTCCATAATAGGGAAGGAAAGTGGAATTACTGAATCACCATAACGGTTCATCATACGATCGATAACGCCCCAATAATCATTATTAGGTTCGTCCATACGATTTACGAAGAATAAGAAAGGAACATTCTTACTCTTAAGAAGACGGATTGCCTTCTCAGAACCTACTGATGTACCACCCTTTGCAGAAATCAAAACGATTCCACTGTCTGCAACTCTGATACCGGACATTTCTTCGCCAAGGAAATCGAAATCACCGGGAGTGTCGATAATATTAATCTTACTATCCTTATATTCACAACTAGCTACTGCAGTTGTAATAGAAATCTGTCTCTTCTTCTCTTCAGGCTCAAAATCCAACACCGTATTGCCATCTGCTGGTCTGCCAAGTCTGTCGATAGCCTTTGTGCAATAAAGCATCGCTTCTGCCAGCGATGTCTTGCCTGATCCCTGATGACCAAGCAATGTGATGTTACGTATCTTGTCTGCGGAAAAATTCCCCATGAGTCCGTCCTCCTTCGAAAAATTAGTTTTATAACGTAATTATAAGTCTGTTTTTGTGTCTTTTCCACAACTGTCACAATTTATTTACAAATATTTTTGTGCAATTTCTATCAAAGAGGACAAAAAAAGAGCACACAGATATAAAGCTACCTGTGTGCCCGAAAAAATCTAGTTATTTAATCTAAATTAAGCTTTTCTGCTTCTCTCGAAGATAAGGATTACACGGTCTTCCTTGCTTGAGAATGCACCCATTGCAAGTGAACCTGTTGAGTTATCGTTACCTGTCATAGAAGACTGGAGCTTGCCACCGTCATCGTTGATGATAGATGTGAGTCTCCAACCATCAAGAGACTTCTTCTGGAGGATGCTGTTGATACCCTTAGCATCAACCTCTGAAGAACCATTGTGATTAACTACCTCTACACTGTACTCCTTAGGACCATTATCTCCACCGCCGAAGCCGCCTGCTGCTGCCTTCTTCTCAATAAGAGCAACAGACTCTTCAAGTGACTTAATCTTAGCTGCGAGCTCGTCTCTTTCCTTTTCCATATCAGCGATAATCTGCTCCTTCTCTTTAATCTGATTGAGAAGCTTACCCTTCTCACTCTCACCCAAAGCAACTTCCTTGAGGAATACTGCGTGCTTCTCAGCTTCGAGTACAATCTCCTCAGCAACTGCCTGAGCCTGAATAGTAGCTGTCTTAGAATCAGCAATAACTCTCTGAGCCTCTTCGTAATCACCCTTAATAGAGTCACACTGTGCATTCAACTCGTCGATATGCTTCTCATACTCAGAACATGTAGCCTCGAAATCAGCCTTTGTCTGATCCATCTCAGCCTTCTCAGCTGCGATTCTCTGATCAAGTGCTTCCTTCTGAGCAACAACTTCACGAGCCTGCTCAGCGAGCTGCTCCATCTGCTTCTGCTGGTCTGAAATCTCTGTATAAATGAGGTCTCTCTGCTTAGCAGCTTCCTCAGCCTCAGCAATAACCTGCTCAGCCTGTACACGGATACCGTTAATCTCTTCCTCAGCCTGTGCCTGCTTTGCTTCAATCTCTGCAATAACAGCTGTCTTCTGAACGTTAATCTGTGCGAGCTCAGCCTCAGCCTGCTCCTTAACCTTCAACGCCTCACCAGCCTGTCTCTCAGCGATCTCACGGCCTTCCTTCTCGAGACGTACCTTCTCAACCTCAAAATCAGCCTGAAGCTTTGTGATAGCTGCATCTGTATCAGCAATCTCCTGCTTCTTTGCTGCAATAACCTTATCCTGCTCAGCTCTCTGTGCCTCGAGTTCCTTCTTAAGAACATCTGCCTGCTCAAGGAACTGCTGTGCCTCTGTAGCCTCAGCTACGAGCTGATCTCTCTTCTGGAGAACTTCTGCGTACTCAGCATCAATCTTAGAAGCTGCCTCAGCGATTTCTCTCTGAGTTTCCTCGATCATTCTCTGCTGCTCGCGCTCAGCAAGTGCGATCATCTCTTCGTATTTAGCCTGACCTTCAGCAATCTTCTCGTTCTTGGCCTTCTCACCCTCTGAACGAGCGATCATGATCTTCTTACGCTCTTCTTCTACCTGACTTCTTGTCTGATCAAGCTCAGCATCAAGCTTAAGCTTGTCATCGATAGCCTTCTTCTGGAGAGCAGCGTACTCAGCGTCAAGACGAAGCTTCTCAGACTCAAACTGAGCTGTAAGTGTAGTCATCTCACGATTAATCTTCTCTCTGATCTCAGCGAGATGCTTCTCTTCTTCAGAACGTCTTGCCTCTGTTCTGGCAATATTTTCCTCTTCCTTAGCATCGAGGACCTTCTTAGCTTCAGCCAATGCTGCATCAGTCTCTCCGCCAGAAGCCTTCTGGAAATCATATTTACACATTGAACAACGGGCAACGTTATCACCCATCATAACGCCACAAACTGGACACTTCTTCATTAGTAGTTTCTCCTAAACTCACTCTATATACTCGCGATTATAGAAACGCGATAATATTATACAACAGATAAAGGCAAATTAGCACTGCTTTAGTACAAATTCGCCAAAAAGAATAAAAGACTTTTTATTTTTTGGCGATTGCACAAAATTCACATTTTTTTGTTATGCAAACAATTCAAAAGGGACGTCATAACGACGTCCCTTTCTCCTCCTCTTAACAAATGACCGGAGCCATTCATTCACTATATAAAAACCCCTCCGAAAACACTTAGAATGTTATGATGTGTACTCAATTGAATATGTGAACTCTGCTGTTGTATCACCAACCCAGTTAATTCCATTAAGATCCAGAGAAGATGCTGGCTGTGACCAAGAATGATTCTGATATGTAACAGTTACTGTTCTTCCATCTGAAGAAACATTAGTTGAATATCTACCACCGTTACCAGCATCACTAATGCCATTAATTGTAACGCCTTCTGGAGCAGTAATAGTTACTGAATAAATACCTCTACCATCACCGCTTACAGAAGTACTTGCACTCAAGTAATAAGGATTGTTACCTGTAACACTGAAACTGCTTCCGCCACTACCTGCAGGTCTTGGAATAGGTGTAGGTGTATTTGTTGGAGCCACTGTAGGTGTATTTGTTGGTCGTGGTGTGTTTGTTGGAGCCGCTGTAGGTGTAGGTGTGTTCTCCTGAGATGAAGTACCGCCCTGCTCTGACTCTCCACCTGGATTAGGTGTAGGTGTAGCTGTTGGAGCATAAGGCGCCTCTGGCATTGGAGTTGCTGTTGGTCTAACTCTGTTCTCAGAAAAATACTGTCTCATATGACCCATAGCATCAATCTCGAAGTAGCTACCATCATCAATCAACTTATCAACCTTGGCATTGTAGTGATTAATACTAGCGCCAACGCCAATCAAGGCTACAGCTGAAAGTGCAACAATAACTGCTATTACGAGAATCATTTCAACAAGTGTAAAACCGTGCTTAGATTTCTGCATAAAAATCACCCTCTTTTTTTAATACGTCCATTTCTTAAAACTCAAAATCCATTTACTATGCAACAATTATAAATCGTTTCTGACAATTCTATAATCACCATATGTCACGATTCCGTCATATTTCTGTGAACAAATTATGAACTCTTCAAAAAAGAGGTTTTAGAGGGATTCATCTATAAACTTTTTGCAGGCATCGAAAGTATTGTCGTGAATACCGTTAATTACGTTTTCGAAAAGGATTCCAAGCATTTCGCCAATCATTCTGCCGTCAGTTATGCCAAAAGATTTAAGATCATTACCATTTACTGCAAGGTCCTTAAGAGTAAGGCATGCGCCCTCTTTAACGAGCTCATCCTTAATTCTGATTATATTTTCAAGGGTATCTAATCTTTTAAGTCCAACTTTTGAGTGTGCAAGAATATCTGCGCGCTGCAAAATATAAAGTCTCTCGGAGAATTCTACAGAGTATTCTGCAAGGAATGCCTGGACAGACTTCTTGTCCTCAGAAGGAAATGTGTCATGAAGAAGAATTAATTCTGAGATATCTCTTGAAAGTTTTGTGGAAAACTTCATCTTCTCGCAGAATCTCTTCGCGATTTTCTCTCCTGCAAACTGATGGAACTTCATGTGTCCGCGGCCATCTTCGCCAAAGTAGAAAACCTCTGGCTTTCCTATATCGTGGAAAAGCGCAGCAATGGCAATAGCCTCATCACGCTTACCATCCTTTAAAAGTGGAATTCCATCCAAAACCTTCAAAGTATGCTCAAATACATCAAGGTTATGGTAAGTAGAATGCTGATCAAAGCCGATTGTAGCCTCAAGTTCTGGGACAAAAACAGAAATCACGTCGTGGAATTCTCTTAAAACAGAAGATGCGTATTTATGCATCAGTAATTCTGAGAACTCTGCATGAATTCTTTCTACCGAAATATTATTAAGGTTATCCTTAAGAGTATGGATAGCATTTGCTGTCTCATCCTCAATTTTAAATCCAAATCTGGCGCTGAATCTTAAGGCGCGCATGATTCTTAGGGCATCTTCGTTAAAACGATTATATGGATTTCCAACGGCTCTTATAATTCCAGCCTTTAAATCTTCCCTGCCGTTTGTAATATCGACAATGTTATTCTCGCTGTCGATATACATTGCATTGATTGTGAAATCACGGCGCTTAACGTCCTCTTCAATACTTCTTGTAAAAGTAACACTATCTGGACGTCTGTTATCGGAATAACCACTCTCACATCTGAAGCTTGTAATCTCAATAATATTGCCGTCAACAATACCAGTTACAGTGCCATGCTTAATTCCCTGCTCAATAATTGTACGAATTGAAGCATTCTTTAAAACTTCGCATGTCTCCTCAGGAGTTGCTGAAGTAGCTACATCAAAATCATGTGGTGTAATTCCATTAAGAATATCTCTTACGGCACCACCTACAACGTAAGCTTCAAAACCACTGTTATTTAAAAGTCTGATTACGCTCTTACAATATTCAGGAATCATCTGTCTGCCGCCACTTCAGAAAATACAGAAATAACTGTATCGTTTGTAATTCTTCTAAGTTCAAAAAGCATAGACTCATGTCTTACTTCTTCTGCAATTTTACGAACTTCAGAATCGGAAACAAGAGGAACAAAACCATAATTTGAATACTTCTCAGCAATTCTTTCGAGAGTATTAAGGAAAGATTCTGCTGCATCCCTGTCTGAAAGACCTACAGTACAAATATGGAGTTCTCTTGCAAGAGAAGAAACACGTCCCTCAGTAAATTCAAGACTTAATCTGATTACCTTAATAAGAAACTGTAGATAAATAACACTATGAATATCCCCATATCTTTCAAGAAGAGAATGAACCATTACATGTGTGTAGCCATAACCTGTTCTGGCGCTGGCAATACCTGCATAAAAACCACCGCATGCAAGCTTCTGTCTGATATAAGAATCCTCTGGAACATTAACCATCTTATCCAGAGACTTCAATATATTTTGAATAGCAAGAAGAGCGTCCGCCTTGAAAGAAGGATTCATTGTAGCAACAGGCGAAATATAAGATTCAATCGCCATACAAAGTGCTGCAAGAGCACCATCAACGCTGTCACTTAAATCGTTACGCATACAGATTTCGGAATCGAAAACAACAATCTGTGGCATAAGAAAACTACTATAGGATACATTCCACTTCTTACGTGTAGTATCCAAAAATTCTGCTGTTGGCAAAGATGCGTTCGCACTATTGTCAGTAACAATACAGCAGACAAGGGACATATCACGCTTAAAAGCATTAAGACCTGAAAGTTCTGTTGGAGATTTAACGCCGTTAGTAATCATGGCAGAACAAAGCTTGCCACAATCAACCTCTGAAGATCCTCCTACTGTGACTACAGTATCGCAGTTATATTCCCTATAAACAGAAACTGCCTCGAGAACATCCTTGTCAGTAAGAAGTCCGGATTTTCTTGCATAAATAAAGCATCGAAAACCAAACTTCTCGTAATCAGAATTAATCTTTTCAAAATTCTTGAATTTTCTGATTTTTTCAGAACAAATAAACAAGATTCTTCGAGCTCCAAGTTCACGGAGCTTTTCCAGAATTGCCTTGTTGCTATTGCCTTCCATATACACATTGGAAGCCTCAAAATAAGCCTCCGATGCGTACGTGATATAAGTTTTATTCGATGCCATTAATTTATAAACCGGTACTATTAATTAGCCGTTCTTAAGAGCCTTCTTGATTGCAGCGAGGAAATCATCAAACTCCTCAAAAGCCTCAAGCTCTGGGTTATCTGCCTTAATCTTATCTGTGCTTCTGAAAAGGAAACCAGCGCGGCTTGCCTTAATCATGCCAAGATCGTTATAACTGTCGCCTGCTGCGATAGTATCAAAACCACAGGAATGAAGAGCCTTAACAGTTGTAAGCTTTGACTGCTCACATCTCATCTTAAATCCTGTAATCTCACCATCTTCAGCAACAACGAGCTCGTTGCAGAAAAGTGTTGGATAACCAAGCTTTGCCATCAAAGGCATAGCGAACTGAGTGAATGTATCACTGAGAATAATAACCTGTGCTTCCTTACGGAGTTCATCCAAAAACTCCTTGGCACCTGGAAGAGGATCAATTTTTGCGATTGTTTCCTGAATTTCCTTGAGACCCAAACCGTGCTCCTTAAGAACACCAAGTCTCCACTTCATAAGCTTATCGTAATCAGGCTCATCTCTTGTTGTCTTCTTAAGTTCTGGAATTCCAGAAGCCTCCGCAAAAGCAATCCAGATTTCTGGCACCAAAACGCCTTCCATATCAAGACAAACAATATCCATAACTAATTCCTCCGACTATTATTATTTCTCCCAAGTGTATTTTACATACTCACCAAGCGCTTACGCAAGCAATTTAAGATTTACATATTGCCTAATTAGAAAGCACAAGACGGGAATACAAAATTACACCCTGTGTTGAATTTGGATGAATAAAATCAACCATATATGTTGAACTTAATTCAGTTTCAAGAATGCTTCTAAGCTCTGAATTAACATCAATAAATGCGTAGTCATTAGTAGCACAGTAATTACCAAGTGCTATTGAAAACTCATTATTAAGCGCTACCTTCTCCTCATATGTAAGTGGAGTATTTGTATCACCGTCACATGAATACCATGGAGCAATAAATACCAGTGTAGCGTTACTATTCTTCGTCAAAAGAAGTTCTGAAAGTTCATTGATTTTATTAACAAAATCACTGCCGTCTACTGCTGATGTCTCATCATTTCTATGTCTTACATCATTAGTACCAATTGCAATTACATATAAATCTGCTGATGGAACAACATCAATGTTATCGAGAATGAACTGAATATTACATCCGCCACGTGAAACGTTAGTAACTGTCTTTCCCTCAAGATGCTCGAGAATTGGCTCGTACCATGGGCAGCCATTATTTGCAGTTCCTTCTGTAATTGAGTCACCAATAAAGCAGATGCTGTCATTACTTTCGAGAAGTGGCCACAATGTGCCTTCTCTCATCTCGTCTGTAATTTCAAGTCCTGTAGTAACTGGTCTTAAGTAACCGCTTCTGTCAAATAAATATCTTGGCATTACACCTGAGATATCGATTGATTCACCAAATACTACTGAAGTAATAATGTCATTTGCAGTAGTAGCACGTGCTAAGTCATCTGTTGTAAGAGTAGCTCTAAGGCCAGAATTATGCATTACATCGTAAATTGGAAGCGCTCTGTAGTTTCCATCCAAAGGTGACTGTGTATAAAGCGGAACAATACCACCACCAATAATTTCCTTGGAATCTCTGTCGATATAAACCTCAATAAGTGCGCTTGTATCACCCTGATCGTCACGGTAGATATTTGCAAAATTACCTGGGCAGTAAGCCTCAAAGACATTCTCTCCGGCATCATTAGTTGAAATAACTACCGGCTCAACTACATGAGCGTGATCGCCGAGAATAATATCTGCGCCATACTCTTTAAAGATTGCATTCCATGTCTGCTGCATCTCATCAGGCTCGTTAGAGAACTGAGTTCCATAATGAGGAAGAACAATAATGAAATCAGGATTCATTGCCTTTGCTTCCTCAAAATCCTGTCTTACTTCTTCCTTTAAAGTCTCAAATAGTTCACCCTCTGTTCCGTAGATAAATGAAGTGCAGTAAGAAAGATCGGAATTAATAAGGTCTGGTGTCTCATTATTATTTATTCCGTATGTATAAGCAAGAACGGCAAATGTCATACCGTTTTGCTCTACAAAATAAACGTTGTTATTATCCTTCTCCTCCATTGAACGATAAGTTCCAATATGAGGAAGACCAATCTCTTCAAGATTATTAATTGTTGCGATATTTGCTTCAGGGCCTCTGTCCAGAATATGGTTTCCAGCGGTAGTAACAAGATCAAAACCGCAATCAATAATGCTCTCGCCAAATGCTGTTGGGAAATTAAGATGAAGTCTCTTACCATCATTGAAATTACCTTCAGAATAAACATATTCCTCACCTGCCATTGGGCCTTCCAAAACGCCAATAGCAAAATCAGCAGACTCAATATATGGTCTTGCATACTCAAATACATCGTCAAAGCAGTATGTGCCATCTTCGTTTCTGCCACGCTTAACCTGATCCTCGAGAAGGATTAAATCTCCTGCAAAAACGATTCTATATGCATTATTAAACTCCGCTTCCATTTCCTGACTTAAAGTATTAGGAACAACAAGCTCAAGTGGAGCAGCTTCTGCTGGTACATTATTTAAGTCGTTAGAAGTAATCGCACCTCTTTCGATAAGGAAAGAGAATACAGAATCAACAACAAAACAAAGGAGCACAAGAATTGCAGAAACACCTGTAAGAAGATGCTTCCAGTCCCTGGAAAAGTACTCCTTGCAGTTTAAAAGAATGTTTCCTCCACGCTCCAAGTAGCGATTAATGATGCCTGCAACATAGTCGTTTCCGAATGCTGCTACAAGAATTAATGTAAATACAAAAGAAACTCCAATAATTAAAAGCTCGTCCATGCCAGAGAAAAATTTCTCTGCATACAAAGTAATAACTCTGTGGACAAGGAAAATAGCTAAAGAATTACGTCCGATTGAAGTAATTAATGGAACCTTCTTTGTTGGTGCAAGACCAAGCAAAGCGATAATGAAACATGCTGCAACCCCATAAAGAGCAAAGCGAATAAGAATGTCCTGAGGGTTAGTATAAGCTACCATCATTGTGTTACTAAGGTTAAGTCTCAGGCGTGTCATTAATACAAACGCACCAACGATTCCTGCAAACAGGGAAAGAACGCCCTTAAGAGACTTAAGCTCCTTCATTACTTCTTCCTTTTTCTCGTAAGAAGCGAACTTAAAGCCTGCAATATAGAATGGATAGAAAGCAATGAACCTTGCCAAAGCCAATGTGTTATCTACCTTTGCTACAATGCCTACAAGAAGGCCTGCGATAATTGTTACAGGGACTGCGAACTTAATTTTATTTACTTTATCTGCAGTTAATCGCCACATGATAAGGGCAAGAATATACCAGTAAGAATGAATCGGATTTAAGAAGTTTGTATAACCAAACATTAGTGACATAGTACCGTTAAAGATAATATATGCGAAAACAAGTTTGGCGATGCCTAATGGGGACGCCTTCTTTGCTCCAAAATAGCCTGATACAAAAATAAAGGCAGGCATATGGAATGCATAAATAAGAAGGAGGATTCCTGAAATAACAAACTTGGTATTAAATGCAAAAAGGAAATGGGCAAAAACAACAAGCAGAATCAAAATGCCCTTGATGTTATCCCAAGAAGCAACACGATTACTATTATTAGTAGCTGTATTTACTGCTTTTTTGCTCATTTTTAACCTCTTATCAAATCTAATTGATTATAACAGATGAAATGAGTATGATAAATAAAGAACAACGGCGTTCTACACTATTCGTGTAGTGCGCCCTTTTTAATATGTGAAAGATGTGAATGTTTATGATTACGCTTAATGACTACCTTTATTCAGGTGATACTGTACTTAAAATTTTGCAGAAGTATTCTGCTGCTTTAAGAGAAGAATCTTTGAAGTCTCACGATGCAATCGATATGGTTCATTGTAACTTCCTTCTTCAGCAGATTGATCTTCTTGAGCATAACGAGTTCCTTACATCCCAGTCTCAGAGAATTCGTGAACTCTATAAGCTTATGGCAAAGGAATATCCTTACCTCGCTTTTACTTTTAAGGGCAGAATCAAATCCCTGATCAGGTCTGAAGAGAAGTTTAACGGCTATATCGTTGACTATATCCACGATTACTACAAAAGAACAAACGAGTTCCCTTCTGTAATCGATCTTAAGCAGAAGCTCAGCTGCTTTAGAGATCTTATTGCCTACAGAATCGTAATTTCCATGCCTAAGTGCCACATTAATCCTGGCGAGGACAGAAATGAAATCGAGCTTAAGTATCTTTACGAGATTGCAAATATTCTCCCTGAGTTCCTTGAGGAGCGCGGATTCTCTGTACAGGTTTCCGAAAGAGAGGGCGCAAAGCACTCAGAGCTTTTGAAAGAAAACTATAGACCTTACTTTAGAGACTACATCATGAATCCTAATCCTGTTGGATATCAGTCTTTGCATATTACGCTCTACGATAACATCTCAAGAAGTTACGTTGAGGTTCAGCTCAGAACAAAGTCCATGGACGATTTTGCTGAGATTGGTGAAGCAAATCACTTAGGATACGAGAAGCGTCAGGAGACTGAAAGATCAAGACGTGAGGAAATCCCTTACGGAGAATGTCCATTCTTCGATGAGGCTTACGACAGACTTGTCCTTCTCCATTCAATTAACCTTAAGGACGTTGACGTTAATATGTTTGGCGCTGTAAGTAATGTTCTCGTTAACGATGGATGCGGACTTTATAGAGGCCGATTAATCCTGCCGTTCGAGCACTTATCCAGATTCCAGAACGATCTTATAGATTAAACATCCAGCTTGTAAAGAAGTTCGTATCTATCCTCACCTGGTGGGGTCAGTTTGTTGCGTCTGCCTGGATACTTTTCAACGAACTTCATGCCAATCTTTTCCATTACTCTGTAAGAACCGACATTCTCTGCATCGCAGTGTGCAATCAGATGACGAACTCCAAGATTATTAATGGCATAATCTCGAAAAGCTGCTGCTGCCTCCGGGATATATCCATTACCCCAGTACTTTTTATTTATTATCCAGCCAAGTTCACCTGAATCACCATCAAGATAAATGCTGATGCCACCAACATGCACACCATCAAGTAAAACTGCGCACTCATATTCAGGGTCATTATCGTCATTCCACATTTCTTCGCAGGCCTTCAAAAATTCAGCAGTTCCTTCGATGCTGTCAGAAGGAAGATGGAGCATATACTTTGTGTTTTCAGGGTCGCATGCATACTCGTGGCAGGTTTCAAGATATTTTAAACCAAGAGGTACAATTGTAAGTCGCTCTGTTCTGATTTCAAACTCACGCTTCATTAGAAATATCTCCACTTCTGTTTGTGCTTTTGGCAAAAGTAAAATAGTAAAGTCCAAGACCAATAACAGCACTAATAATATCAGCTATAGCCTGACTGCTAATTATTCCAGTATAACCAAGACTTTTTCTTAAAATCAGAATCACAATAATAAAAACTACACCCTGACGGCTTACTGACATAACAAAAGCCTGAATAACTTTACCTGTTGCCTGGAATAATACTGTTGTAAGAAGAACTACTGAAACAAATACTGTTCCAAGAACCTGGAGCCTGAGCATCGGACCAGAAATCTCAAGAAGTGTAGAATCTGTAGTAAATACTCTCATAATCTGGTTTGATCCAAAGAACAAAGCTGCTGTTAATGCCAAAGATAATCCACCTAAGAAAGCAATACAGAAACGAATAAGCTCATTGAGCTTTGCCTTGTTACCTGAGCCAAAGATAAATCCAAAGATTGGAACGCCTCCGAAAGCAAAACCAGTTAATACAAGCTGGGCGATCATGTTAACACGTAGAACCATTCCCATGGATGCGATATAGTTCTGGCCAAATGGCAAAAGCATACGGTTTACAAGAATTACGCAGATACTGGACATAATGTTTGTAATTGCAGCTGTTACACCAACACCTAAAATCTGCCAGAGCTCTTCACCACTTACCTTAAAGTTTCTGGCATCAACCCCTAAGTTCTCACTCTTTCTTAAAACAACAATCAAAAGGAAAACATCTGTAAGAATATATCCGAGAATTGTTGCTAGGGCAGCACCCATAGCACCCATATTGCAGTTAAAGATAAGAACAGGATCAAGAATAATATTTAAAATTGAACCCATAAGAGAACCAAGCATTGAAGTAAATGACATTCCCTCACATCTAATAAGATTAGAGTGAATGAATGTCAGTACTACAACAGGTGCACCAATTGCCATTACAGTGTAATAAGACTTAGCATGTTCAATTGTTAAACTGTCTGCTCCAAGTAAATGCAAAAACTGATTGCTGAATAAAAGCATCAACGCTGTAATTACAAGGCCTGTGATAATTGCGAGGTAAAAGCAAAAAGAACTTACACGCTTAATTGAGTCCCTGTCCTTTTTACCAAGAAGTCTTGAAATAAGTGAACTTCCACCCTGACCGTAAATATTTCCGAAGGCCATAAGTGTAGTAAAAATAGGACTACAAAGTGAAACTCCGGCGATAAGATTAACGTCGTTAGTTTTTGCAATAAACCATGTATCAACAAGGTTATAAATGAGAGTGATGACGAGGCCAAATACAACTGGCATCGCCATCTTAAAATAAGTCTTTTTTAGATGCTCTAAATCAAACATATTACTTAGATAAGTCCCTTTACCTTCAATACTTTGTTAAGTTCTTCCTTACGCTTTGTCTTAAGGGAAGTAGTCTTAATAAACTCATCCTTAGTAAGAAGCAAATCAGTTACACGCTTATAGTGTGGAATTGTCTGGTTAATCTCCTTAACCTGCTTCCAGATAACTTCACGAAGCTCTTCCTCTGAAATCTCACCATACTGTGTAGCACATTCCTTAGGATCGTACTGGATTTCCATTGCAATCTTAAGATCTGCAAAATCGCCATCGATTGGCTCACCGTAGACGAAGCTGTCGAGAACGCCTGGGATCTTATTCATAAGCATTTCGATTTCTTCTGGGAATGCCTTCTTACCATTCTTTAAGACAATCATGTCCTTCTTACGGCCTGTAAGGAAGATGTAGCCATCCTTATCCATATAGCCCAAATCACCAGTATGGAACCAGCCGTCCTTATCTATTACTTCTGCTGTAAGTTCAGGGTTCTTGTAGTAGCCGAGCATAACATTTGGAGCCTTAACGCAAAGCTCTCCGATACCCTCGTCGTCCTTATCCTTCATCTCAGCTGTTACATGAGGAATAGCAACACCAATAGAACCTGGTCTTACGTGATCTTTATTTTCCGCAACAAGAACAGGAGATGTCTCTGTAAGTCCATAGCCCTGATAAATCTCAATACCAAGCTCGTGGAAACCATGAGCAACACGGGCACTAAGTGGAGCACCACCTGAAATAATATAGTGAAGCTCACCACCGAGCTGAGCGATAATATCCTTAAAGAGCTTACGTCTGATATCGATATGGAAGAACATAAGGAAATTAGAAAGCTTCTTCGCGAAAGCAACAGTCTTTGTCTTGCCCTGCTTTTCAATACCACGCTCAACCTGGTCATACATCTTATCGATAAGTGCAGGAACACCAAGGAAGAAAGTTACATGATACTCAGAAAGATTCTGCTTAATATATCTGATACCATCTGAGAATACTGTACGCATACCATCCGCGATACAGAAAAGCATTCCTGTAGAACCAAGAATATGGTGGTATGGAAGGAACGCAATATTAGTACAGTGCTCCTCAAATACTTCGTAGTAAAGAAGGTCACTTACATTAATTGCAAGGCCGTGGTTACTAAGCATAACTGCCTTGGACTTGGATGTTGTACCAGAAGTAAAAAGAAGAATTGCCATGGAAGAAGGATCTGTCTCGTAGTTAATAAAATCCCTGTTGCCTTCCTCGATGAGCTTCTTTCCTTCAGCGATAAGTGACTCTGCATCTGAATCGATAATATCAAGTGACTTATCGTTCATGCAGTAATACTCCTTGATTGTAGTCTTACCGTTCTTCTTAATTGCCTCGATATTCTCGATGTACTTGCTATCGAACATAACTGCATCTACTTCAGCACGAACAAGAGAATCCTCCATCTCACCTAATGGAAGCTCCTTATCGATTGGTACAGATACGATGCCACCAACAAGGCATGCAAGATGAGTTACAACCCAGTGATACTGGTTACGTCCAATAATTGCAATTCTCTTGCCCTTAAGGCCTCTGCTATAAAATGCTGTACCGATTGAATTTACGTTATCGTAGAACTCACCGTAAGTATAATCTCTATATTCAGGATTCTTTCCTGGTTTTGTCTTAACACAGAAAGCAACATCGTTCTTATATGTAGAAATTGCTTCAAGAATTAATTCCTTTACTGTGTTATATGTCTTTACATCATTAACGTTCATTTCTAACGCCTCGCTAAAAAATAATACTAATTATACCTAAACAATATTAACATTCTATGACGGGATACATATTTATAAATAATAGAATGGTGGGCAGAGATATTTAAGTACCTTTATAAATGCAATGAATTTGCTCAAATCAACAAATACAGGCAATACTACAAGGTAAATAATAGTAAGAATCGGGATTGCTGCCACGATGAGTTTTCTGCTTTTAATTACGTAACTTAAACCAAAGCTAATAAGTGTCAAAAGACCTACATAAAGCAAAAGCTTTCCTACTTCGTATAAAACTGACTTCATTACATTTCCAAGAATAATTCCAAGGAAAGCAAACGGAGTCACCATAAGAAGCGGAATCATGAAATACAAAATTCTAAAGTAAATTCTTTTATCCTTCTTAACTGGATAAAAGATTCCATTACGTGAATCATTAATAAATTCAACATTCAAAAGCATTGCCATAAGGCACATCAAAATGGCGATGGCACTTCTTATGAAGCTGGTTGCAGGATTTACTGATTCTTCTGCTTCCAAAGTCTCAATAGAATAATTAAACATCATCTCGCCAAGAATATCGTTATACTGGTTTGAGAATTCAGAATCCTCACCAAGATTCATATAAACCGGCGTATAAACACGAGCATACTCTTTATAGTAAGCACTAAATACAAGCTCAGTAACAATATCAGATCTGATACTTCCTACTCGCTGAACGATAGTAATATTATCTTTAATCTTGCCGTCAATAATTCTCTCTGTTAAATCATCCGCGAAAACAAAACCACAAAGTGCTTTATGGTGTCTTACATCGTGTACAAGATCATCATAAGAATCCACGCGCTCAAAGGTATAACCATCCCTCTCGCCTTCAAGATTATCGATAATGATATTCGCTGTCTCATCGTCTGAATCAACATAAAGATAAATAAGCGGAGCCTCGTCATTGGCCTTCGAAAGATTAGCTTTACCAAGACCAAAGCAAAGAAGCGGAATAATGATTAAGAGAATCAGGA
The DNA here is from genome assembly GCA_045639635.1 of Saccharofermentans sp. Lineage (GTDB taxonomy): Bacteria > Bacillota > Clostridia > Saccharofermentanales > Saccharofermentanaceae > Saccharofermentans. Next base: position 19,310 of record JAZUDM010000066.1, on the reverse strand, counting down.
AACTTCTGTTTACTATAGACTTCTTGGCAATAATATAAATCCAGGAGTTAATTGTTTTTAGCATCGTTTAACCCCCTTACATAAAATACTCCGTAAGAAACAGCAAGAAGAACGATAGTAATAATTACCGAAACTCCCAAAGTCTTATAGTGCGCCTGACCATAGAACATCTGACCCAAAAGTCTTGATGCATATTTTGTTGGAATAAAGTCACTGATTACGCCAATTCTGTCAGGAAGGAATGCGAGTGGAATAATATTTCCTGACATAAACATAAGAATAACTGAAGCAGCAATTGAGATAAGAGTTGAAGCAATCTTATCTGAAATCAGTTCATGGATAAGGATAGTAATCGCAAAGAGGAAAATAGTTGCAACTACTATTCCAACCAGAGTCACAGGCATAACTTTCTTAAATACCTTTACCTGGTAAATTACTGAAGTTAATAAAACGAGAATTAAAAACACAAGAAATGTTGGCATATATCTTGCGATAAATACATCGATACTTCTGATACCACTTCGCTTTGCGAAAGTTACAAAAGCAGTATCTTCGTTCTTCATAAATCCAAGGATTACTGCGCTACTTAATAACACAATAATTGTAACTGCATTACCAAGGTAGAATTCCTTAAGAGGAATATCACCGGAATCATAAAACTGCACTCGCTCATAGTAGTTATTACGATGCATAAGATACTGAAGCAGGTCTTCTTCCAGATCATATAAATCGCTTCTGTTATACTCACTCTCTGTAGTTCTTACAACATCACTATTTAAGTTCAATACAACAAAATCCATAATCGCAGCATGAACTACATCATCAAAGGCAAGGTTAATAAAGTCCTCTTCATCGTAATGAATGAACTTGATTGAACTGATTGGAAAGTTACTGTTAAACTCCTCACCGTCTTCGTCGTTAACAATAAGTACAGCAACAACTTCGTGGTTTTCAAGGGCCCTTAAAGCTGCCCTTTCGCTATACTTTTTAAAATTACAGTTAACGCTTCTACCCATGTTTTTAAGGCCGACCTTGAACCACATTTCTTCGTCCTCGTATACATAGGCAACATTAATTTTCTCTTCCTCTTCGCTATAAAAAGAACTGATTCCAAGAATTACAAGAGAACTAAAAATAGCGACGATAAGCATAATTCCAATAATCTTTGGAACATCAAGAAGGCTTCTTTTATAGAAGAGTTTATAGAATTCTCTGCGATAATTCTTTCTCATGATTCCCCTACAAAAAGCTCCTTAAGTGAGTTGCATTCAACTTTGTTGAACTTCAGATTTTCAACAAGATAAGTCTTGTTACAAACATCAAGATCTCCCTCTTCATGTGTAACAAGAATTACGATATTTCCCTTTGAAGCATAGCTTGCGATAAGCTTTTGAATCTGAAGCTTACACATGATATCAAGGGACGCATTTACCTCATCCAGAAGAAGAACCTTTGGATTACTTGCAAGTCCGCATGCAATAGCAACGCGCTTCTTCATACCACCTGAAAGTTTACTAATACGCTTATTGATATAAGAATCAATTCCAAGCTCCTTAATAAAGCCACTCTCGATATCCTTTTTAAGCTTTGCCTTATCTCCCTGATACCAGAAAAGGAGATTATCGTAGCAGCTTAAACTCTCCATAAGATAATTATTCTGAGGCACGTAAGATACATATTCCTGGAAACGATTAATAGGAATTTCTTCCTCGTTTACTCTGATAGTAATTGTTCCTCCATCAGCCTTTAAAAGACCCGCGAGAACATTAAGAAAAGTAGATTTACCACAACCATTTTTACCAACGAGAGCAACAACGTCGCCACCTGATAAAGTTAAATCAGCATCGCTAAAAATAGTGTGCTTCTTATAAGACATATTAAGTCCCTTAACATCTAAAGAAATGCTATCCGCCATACTTTCCTCTCAATATTCATTTTTTGTTAATAGTATAACCTTTATTTTGATTTTACTCTAAAGATTCCCGTGATATAATTTCTAAAGGTGGCAATTAGGAGGATTTTATGAAGAGTTTTAAATATACAATCAAGTCAGAAATCGGCGTTCACGTTAAGCCTGCAGGTCAGCTTTCTTCTGCTGCTGAGAAATACATGAGTAAGATTTTCATCTCTAAGGACGATAAGTCTGCTGAGGCAACAAAGCTTCTCCAGGTTATGAGCCTTGCACTTAAGAAGGGCGATAAGATTACAGTTAACGTAATCGGTGAGGATGAGGAGAGAGCCGCAGAAGGTATCAAGACTTTTATCAAGGCTAACTTCTGATAAAGCTTTCAAAGTTTAAGATTTATTTAAGGATGCTCATATTGAGCATCCTTTTTATTGCATATATACGTTAATTATCTTATTATCAGAGCGTTGATTTATGTTTTTGGAGGAATTATTTATGTGGTTAATCCTTGGTGTTTTACTCGTAATCGCTGGATTTGTACTTATCTTTAAGTCAATCATGGCATCAAAGAATGGAATTAGAATTGATGCAGAGTTTATTGAATTTGCTGAAGAGAACGGAGCTACTTATCCTAAGTTCAAGTTCACACACGATGGTACTGAGTACGTTTTGACAAGCTCAACTCCTAAGAAGCCAAATAAGTTTGATCATAGCATTGGTGATCTTGTAACTGTTATCTTTGAGCCAAAGAATACAAAGTATGTTGATATCGCTGGCGATAAGACAAACCTTCTTTATGGTATTGCTTCTATCGTTCTTGGTGCAATTCTTGTAATCACTTCTATTTCTATTTAATTCAGTTTTGTTACATGAACAAGGCCCGCACTATTAAGTGTGGGCCTTTATTTTGCTTTATTTCTTCAAACTCTTTTTCTTAATCAGGGCAATAGCAAGACAGGTAACAAGCGTATAACCAATTACTGCTATAGCTGAAGATTCGATTCCAAACTCACCGCCTGTAACAGCAAATAACTTTGAAGTAAGAACGTATGTCATAGCAGAATATTCATCTGCTGCCTCACCAATAGCTAATCCGCCACCGATAATAATTATATTCCAAAGTGTATGTACCAACGCACCATTCCAAATGGATCCACTTTCAATTGCAATCACGGAAAACATTACGCCAACCATAGTTCCTGCAATAATAACAAGAAGGCAACTGCCAATACTAAAATCCATTCCAATAATATGAACTAATCCAAATAACAAAGATGGAAGGATTACTGCTACTTTTGTATTCCACTTCTTTAAAAGGTTAAATATAACGCCTCTAAAGACCATCTCTTCAACTATTCCTGCACCAAATCCGCTAAACATTATGCCGGCAGAAAGTCTGACCAACATAGTACTTGTATCCATATCTGAAGATACATATGTACCCTTAAAAATAAGAAGATATATAAGTTTTACTACTGCTGGTAACAGGAACGCTGTAGCCACCCATACTGGCTTTATTCCTGGTTTTGTAATTCCCAAATCCTTTAAAGAAAGCTTTAATGCTTTTTCTAATACTAATCTCAGTAGAAAGAAAGCAAGTACTACATAAAGGATTCCTGCAATGATATTACAGATTGCTTCTGGAAGTGCTACCAAAAGAAATGCACTTGCCAGAAGTTCTGCTAATATTTGTGCTACAACCAAAGCCAGTATTGAAAGAACTGATCCTCCAATTACTTTTCCTTTGCTCAAATTTCTTTCTCCTTGTAGCCATAATTAGTAATTGATACTGATGTCACCGTAATTATCAGAAGCTACGATATAACCTACTGAATCGAAAGTTGCACTTGCTGACTGCTCAACTCCATCGCTTACTTCCTGTCCATTAATTGAAATATCACCACAGTTTGTGTCAAGACTATAAGATACTGCACCGTTTGTGAGATTGATTTCGATATCACCAGATGAAGCATTGAAATTTGCATTTCCGTTAATTGCTACATCTGTAAACTCAACATCACCATAACTAAGTGAAGCTTCAATATTCATAAAAGTACAGCCTGTCTCAATTACATCGCCATAGCTACTGTCAATCTTTAAAAGACCATCAACATTAAGATTTGAGAGCTGAACATCGCCATAGTCTAAATCAAGATCAACTGTAGTTACATCAAAACCGCCAAGAACTACATCACCGTAGCTGCTGCTGATAATAATTGAAGACAACTTATCAGCTGGAGCGTAAATAATTACTCCCTTACCACTTGAGAAAGCATTGAAATCAAAATTCACTCCATTTCTGTCTTCAGCAGGCTGAGTAAATGTGAGTTTTCCATTGATTACCGCGTACTCTGGCTCCTTACCACGTAATTCATACTCAATTGCGTACTCGTCTTCTGTTGCAACAAACTCTATGTCTGCATAAGCTACATTAATTTCTGCTACGTCAAAACTATCAAGTGTTGTCTTTGGAAGTGTTACGCGCATGTCGTTACCTTCACGGGAAACGAGCTTACCATTCTCAAAAGTAACACTGAATGATTCACCCTTTCTAAGGAAAAATCCAAGTGCGCCAAGTGCAATTCCCACTACAAGTACAATTGCTGAAATTTTTAATAAAACTTTAATCCAATTTCTCATGACTTTGCCCCTGCCTTCTTATGTACTAACTTGCTTCCAGCCTTTGTAAGCGCCCTAATAAGCAAATCGAAAAGTGTGAATGTAAGTGCGAAAAATATTGCTCCGATTGCTGCAGTTGCCAAACTTACGCCAAACATCATAAGGCCACCTGTTGGGTTTACAAAAGCAATGACGATTGCACAAATTGCTGAAACCAGTCCAGCGATTGCAGTTAATCCAAATGATAAAATAAGGGAAATAATTGTAACTACAATTGCAAAGACAACCGTAAGTAAAACGATAAGAAGCGCAAGTACAATTGGTGAAAATGGAAGTGCGAAAATCGCTGCGAGAATAAGCCAAGGTGAAAGGCCTTTCTTCTCTTCCTTGTTCTCGCTACTAACAACCTCTGTTGAAAGTGCCTTCTCCTCATAATCCTCACTGAAGTTCTTATCTACACACTCGATAATAATCTTCTTTGCAAGATCCTTAGGTGTTCCGAGTTCTTCGATAATCTTCTGCTCGTTCTCTTCGCCAGCCTCTTCGAAATACTCCTCATAGTATTCAAGAGCATCATCTAAATCCTGCTTAGGAACTCTTTTTAAGTATTTACGTAATTCATTTAAATACTCAGTCTTATTCATAAATTTATCCTCTGTTACTCTTTCTCCAATAATCCGTTGATTGAATTTCTGAACTCTTTCCATTCGTTACTATAGAACTGAAATTTTGCTTTTCCATCTTCCGTAATTCTGTAATATCTTCTGTTACGGCCCTGATAAGGTTCATCGTAAGTTTCAAGCAAACCATCTTTCTGTAATCTTCTAAGTACTGGATAGAGTGTTGATTCAGAAATATCAATTACCTCTCTGACCTGCTGAGTTAATGTATAGCCATAGGCGTCCCCTTCGGTTAATACACCAAGCACACAGGCATCGAGGAGTGCTGATCCTAACTGAAATACCATAGTCTACCTCCGTTCTGTTTGATACTGTATCATGTTGCATATTATATGGCGTATAGTATTGTGTGTCAACCAATATTATTCACTAATTTAGGAAATTAAAAATACCCAATCAGAAATTAAATCTGATTGGGTATTCCTTAATTAAGTTCTAAACAAATTAAATCTCTCTGGCGAGCGCTCTGACTACATGCTTTCCGCTAATAAATTCATCGCCTGTATGTTCAAATCCTAAAGACTCCCAGAACTTCATTGCAACTTCGTTTTCCTTTGCGCAGCCAAGGGAGATATAATCGTATCCCATTGCCTTAAGGTTAGCTCTCATGTCAGCAAAAATCTGGGTTCCAATTCCCTGACCCTGTAAATAGCCATCTACTACAAACCAGCCAATGAATACATCATCGCTTTCTGGGTATCCGAGGATAAGATCTGCAACTGCAATAAGACTATCGTCATCGTAGAAGCCGATAAAGATTTTATTAGTAGGAGACAATCCTTCTGGTACCTCACTTATAATTTCAGTAAGACTTCCCTTAGTAGGAACTCGTCCCATATAGCGATAGAAACGTCTGTTAGTTTTACAAAGTCTATAAACGTCAGTGATGTCTGATTCAGTAATTCTTTTAACTTCGTACTTACTTGAGAAGCCCTTAATGTTGATTGGGTCTTCATTTTCCTTCTCACTGTCGATAGCCTGTCTGAACTGAGTCTCATAAAGCATTCTGTAAGTACCGCCAAGCGCTAAGAGTTCCTCATGAGTTCCCTGCTCTGCTATAACTCCATCCTTAACTACAAGAATAGAATCTGCCTTGAGAATAGTCGAAAGTCTGTGGGCAATTACAATGCTTGTGCGTCCTGCCATCATAGCTTCCAAAGCACCCTGAATTGCATTCTCCGAAATAGAATCAAGAGCACTTGTTGCCTCGTCGAGAATAAGAATCTTTGGATTCTTCAAAAGCACACGGGCAATAGAAAGTCTCTGCTTCTCACCACCTGATAACTTAAGACCTCTGTTACCAACCTGAGTCTTATAACCCTTTGGCTGGTTCATAATGAAGTCATGGATATTGGCAATTTTACATGCTTCCTCAATCTCATCTATTGTGGCATTTTCTTTCGCATAACGAAGGTTATCAAGAATTGTGCCGTTAAATAAATAAGTTTCCTGCGTAACCACACCAATCTGACTTCTTAAGTACTTCATATCGAAATCACGTACATCTACACCGGCGATTTTAACGCTGCCTGCGACAACATCGTAAAGACGTGGAACGAGATTAACGATTGTTGATTTACCAGAACCTGATGGACCTACAATCGCATACATCTTTCCGCCTGGAACCTCAAAGTTAATATCAGTCAGAAGTTCCTTCTCATCAGAATAGCTGAATGCTACATGGTCATATACGATTGGCTGCATATCAACATCAGGCTTTTGGCCATCCTTAGGATTAACGATTGGGTTTTCCCTGTCAAAATAATCGAAGATTCTTGTAAACAAAGCAAGAGATCTTGTAAAGTCCACCTGAATATTAAGAAGGGATTCAACTGGTCTATAAAGTCTGTTGATAAGCGCTACAGTGGCAGTAATGGCACCAACTGTAAGAGTAGGATCAATCTTCTTAATAATTAATAAACCACCTACAAAGTAAATAAGAAGTGGACCTACCTGGCTAAACATTCCCATAACAACCATAAAGAGCTTACCGGAACGTCTCTCCTTAAGTGCATATTCAGTTGCTTCTTCATTTACTTCTACGAATCTTTGGTATTCCTGCTCTTCTCTTGTAAAGATCTTAACAAGCATTGAACCGCTTACAGATAATGTCTCATTAATTACCTGATTAAGCTCGTCATTACGCTCCTGGCTTTCGGACAATAATTCCCATCTCTTTTTGCCTGCGCTCTTTGTAGGAATTATGAGAAGAGGAATAATCGCAATACCAACAAAAGCGAGCTTCCAGTCCATGGAGAAAAGAGCAACAAGAGTAGTAATAACTACAGCAACATTACTTACGATGCTTGAAAGTGTGCCGCTGATGACAGTACTTACACCACTAATATCAGTATTCATTCTTGTGATGATGTCGCCCTGCTTTTCTGTAGTGAAAAAAGCGTGTGGCATATACTGTAGATGCTTATACATCTGATTCTTCATGTCGAAAATAATTCGCTGGGAAATCCATGAATTAATATAACTTTCAAGAACGCCAATAACCTGGCTTATAAATAAAGTTACAAAAGCAATTAAGAGAAGCTCTATTAATAACTTTAAGTCTTCGCCTACAAGAGCCTGGTCAACAATTTTACCTGTGATAATAGATGGAAATAATCCAACTGTTGCTGATAACAAAATCGCAACGAATACAAAAATAAACTGAAGCTTATAAGGCTTCATGTAAGAAAGAATTCTTAATAATAATTCCTTTGTTACCTTAGGAACGTTCTGCTTTTCTTCCTCTGTAAGAAATCCTCTGGGACCTAAAGAATTACGTCCGCCACCCATACCTGCCATAATTAATCCCCTTTAGTACGCCTCTATACCCTATACCTTTTATATCGCGCGACATCTAAAGTCAAGGGAAAGGGTAAACTTCAGCGGAAAATTGGTATAATTTTGTGTGCAGAACTTCGAAAAAATTCAGATTTTAATTAAATCTTAAGAATTTTATCCAGGAGTAATTAAGAATCAGAATATTAAAATATTACCATCAATTGATTATAGACGTCTAAGCGTTGGAGGAAAAATGAGTACAGTTCTAGTTTGCGATGATGAGAAGGATATTGTATCAGCACTTGAGATTTATCTTAAAAGTGAAGGATATGAAGTAGTTCCTGTTTATAACGGCCTTGAGGCTTTGGAAAACATCAGAAGCAAAGCAATAGATCTCGTTCTTCTTGACATCATGATGCCAGGATTGGACGGAATTACTACTCTTTCAAAAATCAGAGAAACATCTAATGTACCTGTAATTTTTCTTTCAGCAAAAAGCGAAGATACAGACAAAATCTTAGGTCTCAATGTTGGAGCAGATGATTATGTAACAAAGCCATTTAATCCTATTGAACTTTTGGCACGAGTTAAGTCTCAGCTTAGAAGATATCAGCAGTTTGGTGGCGAAGTCAGAAAAGAAACAGGTGACAATGTAATTCAGTTTAAGGGTATCGAACTTAACGATAATACAAAGAAGGTTACTCTTGATGGTGAGGTTATAAATCTTACTAAAACTGAATATAAATTATTGTTCCTCTTCCTTACTCACCGTAATCAGGTTTTATCTCCAGCAAAGATCTATACAGATGTCTGGCAGGATGATGTAGTAGTAAATGATAATACTGTTGCAGTTCACATAAGACATCTTCGCGAAAAGATTGAGATCGACCCTGCAAACCCACGATACATTAAGGTCGTTTGGGGCCACGGGTACATGATGGAGGATAACTGATTTATGCGTTCGTTTATTAGAAAATTGCCTGTACGAATTATTTCTTTTGTACTTGCAGTTATTTCAATAATTTGTACTTTACTGTCTTTTGTTGGCTTATTTTTCGTTGGAACAGGAGACTATTCTGAAACTGCTTTAAGAGCCGATTTGTATGCTTTGGCTGGTCAGGCATATGCCAGCGATATCGCAGGCTCAATTAAGTATAACAGGGAAAATCCTGAGGAACTTCCTACATACGAGCCACTTAACTATCCTTTCATGGATTACACTATTTTGTGCTCAAATGATCCTTTCAACTACGAGAATGGAACTATTAATACAGAGAATACTGAAGTAATCTTTGAAACAAGAGAAATGGATCTTACAAACCTTCCATATAGCGCTTACGCACAGAGAATTAACGAGAAGCATATAGCAAGAGGTATCATCATTAGTGGTGAGACTATGCACCATATTTATGATCTCGAGAACCTTTTTGGCAACCCATACACATATTCAGAGGATATGTCTCACCATAATGAAAATAACGTAATTATTTATTTCGAGATTGATTCTTCTGCAGATCCAACTGGCTTTAAGCTTATGGAGGATGCTCACTTCTATGCAGATGCTTTAAGCACATTGATTTCTGCTTCTATTCCTGTTTTTATCATTTCACTTATCGTAATAATTCTTTCGATGGCTTCTCTTATTGCCGGAACAGATTCTAAGATTACTATCTTTGAGAGAATTCCTTTAATCATTCATGTTGCTGGTGTAGTTTTAATTTGCGATGCATTGGCATATGTGATTTATATAATCATGGATAGCTGCTTTGGCTCATTTGATTTCCCTCTTATAAGTGGAATTTTATTATCAGCTATTATTGCTATCGCTATCACAACTATTCTCTTGTTTACAATCATCAATTACACAAGAAGAATCAAGGCTCATATGCTTTTTAAGACTACACTCTTCTATTCAATCGTAAGATTAATTAAGAAGGTTGTGGGAATCTTTACTAATAACGCTGGTATTACTGTTAAGGCAGTTATTGGATTAGTAATTCTGTCTTTCATCCAGCTCATTATTGTTGCTATGTTATTTGCAACTTCAGGGCTTGGTGTTTTTGCAGCTTTTATCTATAAAACTGTTGAACTTATTCTCATAATCAAGATTGTTACTGACTGGAAGAAAATCAAGGATGGCAGCAAGAGAATTGCATCAGGAGATTTGTCTTCAGATATCGATACATCAAAAATGATGCCAGAGTTTAAGAAGCACGCTTCTACAATCAATAACATTAGTGATGGAATCGGTGTTGCAGTTACAGAGAGAATGAAGAGCGAGCGAATGAAGACTGAGCTCATTACTAACGTTTCTCACGACATTAAGACACCTCTTACTTCAATCATTAACTACGTTGATTTGTTGTCAAAGCACGAAGGCGATAAGGCTGATGAAACAACAAAAGAATATATTGAGGTTTTGGATCGCCAGTCTTCACGTCTTAAGAAACTTATCGAAGACCTGATTGAGGCTTCCAAGGCATCTTCAGGCAATATCGAAATGAATATTGAAAAGGTTAACGCTTCCATGATCGTTAATCAGGCTATCGCTGAATTCCAGGATAAATTAACCAAGAATAATCTCACACTTGTTTCAGGCTTTGAAGAGATGGGCGACCAGTATATCGATGCTGATGGACGCTATTTATGGCGAGTAATCGATAATCTCCTTAACAATATTTGTAAGTACTCAATGCCTGGCACAAGAGTCTATGTTGATATGACAAAAGTAAACGACACACTTGATATTTCTTTTAAAAATATGTCAGCAACTCCACTCAATATTTCTGCTGATGAATTAACAGAGCGATTCGTTCGTGGCGATTCTTCCAGAAACACTGAGGGCAGCGGTCTTGGTCTTTCCATTGCAAGTAATCTGGCAGAGCTTATGGGTGGAAAACTTGAATTATCAATCGATGGCGATCTTTTTAAAGCCATCCTCCACTTCCCTCTTTCCAAATAATGGATACGAATTTACAAACTGAAAGTTTTGTTAGAAATACTGCGGATTTTGTACTAAGACAATTATTTATTAAACTAGGAGATAATTTATCTGAAGATGCGTTCATAGAAGTATATGTGGCATGGTCTCACAATATTTTTTCAAAAATACCAGTACTATCGAACCTGATTTTGTACTATGAAATTTTGAAAGTCTGCCACAGATATAAATAGTCTTATCAACAAAAAGAAGTCATGCTTTTTATGGCATGACTTCTTTATTATTCTTCAAAAATTTTAATTAATGAATTGGATTAGGTCCAACCAGAAATATAATTCCTGCAATTAAAAGACACAGAATAACGAATACACCTGTCAATAACTTTCCAGATTTCTTATCCGAAACAGACGCTACCATAACGGCAAAAAACATTACTACAGCAAATACAAGAATAGAAACGATTACTCTGATTACTGTATTACGTCTCTGTACAGCAGTTCTTTGCTCATTTAGTTCCTGAGCCTTAGAAGCAGTATCACTATCTAAAACAAGATTTCCACTATCGTCATGAGGCGCAACCGCAATTGCAGGCATACTGCGTTCCTTGTTATAGTTAGCCATTTCAATACTTGTATAAGTAACTCCTGCAACCAGGATGGCAAGCAATAATCCAACGATAAGTGTAAAAATACCGGATTTTGTTTTTAATACATCATGCTTTCCCATAATATCCCTCTCAAATATTTAGTAAGTCTTTCTTACTTTACAACTTCGTAAGCCACATACTCATGATCAAATTCATATCCAAGCTTCTCTGCCAAATGCACCGAATTAATATTCTGTGCATCCCAGCTAGGATAAAGTCCTTCCTCCAGGCAATTCAAAATGAGTGCAGAACAGGCGATTGTTGCCAAATGCTTTCTTCTTTCCTCAACAACTGTATCAACCTCAATCTCAATACCTTCCAGATAACGTGTATAGGAAGATGCACCAGCCACAACTTTTCCCTCTTTTAAGATAACTATTCCTCTGCCAACTGACAAATAATGTTCTTTACTATTGAACGCTGAAACAAAATCTGCTGTCTGTGGATTTAATACACACTGGTCATAGATTTCTGCATCAATCTTTCTTAGTTCATAACCATCAGGAAGCTTACTAAGATTTTCCGTTAAAACCTTTTTATTAAAGACAGTATCCTTTTTAATTGCATATCTTGTAACTTGATTTGCCTCTGGATAACACTCTTCAATGAGCTGTGCCCAAGAGTCATTTTGAGGTGTTATAATTACAAAACCTTCTGGTTTGTTTTCCACAAGTTCTCTATTTGGCTCTCCTGCGTAAAATCCAAAACAGCCTACAAAGGCAAATGCTGATTTAGGGTTTTCCAAATCAACGACATAGACCTTACCCATAACCTTTTGAAGACAGGAATAGATTAAAGTCTCTTTCCATCCAGAGAAGAGATGCTCTACTTTCTCCATATCGTTAATTTCGTATACCATTTCAAACCTCCTAGTGAGTTTGGAATTACTGAACAGATATCAGGATTATCATTTCAAATCATCTATAATTATACTCAAACTATCAAAATCAATGAAATCTACAACCTGATTATATGTTTCAATCATTGCACCACGTAAATGCAAAACTGACTGCCATCGTATGATACAATTTAATAGGAATTAAATAACTTGTTGAATGACCACGCAAAACGCGCTTCATTCAACAGAATAAGGGGTAACTATGAATTCTCAGATCCAGTCCGCTGATGACTTCCGTAACCAGGGCGCATATGATAATGCAACTAAGATTTATTCAGATATTCTTAAGGAAGAACCTGATAACTTTAGCGCGCTTAATGGACTTATGCTCTGTGAAAATAACCTGAACAAATTAACAGACATTTCAGGCTTACTGACAAAGGGTACATTTGCCCCAAAGATGACAAGTTTAACTGCTTACAAAAACAGATGTAAGGCAGAACATAGAGATTATTTTGTTATCGCAGAAAAATTGATTTTTATGGGTCAGGATTACATGAATCTGACTAATAAATCCAAGTCTAAAGAGTATGAGATTCATATGCTCCAGTCACAAATACACAAGAATCAGGCTGAATCAGAAAAGCTATTTCCTAGTAGTAGTAGAGTTCGAAGAACCAGTTCACCTTCAGCCAAATTGGTGGCTAAATTTATTCTCAATGTAGAAGGAGTAGAAAGACACGAGAAGCCATATGTTCCATTCACCTTTACAATTATTTATGGAATTTTTGCTGCTATCGTAATAGGAATCTATATTCTTCTATGTGTTAAATTCGAAGAAATACGCCACAGTCTGCCTTTATTAGGAGTATATGGCGCACTCATATTGTTAGTATTAGGTATTACAGCAAACTATTTAATCAAGGATATGAAGGCTTATAAAATCCTTCGTCCTAACAAACAACTTAAATTAGCATTAGAAGCAGCCATTACTGAAAAGAATTCTGCTGATACTGAGCGCAACGAAATTCTCGACACTATTAAGAAATCAACCTGGGAAGTAAAAAAGCACACTCCTAAAGATTGCTGATTTGTATTCGCATTATTTCATATTAATAAGTCCAAGCCCGGCGAGGCAGACAAGGATTCCAACAACCTTATTCCATGTGATGGACTCTTTGTAAAGCAGATATCCAACAAAAATCAGAATCACTGCAAGTACAGCAGCCTGAACAATCTGAGCTGTACTAACCGCCCAGCCTGCTTTATATGCGTAGATATAACCTACTTCCAGACCAACAATAACAATTCCTAGCACAAATGGAGCCCAGTTCACCTTGCTATATTCAGTCAATATATTCGCGTTCTTATTCAGCGCATAATAAAGTATTACTGAAACAACCGCACCAACCAAATAAGTGATGGTAAGCGATGCCAGCGGATCCATCCCTTCAGGAACGGACTTCGCACAAATCTGATAAAAAACATTGGACAACACAACAAGAACAAGTGGCCAAACATAATAGAACATAGTATGTTCCTCCTTTACTTTGCTCGAGAAAAGAGAACAACCATCTCAGGTTTAATCAAATTTTCCAAGAGAATATCATTCCTCAAAATGTCCGTCAACTTGAATTGCAGTTGAGACATGTGTGTAGATATAGCACTTCTTCCAGACTTACTCGCCATTCCCATTGCATTAGCACCAGCCTGATTCTTAACCCCATCGAAATCGAGGTGTTTAAACCTTGGATTATAGGTTTCTTCTCAACAGATGTGATATCTAAATTAGAAATTAATGGGTTTGGAGGTAGAAACTTATATAAAATTGTAGTTACCGCTAGTTTTATATAAGTCTTCGAAAGCCCGAGACGCAAAAACTTATATAAAATAACAATTTCCGAGAGATTTATATAAGTTCTGAAGTTATGTCCATATAATGGTGTAAATTCAAAAAATTAAAAATGAGCTATTGCTCAACCTGTATAATGTTTTTTGCTACAAAAATAAAGTACAGGAGGAAGAGCAATGGCTCAGGTGAATCTTACACTATCTGAACAGGAAGTTCTACAAGTTTTAACAGGAGATAGAGAATCAGCGATTAAATATTTGTTTGAACGAATCCTAAATGAACTGATGAAAGCAGAATCAGAAGAACAATTAGGTGCTGCAAAACACGAAAGAACTGATGGTCGTAGCGATTACAGAAACGGAACTAGAGAACGTGGTTTAAACACACGTATCGGAAAGATAACATTAAAGGTTCCAAGACATCGAAACGAACCTTTCCACACAATGATCTTTGACAACTATCAACGAAGTGAAGCATGTCTCATTGCAACAATGGTTCAAATGGTTGTAGATGGTGTTTCCACCAGAAAGGTTGAAAAGGTCGTTGAAGAATTGTGTGGTACGAGCTTTTCTAAATCAACTGTATCAGAGCTGTGTAAACGATTAGATGCAGATATTAATGCCTTTAACGACAGATCCTTGGAACACATGTGCGTTCCATTTGTAATGGTAGATGCTACATATTTCAAAGTGCGAGAAGATCACAGAACAAAGAGTAAAGCATTCTTTGTTGCTATGGGATTCAAGGTCGATGGATCACGAGAAATACTTGGATTTGATGTATTTGACACTGAAGAAAACTATTCCTGGATTACATTCTTTAATCGTCTTAAAAAGCGAGGGTTAAAAGATGTGAAGATGGTTATATCAGATGCCCATCCATCTATCAGAAAAGCGATAGCAGATGCTTATCCTGAAGCGGCCTGGCAGCGATGCCAGGTTCATTTAGAAAGAAATATAGTAGATGCTGCTCCGATAAAGTACAAGGAAGGATTAAAGGTTGAACTGAGGAATATGTTTAACGCCACATCAGTTAACGAAGCTGAACGAATTAAGAATCAGATTGTAGAGGACTATGAAGATGTAGCTAAAATAGCCACAGAAAAACTAGAAACTGGCTTCTGGGATTCAATGACGATAATGTGTATAAGACATTTAGATGTACGAGCAAAGCTTAGAACCAGCAACTATCTTGAGAGATTAAATCGCGAGTTGAAACGAAGATCTGATGCAATACAAGTATTCCCTAATGCTGATTCAATATTCAGACTTATGGGAGCCGTGACAATGGAATACCACAACGCTCAGAATGCAAAAAATAAAATCTATTCTGAAAAGAGATACAAAACAATCGAATCAGAAATAAACAGTCGACTTAAAGAAATTGCAGCTCGACAACATTTGGAACTTGAAGCAGCTTAAATAGTAATGCCTTATACAGGTATTTTGAATTTACACACAAATATGGACTTGACCAGTTCTGACTACCCTCGAAGGATAGTATCTTATATAAAAATGGCACGCCCTTCGAATTTATATAAAATCTTTTATATAAATCTCGCGTTTGTTCCAAAATTATATAATTCATCGGCGATTCAGGATGAAAAAACTTATATAAAATGGTACGTTTTCGCAAAATTATATAAGTTTTCGCCATATCCAAGAAAGTAATAGATGTGCCAGTCGACATTAAAGTTTGGACAATAGACAAACCGTTATTTTGTTGTTGTCGGTGTAGTCGATGATGAAGTAGTTCCTCATGTCTGGGACGATGATCAACTAACCGACGTCCAGTTGCCATATGAATTAATGTTTACGATATCAGAATAAAACCAACAATAGTAATCTGCTACCTACGCTTAGTAGAGTTATCTTTCTAATCGTTTATTAGTATAATGCAAGAGTGTTATTTAGTAGTTGCAACTGCGGGTTGCGGAATTGCAAGCTCTTATATGTAGTGTTCTACCACACAAGAATCTAGACTTTCGGGCAAAGGAGAAAATATGGCTGTTTCAGATAAACTATATGCACTTCGTAAGAAGGAAGGCCTCTCTCAGGAGCAGCTTGCCGATAAGTTAAATGTATCCAGGCAGGCAATATCCAAGTGGGAGACCGGATCTGCCGTACCCGAGAGTGAGAAGCTTATTGCTATTAGTAACTACTTTAATGTTTCACTCGATTATTTGATGAAAGATGAAGAAGCCAATAATCTGGAAAAAGTAGAAGTTCATGCTGATGGAAGTCGCGAGAAATGGATTGTTGGACTTGCTGCCTGTGTTTTGGGAGTTGTCTGTCTTTTGATTTGGGGACTCGTATCTGTCTTTAATCCACCGGCTTCAGATCGAATTGGTGCATCTTCGGCAATTAATATTGACGGAAACGGTATCTTTCTTGTTATTTGTGTAGTTGTAATTATCTTCGGTGCATGTTTACTCCTTAAAAATACTTCACGTAAATAAGGAGATTTTTAAATGAAAAAGTTATCAGTTTTGTTTTGGGTTTTGGCGGTTTTACTGTCAGATGTTATGTGTGGTGTCTGCGCATATACTTACTGCGACATCGTTTGGGGTATGAAGTATGCCGGATATAGTGCTGGTCCGGATCTTGCATTCATCATTGCCATACCGTTTCTTATTGCAATGGCTGTATGTATAGGCCTTGCGGTATTCTTTGATCGTAAATGTTTTAAAAATAATTAAACCATCGTGTCACATTTAAGATGCTGCTTACGAATCTATAGATGTAAGCCCATTAAGGCCTAAGGGAAATTACAATTTTAAGGAGTTTTAATGTTCGACGAGAAATCAAACGACAGTAAGCTTTTAAGGCTGATGATATTCAATCCTCAGAAAGCAATGACCGAGCTCATGGACACGTATACCGGTTATGTGACCACCATTGTAAGAGGAAGACTTCGAAGCAGCGAAGAGGATATCGAAGAATGTGTTGCCGATGTTTTTATAGATTTTTATAAAAACTACAGGAGCATCGACATCAAAAAAAGCAGTATCAAATCCTATCTGGCTACGATTGCCCATAGAAGAGCCATAGATAAGTTCAGAAAGACATCTGCTATATGTTCCTGTATCGCAGATAACGATACAGACATAGAAACAATTGGCACAGATATTACTTTCGATCCTGAAGCAATTGCCATAAAGGAAGAAGAACAGAAAGTGCTAATGGATGCTATAAAGGATTTAGGTGAACCTGATACTACTATTATTTTCAGACGATATTTTCTTTATGAATCTGTTTCCGATATCGCAAATGCATTAGACATGAAGAGCAACACTGTCACAAAGAGAATCTCAAGGGCATTAGAAACCCTTAAAGAAAGGATGGAGAAATTTAATGAATAACACGGAAAACAGAATCAAAAGTGCATTTAATGACATCACACCAGAACAGGCAGAGCCTATGGTGAATTCTATTTCTCCAGCCGATTTCAAAGTCTCTTCAGAGACTCAGGAAAGAATTTCGAAAGAGGTATTAAATCGTATGGCAGAAAAGAAAATAAATTCAACAAATAAGGCAATCAAAATCGGTAGTATTGCAGCAGCTGCAGTTCTTCTTACAGGTGGTGTTATTGCAATTGTAAATCTTAATTCCAAAGCACCTGCAACAACTGTTGAAACAACAAAGGCAACTGAAACTGTAGTAACAGAGGCTACAACTACATCAACTGAGGCTGTTGAAACTGAAGCAGTAGAATTTGAATACGTTTCAAAGACAGCAGGTGATATCGATGAAATCAGAAATTCATTTGCTTCAAACCGTGTTCAGGAATTCCTTGATCAGGGTTATGTTCTTGTTACTCAGGATGTTCCTGCCAGTAACGTCATCTCAGCAGCATGGCTCGATGGCCAGCACGACACCATTATGGCCATGGAGCTCATTTATGAGTTTGACACTCATGAGAATGCTCAGGCTTATTACGATCAGTGTGTCGCAGAAAGCGCAGATTATGGCTACACATATTTAGAGAACGTTACTGATGAGTATACAGAGTACAGACACGAAGAAAACTGTGGTTACGGTTTCTTCAGAATTTATCATAACGAAAACATTTACGAGTATGGTTTGTATACAGATGTATCTATTGGAGACTAATTTCCAATAACAAAAATCAGGCACTGAGTTTACGAAGTTTTCACTTCAAAAGCTCAGTGCTTTTTTATTGCTTAAATTATGTTTTGGCCAATAAGCATACTGTCTCGACATGATTTCCATTGTCGCAACTAATAGTAACCCTGTCCTTGTCGATGATTGGTAGATTAAATACTATTTCATTAAGCCACTGTCCATTCGGTTGCCTCTCATCATAGATGTGAATTTCCTTAATAGTGTAACCCTAAGACCTTGGCTAAAAAACTTTTTAATCATTACAACTTTCTGTTGACGAACCAATTTGTATATGTTATTTTCGACATAGAAATATTTCTATGTGAGGTTTGCATGGAGCAGAAGTATACTGATTTAGCAAAGATTCTAAAAGCCATATCTGATCCCAAGAGGCTTCAGATTGTTGATATGCTATCATGCGGTGAACTCTGTGCATGTGTTATTCAGGAGAAGTTCGATATCACACAGCCGACTTTGTCTCACGATATGAAGGTGCTGTTAGATGCCGGTATTGTTACTTCGAGAAAGGAATGGAAAAACACTTATTATTCATTGAATACAAAATACCTTGAAGCATTTTCAGAAGATTTGAATGTGATATTCCATCCATCAAGTGATTGTATTTGTCACACGTGTAAAGATTAACAATAACTAAGCCGATAGGAGACTATCGGCTATATAAAAACTTTTCACATAGAAAATTTTCTATCACAGAAAGGAGTAATACGATGTGGGTTTTTTTTCAGAAGCAGGTTCTTGGACTTCAGTGGTTGAATTCGTTAATTGGGAGTCTCTTACAAGTTTTGGGAATGAATCCTGAAACAAAGCTGTATTCAGTTCTTCAATTCTTCATTTATGACAGTTTTAAGATTTTTTTCTTGCTGTCGGTGCTAATTTTTATAATTAGTTATATTCAAAGCTTTTTT
>JAZUDM010000065.1:0-8169 GCA_045639635.1 Saccharofermentans sp. | reverse complement strand
CGAAGAGAATATTACTGCTGAGTTTATAGATAACATAATGCGTCTTCGTCACCATGCTTCACTGGGTCTTATGTGCGGTAATAACGAGATGGAGCAGTTTGTACTTGAAGGTAACTGGGTATCGAAAGCCAGCGAAGTTACAGACTATTTAATTATGTATGAGCGTATCCTTCCACTTGTTATGAAGAAGTATGCGCCGCAGGTTTTCTACTGGCCCGCTAGTCCCTCTTCAGGTGGTAATTTCGATAAACCTCAGGATGAGAACAGAGGTGATGTTCATTACTGGGATGTATGGCATGGAAATAAGCCTTTCTCTGAGTACAGGAAATTTCATTTTAGATATTTATCTGAATTTGGCTTCCAGTCTTTTCCTTCTAAGAAAACGATAGAGACCTTTACTGATAGTGAAGAGGATATGAATATCTTTTCTTACATTATGGAGAGGCACCAGAGGAACGGTTCTGCTAACGGCAAGATAATGAACTACATGCAGCAGACATATAAGTATCCTACATCGTTTGAGACTTTAATTTATGCGTCTCAGCTTCTACAGGCTGATGCCATAAGATATGGCGTTGAGCACTTCAGAAGAAATCGTAACGACGACAGATGTATGGGAGCTATATACTGGCAGTTTAATGACTGCTGGCCTGTTGCGTCCTGGTCCAGCGTAGACTACGAAGGAAGGCTCAAGGCATTACATTACTATGCTAAGCGATTCTTCGCTCCAGTATTAATTTCCTGTGAGGAAGAGGGCTTTCTTAATAGTGGATGCGAGCTTGTAAGGCTCCCTTTTGAGTTTAATAAATCTATTAAACTTTGTGTTTCTAACGAGACATTGGATTCAAAGGATATTACTGTCAGATGGTTTATTAGAGATTCGTCCTCCAGGGTTTTATTTAGCGATGAGACGATAGTAAACGTAAGTGCCTTAAGCAGTTACTGGCTTAATAAAAAAGACCTTACTGATATTGATATCTATAACGAATATGTAAGCTACGAAGCTCTAATAAACGGCGAAGTAGTATCAGAAGGTACAGTAATATTTTCTGTCCCTAAGTACTTTAAGTATTTAAACCCTAACCTCCGATATGAGGTTAATGGCAACAAAATAACGGTGTTTGCTGATTCATACGCAAAGAGCGTCGAGATACTAAATTCTAATGAAGATTTAGTTCTTAGCGACAACTATTTTGATATGAACGCAGGTTCCAAAGTAGTCGAAGTTATAAGTGGCAATTTAGACGGAATAAAACTTCGAAGTGTATATGACATTAGATAAAAGGAGATTAAAATTATGAATTCAAAGTATATTATCGACACAGAAGAAAACAAAGCATTTATGAATGAACTTACAAATGACTTACTAAAGTTTGGTCATAAGTTCCCATCTCCTAATGGATCTTCTTATTACCTTGGAGACGATGGTACACCATGGGTAGAGCGTCCACGTGAGACATGGATTACATGCCGTATGGCACATGTTTATAGTATCGGAAGCCTTCTTAATCACGAGGGTAGTAATGAGCTTATAGATATGGCATTAAAGGGAATTACAGGGGAACTTCACGACGATACTAATGGTGGATGGTATCCAGGAGTTACTTCTGATGGAAAGATTCTTTCAAATAAGCAGTGCTACGCTCATGCTTTCGTAATTCTTGCAGCATGTTCTTCCATTCTTGCAGGAAGACCAGGTGCAAAGGAACTCTTGGATGAAGCCTTGGATCTTTACGACAAGCGCTTCTGGAATGACGAGGAAGGCTTATCCTGCGATACATGGAATACTGAGTTTACTGTCTGTGATTCTTATAGAGGCATTAACGCAAATATGCATACAGTAGAGGCTTTCCTTAGCGTAGCTGACGTTACAAAGAATGAGATTTATAGAACAAGAGCAGGAAGAATTATTGAGCATGTAATTTCCTGGGCAGCTAATAACAACTGGAGAATTCCTGAGCATTTTACTTCTAACTGGGACCTTGATCTCGAGTGCAATATCGATAAGCCAGATGATCCATTTAAGCCATATGGTGCAACTCCAGGTCACGGCATCGAGTGGAGCAGACTTATTACACAGTGGGCTACATCTATGTATGAAATTGGTTCTGCTGAAATCAAGAAATATATCGATGCTGCTGAGAATTTGTTTAACAGAGCTATCGCTGATGCCTGGTGCGCAGATGGCGCTCCTGGAATTGTTTATACAACTGACTGGGAGGGTAAGCCTGTAGTTCATGACAGAATGCACTGGACTTTGGCAGAAGCAATTAATACTTCTGCTGTGCTTTATAGAGTAACAGGGGATAAGAAGTACGCTTCAAAGTATTCAGAGTTTATGGAGTATCTTGATAAGACTGTTATTGATCACGTGAATGGATCCTGGTTCCATCAGCTTGATAGTAATAACGAGCTTATGACTACAGTATGGCCAGGTAAGTCTGATATTTATCACGCACTTCAGGCAACTTTAATCCCATATTCAAGAGTTGATGTTTCAATTGCTGCAGCGGTTAAGGAGTCTTTATGAGTACTGATGTTTTGGCTTTGGGTGAATTGCTTATAGATTTTACGTTAAATGGTGTTAGTTCTCAGGGAAATCCCTTATTTGAGGCTAACCCTGGTGGAGCTCCATGTAATGTCCTCTCCATGCTTAGAAAACTTAATAAGAGTACTGCTTTTATTGGTAAGGTTGGTAAGGACCAGTTCGGAGTTACTTTACGTGAGACTATAGAATCAGTTGGAATTGATAGTAAGTATCTTATGGAAAATCCAGAAATTCCTACTACGCTCGCGTTCGTTCACACGCTTCCTGATGGTGACAGATCTTTCTCTTTTTACCGTAAGCCAGGAGCAGACATGATGCTTTGCGAGGAAGACATTAAGGACGAGATGTTTGAAGATACTAAAGTTTTCCATTTTGGTACTTTGTCCATGACTCACGAGGACGCTCGTAAAGCTACGCTAAAGGCTTTAGAAATTGCGAAGTCACGAGGTCTTATTATCTCTCTTGATCCTAATTTAAGAGAGCCTCTCTGGGATAACTTGGATAACGCCAGAAAGCAGATGCTTAAGGCAATTTCTTACTGCGATGTATTAAAGATTTCAGATAACGAAATTCAGTTTGTATCAGGATTAGAAGACTACGATGAAGGAATTAAGTTCCTCCAGGATAAGTTTGATATTAAGCTTATTTGCCTGACATTAGGTAAGGATGGAAGCAGAGCCTATTACAAAGGAAAAAGGGTAGAGGCTTCTGGTTTTTATCAGGAGAATGTTGTTGATACAACAGGAGCCGGAGATACGTTCTGTGGCTCAGTATTGAGTTATATTGTAGAGCATGGTCTTGATGATTTAAGCGAGGAGAACCTGCTTCAAATGATTACCTTTGCTAATGCAGCTGCAAGCCTTGTTACAACCAAAAAGGGTGCAATTAAGTCTATGCCTGATATGGATGAAGTAGTTAAGCTTATTAATGGATGATTGAGTTTGTATCCACAAAAAATACCCACACCGTTTGGTGTGGGTATCTGCTTTTTTGAATTTTTGTTTTGCTCTGTTAAGGAGCTACGATGAAACTGATTTCAGTAATCTCGCCATCTTCAACTGTTGCAGGGATGATTGTATATCTGGCTCTGTACCAGTTATCGATATGCTCGATTCTTGGTGAAAACTCAGTAAGGAATGTCCATGTGTCAGATGAAGTCATTACGTTGTTGCCTTCATTTGCTGCTACGCCATACTCAGATGCATTAGATGAGATTACTGCATCCTCAGCAAATGGAATGATTACGAGACGCTCGTTTACTGTTACTGGTGATCCATCAGGTGAATGGAAGACATAAGACTCGCCTTCCTCTGGTCTTTCGATTTCACTTACAGTGTAGTCCAATCTTACGATTGTACCATGGTAGTTGAAGAAGAATTGATCAGGATCGCTCTCATCCAAAAGCTCGTTAGTGATGATGACTGGCTCGCCAAGACGTGCATAAAGTGTTGTACCATCGTCTGAAATTGCCATAACAAAACCATAGTACTCGCCATCAGGAAGATTATTATCGAAAGTAACAGTTGATGAATATCCCCAGTATGTGAATACAGGACAGTTTAATAAATCTTCGTAAGTTAAACCTGTAAAAGTCATGCCATCGTGAAATTCATAAGTGAATTCCTGTGAAACAGAAACCTCACCATCGTTACTCATATCGTAAAGAGTTACTGTACCGTTTCCATCGTCAACGCGTAACTGGCTGTCTGAGTTAAATGAGTAGTAATAACCATTGTCATCGAAGTTCTCAATGAATGCACGCCAGTTAGCATGATTCTCCTCGATAGAGAAGACTGAAGCATTGTCTGTAAGATCAATATCAGTCTCTTCAGTTTCTTCTGCTTCTTCAGTTGTTTCTTCTGTCTCAACAACTGTCTCTTCTTCGTTATTATCTCTTTCCTCTGTCTCGGCTGGTGTGTTTGTACATCCAGCCATTAATGTGATAGCAGTAAAAATAGCTGCTGTCTTAAGAAGTTTATTGTATTTCATAAAAATCGCACCCTTTCTAAAGATGATGTGAGTTTAACATATTTTTGCTTATTTTAGAAAGTTGCTGAGATTAATATCCCAAGTCTTCGCCAACAAGAATTACCTTGATTCTTCCTGGAGCGCCAGAGCGACGTGTGATTACTGTCTGGTTGCAGATGCAGTCAGGGGAGAAGCAGTTTCCACAGCGGCCTGTAGTAGCGCAAGGAGTGTTTCTATTGAGGCGAACTGTGTTAGGTGGAGTTGCAATATCCTTAACACGCTTGTAGCCTGATTCTACGTCAGATACAACCTTGTTCATGCCAGCTACAACGATAACGTTAGATGGGCCAAAGATAAGGAAAGAAACACGGTTTCCACGTCCATCGATATTAACAAGCTCACCATCCATAGTGATTGCGTTTGTACTTGTTAAGAAGTAGTCTGCGTTTACCATACGTGCGTATGTTGCCTTGTACTCTTCGTCGTTAGAGATTGCCTCACGATCGATTACATCGTAAGAGCCGTTTTTGATTGCGTCCATAAGACCAATCTCATTGATTGTCATGGAACCACCCCAGCCAACGCTTGAGCCTTCCTTGATAATCTCCAAGGCCTTCTTTAAAGCGTCTTCCTTTGTATCGCAGTAGTAGCCTTCCATATTTCTTTTATTAAGGTTATTAATGATTGTATTTGCAGCATTTTTATATGCAGTCTTCTTGTTAGGATTCATAAGTTTTCCTCCTCGTTTTTGTCTTTCTTAATTATACCAATTTTTGTGAACGTTATGAGGTTAGTTGGATCTATATTTCTGAGCCTTTCTCATGCATATGAAGAACGCAGGTATAAGAAGCAAATCACCAAAAGCCCAGGCAAGGGGATGAGCGAACTGAACGCCAATAAATCCAAACTTTGGAATTAAATAGAGCGCCACGAATACTCGTGCTATTACTTCCATTAATCCAGAAAGCACAGCGACCGTTGTATATCCCATGCCCTGAAGTGTGAATCTTAGTACGTTTAAAAGTACGAGTACAAGATAGCAGCTTACCATAGTGACGATAAGACTGTACGCGTAGTCAATTACTACAGGGTCTCTCTCATCCATAAAAAGGGAAGAGGCACCACGTCCAAATAAAATAGCTATAACAAGCGTAGCGATAGATAGAACGACGCCACAAAGAATTGCTGCCTTAACTCCCTGTTTGATTCTCTCGGGCTTTCCTGCGCCCAGGTTCTGACCTGCAAAAGGAGCCATAGTCTGTGCTACAGAATCCGTAGATGCCTGAAGGAAATTATTAATCTGAAGACCTGCAGTAACACCAGCTACGACCTTTGTTCCAAGGTTATTAATGGCGCCCTGAAGTGTCACGATACCGATACCTGTAACTGATGTCTGAAGTCCCATAGGGATACCAAGACTGCTTAAGGTTTTAACGTGCTTTAAAGATAATTTTGATTCATCAGGCTGGAATTTAAGAACGTCGTATCCGCGCTTCATTTGAATGAGGCAGAGAGTTCCAGAAAGTAATTGGGAAATAATAGTCGCGATAGCAGGACCTCTAACACCCATATGAAGTCCAATGATGAATACGAAGTCCAGAATAATGTTAAGAATAGTCGAAAGCATAAGGCAAAATACAGGTGTCTTGCTGTCGCCAATAGCTCTTAGAATTCCTGCCAGAGTGTTATAGAAAATAGTAAATGGAATTCCCAGGAAGATAATGAAAATATATGTCCTGGCATAGACAAAAATATCTTCAGGAGTTCTCATAAGGTGAAGAATACTGTCGCAAAAGTAACATACAAGAGCCGTAATTAATATCGAGAAGAATATGCAAAGCCAAAGGCTGTTAGCAACATATTTTCTGAGTTCGGAATTCTCCTTGGCGCCAAACTTTTGCGCTACAGGGATAGCAAAGCCACCACTTAGTCCTGTACAAAATCCGATTACCATAAAGCTGATTGCACCAGTAGATCCTACTCCGGCAAGAGCCTCAACTCCGATTTTCTGACCAACAATAATGGCGTCAATGACACCATAAAGCTGCTGTAGAATCATGCCAAGGAAAAGAGGGAAGGCGAAGCCTATCACATGCTTAATTGGCGAACCTGAAGTAAAATCGTTAGTCATTAGTGGTCCTTTGCTGTTTTTCTAGAATTATATAGTCTGTAGTGAATAAATTTCTAGGAATGTTTGAAAATGTCAAAAAAGTATTCCTTATATTAGTTTTGAGGCAGCTAACTGGTATGCAGAAGGTCCAATGCCAATGATTTCGTATATAGGTTACTGCGAGACAAATGATGTAAGCCTTGGTAACTACGGAATGATTATGAATAGTAACTGATGTGATCAGTAAGACTTGAATAATCGAATTTACTGATTGCGCTATCTGGAATAACGCCTTTATCGTACATGTCTTTAAGATAGATTAGCATATCCTTGTAACCTAACTGTGTGTTACTGATTTCGAAGGAATGATCAGCAGTTGTTATTGCTGTGTAGTAGGTTACGTAACTCTTATATTTCTGCGAACGGAATGTAATCTGCTTAATCTCATTAACAGGGAATTCAAATGACTGAGTGATGTTTAGATTCTTTACGTAAATTGTATTTCCTGCAGCTTCAATTCGAAGGAGTTTCATATCGATAATGATAAAAACAGGAATAAGTAATAAACCTATAAGAAGAATTGTTGGCATAACTCCCATCTTAAAATCAGGGTTTATTATTATTTCCTTAATTACAATATAAAAGAAAATCAGTCCAATAAAAGCGCAGCCAACAGCTGCACATATGTGCTTAATTTTTTCGGTTGTAACTACTGCGCTTGGTTCGATATCAGAAGTGTTCATATTGAATTCTCCTTTAGACAGAAATCGTATCCAGAAATTCCAGAATCAGTGTAGTTATATTAAATCCATTATAGCGCTCTTCTGGCCAGGAGTGTGTGCCACTTGGAATATATAAATTCCATACCTGATTACTGGATTTATCTGTAGTATAGATATCCAGAACAGAATTATCCCCAACGTTTTGAGTGTCTGTTAGTATGAGACTGTTTGTTTCAATATAGTAATTAATGACATCTTCAATAGCAGGGTTTTGAGAATAATTAGCGCTGCCGTTAATGTTTTGAGGAACTACATCGTCTTTGCCACCAGTAATTTGAAATACGCTTATATTTGTAGTTTTAGGTTTACTATCCCAGATGCTTTGAGGAAGCATTCCTGCTACGCTTACAACGCCTCTAAATATGTCATTAGCTTCTATTGCGAGTCTGTGTGTCATGAAGGCCCCGTTACTAAATCCAACAGCATATACGCGTTCTTGATCCAGGGTGTAGTCCTTACATAAATCATTTACGAGTGCACATAAGAATTCTACGTCTTTATTAGGGGAGTTACCGATGCCTGAATTCCATCCTACAGACGAAGTACGATCCTCTTTATTAGGTGCTCCAGTTATATAGATAACAGCATATCCTCTGGCGTTTGCTTCATCCTCGATTGAAGTCTGTGTGCGCATCGCTTCAGCAGTGTTTCCATACCCAGGAAGCATTACTATTAGTGGTGCATTTTCTGAAGTTTCAGGAAGTTTTAAGATAAAGTCGTGTTCAATGCCATCGAAAACAGCAATTCCTGTATCGTTATCG
>JAZUDM010000064.1:0-3581 GCA_045639635.1 Saccharofermentans sp. | reverse complement strand
CGGCCGATGTTATATACGCGCATAATCTCGCTCTCACTTTTCTCAAGTGAACCGATATTAAGTGCCTCAGGAGGCCTGATAACAAAGGCAGTTCCGTTTAATTCGGATGCATTTATATGCTCAAGTTCAAGGTTATACATGTTGTGTCTGATTCTTAATGCCTCAACAGCATTTGGATATTTATGCAAGGAAGCCTTAAACATTGCCATCATGTTTGTGTATGGCTTTTTTGTATATCCGTCTGGCTGAGTGAGAATTACAACATTGCGCTCAAATCCTGATTTTTCCATGAATTCCAAAGGAATTGAATCTGCGATACCACCATCAAGAAGGTCATAACCATCGAGTTTTACAACACGTGAAGCAACAGGCATTGATGCTGATGCACGAATCCATTCGAGGTCGTTATCACGGCCATTTGTAAGCTTCTTGTAGACTGCTTTTCCTGAATTAAGATCTGTTGCTACAACATAGAATTCCATTGGGTCTTTCTCGAAAGTTTCAACATCGAAATAATCGAGTTTTTCTGGCAATTCGTGGTAGCAAAAATCTGCGCCAAACATGTCGCCTGTAAGAATCAAAGAACGAAAACTCTTATAGCGCCAGTTACCACTATATTTGAGGTTGTAGCGAAGAGCACGGCCCTGTTGACGTGACTTATAGTTAACACCAAAACAGGCACCGGCAGAAACACCTACGGCACCATCGAAATCTATACCATTTTCCATTAAGACGTCGATGACTCCACAGGTGAATAAACCACGCATCGCGCCGCCTTCTAAAACTAACCCTTTTTTCATGCTGTTTATTATATATTTTTCTTCAATTTGAGGGTAGCGAAAAGTGCGTTAAAAATAACAAAAATTTTTTACGTGAATTTGCGAACATAATAAGGGTATGATTCGCATTTTATTTTGTAAAAACTGCGAAGAGAATGCGTAATATTCAAGGTGCTATACTAATATCAGCGGAATTTTTAAACAGTTATTTTATGAGGTTTTTTGTATGAGTTTTTCTGTTGGCGATGCAGTAGTTTATGGCGGAACTGGTGTTTGCAAAATTGATGAGATTAAGGACGTTAGTTTCTTTCACGAGCGTCCACAGAAGCACTATATTTTGACACCTCTTTTTGTTAAGCAGCCATCTACAGTTTATGTGCCTTTTAACAACGAGAAACTCGTTTCAAAGATGAAGCCTGTTATTACAAGAGCAGAGGCTGAACAGCTCATTAAGTATGTTAAGACAAACGATGGTAAGTGGATTGATGATCGTAATGCCCGTAAGGAGCAGTTCATCAACTGTCTTGCCAACGGCACACATAAGGAAATCATTGATCTTATTGGTGTAATCACAACTCGTCGTGAGGAGCTTTTAAACGAGGGTAAGACACTTAATATGCAGGATGAGAAGATCCTTAACGATGCAGAAAGAAGAATGACTGCTGAGCTTGCAGTTGCTCTCGAGATTGAGCCAGAAGATGTAAAGGCACTCGTTCGTAAGGAACTTGGAAAGTAATTTTTAATTCATCACATATCGTAAAAAATAACATTCGGAGTCGCATTTTTGTGGCTCCGTTTTTGTTTATAGCCGTATTTCTTGTTGAAAGCTATAGGCTCATCCTTTATTATTTAATAGCGTGCGCACGTGCGCGTATATATTAATAATTAAGAACGAAGGTGTTTTTATGATAGTTGGAATCGTTGGATTAGGTCTTATCGGTGCTTCTTTTGCCAAGGCATATAAGCAGAGTGGTGAAGAGATTAATGTACTCGGCTGGAACAGAACTCAGTCAGTTGCTGATGAAGCAAAGAGAATCGGAGTTATTGATGATTATCTTACAGAGGATAATTTGAAGCTTTGTGATCTCGTTATCGTAAGCCTTTATCCTGCAGCTTCAGTTAAGTGGATTGAGGATCGTAAGGATAAGTTCAACAAGAACGGTATCGTAATTGATGCCTGTGGTACTAAGAGATATATTTGCAAGGAGTGCTTCAGAATTGCAAAAGAGAATGGCTTTACATTCATCGGATGTCACCCAATGGCAGGAACAAAGTTCTCTGGTATGGATTACTCCAGAGGAAACATGTATATCGGTGCTCCAATGGTAGTTTGTCCTGAGGATATGGATGACTGGAAGAACAGAGAGAGATTGGAGCAGCTTTTGGAGCCATGTGGCTTTGGTACATTTGCTCTTGCAACTCCAGAAGATCACGACAAGATGATTGCTTTCACATCCCAGATGCCACATATCGTATCTAACGCATATGTTAAGAGCCCTAATGCACTTAACCACAAGGGATTCTCAGCTGGCTCATATAAGGACATGACTCGTGTAGCATGGCTCAACCCAGATATGTGGACACAGCTTTTCCTTGAGAACAAGGACAACCTTATTTTTGAAATCGATACTATCGTTACTGAACTCAATAAGTACAAAGAGGCAATGCTTGAGGATGATTACGACAAGCTTCGTGAGCTCCTCCAGGAAGGTAAGGATAGAAAGGAACAGGTAGACGGAGTATGAAGGGAATCTATGTAGGCGCAAATAAACCATACAAGGTAATTATTGGAGCAGGTGCTCTTACACAGGTAGGAGCAATCATGAAGAGAACTGATGACAAGATCACAAAGGTTCTTATCGTTAGTGAAACAAACGTAGCTCCACTTTATCTAGAGACAGTTAAGAAGGGCCTTGAGGTTTCAAAGTACGAAGTATTTGAGTACGTTTTCGAGGCTGGCGAGCAGTCTAAGAACATCAACACAATCACAAAGATGTGGGCAGTAATGGCAGAGAACGGTTTTACAAGAACTGATGCTATCGTTGCTCTTGGCGGTGGTGTTACTGGAGATATGTGCGGATTTGCCGCAGCAACATTCCTCCGTGGTATTAAGGTTTTCCAGGTTCCTACATCTTTGCTTTCAATGGTAGACGCATCTGTTGGTGGTAAGACAGGAATTGATCTTCCAGAGGGAAAGAATCTTGTTGGCGCATTCCATCAGCCTGCAGCTGTTATCGAAGATACAGACTGTCTTAAGACTTTGTCAGATGAAGTTTTCACTGAGGGTATGGCAGAAGTTTTGAAGTACGCATTCATCATGGACCTTGATCTTTATGATTTGCTTAAAAAGAATGCAGATGAGGGTAAGGCTCTTACTTTAAGAGAAGATTCAGAGCTTCTTGAAAAGGTTGTTGGAATGTGTGTGTCTGATAAGGTTGAAGTTATCGTTGAAGATGAGTTCGATAACGGCAGACGTCAGACTTTGAACTTTGGTCATACAATCGGTCACGTAATCGAGCGTGACAATAATTTTAAGCTTGCTCATGGTAACTGTGTTGCTAAGGGTATGGGAATCATTATTACAGCATCAGAGGCAGCAGGTACATGTGCTCCTGAGACTGCAAAAGCTATGAGAGATCTTATTACTGCTTACGGGCTTCTTGTAACTGACAAAATCACTCCAGAAGAGATGATTGCCGGTGCAATGAATGACAAGAAGAAGCGTGGAAATACAATTTCTACAATCGAAGTAAATACAATTGGTAACGCTGAGATTGTTAAGAGAACACCAGAAGAGTTCTT
>JAZUDM010000063.1:0-60232 GCA_045639635.1 Saccharofermentans sp. | reverse complement strand
TGTAACTGACAAAATCACTCCAGAAGAGATGATTGCCGGTGCAATGAATGACAAGAAGAAGCGTGGAAATACAATTTCTACAATCGAAGTAAATACAATTGGTAACGCTGAGATTGTTAAGAGAACACCAGAAGAGTTCTTAGAGTTCCTTAAGAAAGGACAGAACGCATGATAATTTCTTTTAAGGACAGAAGTCTCAGCGGAACTATTGAAGCTCCTGCATCCAAGTCAATTTACCACAGAGAACTTATCGTAAGATTCCTTTGTGGTGACAGAAGTAATCTTATGGATCTTCCTGGTGACAACGATGACGTAAAGGCAACAAAGGCCTGTCTCAGAGCTTTAAAGGATGCTCGTGACGGGGTTTCAGAAGGAGATGTAATTCTCCCATGTAATGAGAGTGGTTCCACACTTCGTTTCATGATTCCTGTAGCATCAGCATTTCTTTTAAGAGCAGGAAATTCAGTTAATAGAAGACTCGTATTTGAGACAAAGGGCAGACTTTGCGACAGACCTTTAGGTGAGCTTTCAGATGCGATGGCGCCTCACGGTATTTCTATCAGCAAGGATATGGAAGCAAGAACTGTTATTGTAGAAGGCGAGATGACTTCAGGCATTTATACAATCGATGGCAGTGTTTCTTCACAGTATATTTCTGGTCTCATCATGGCGCTTCCTATGTTTGACGAAGAGTCACGAATCGATGTAACAGGTGGCATTAAGTCAGTTCACTATATTGAGCTTACAGAGAACGTTCTTAAGAAGTACGGCTGCGGCATTAGAAGAATTGAAGATACATACTATCCAGAGAATAACGGATATAAGACAAAGCCTAACGACTCATTTAGTGTTGAGGGCGACTGGAGTAACGGCGCTTTTCTTTTGTGCCTTAAGGAATTTACAGGAATTGAAGTTACTAACTTAAATCCAGATTCAGCACAGGGTGACAAGGCAATCGTTGATTTCCTTTCTGAAGTAAAGAAAGCAAACGGAAACGAAGTTACTTTCGATTGTGCTGATATCCCTGATATCGCTCCATATATGGCTGTACTTGCTGCTTTTAAGACAGCAAAGACAACACTTACAAGTACAGCAAGACTTCGTATCAAGGAGTCAGACAGATCAAAGGCTGTCTGCGAGCAGCTTGCTGCAGTGGGAGTTAAGACAGAAGAAAACGAAGATTCAATCGTTATCTATGGCTTTGAGGGTGATGCCCCAGAAGATGTAGTTGAGATTGATTCTTATCACGATCACAGAATGGCAATGTGTGCAGTATTAATTGCTGCCGCTCTTAAAACAGAGATCTCAATTGATGAGATTGACTGTATGAATAAATCTTTCCCAGAGCTTAGGGAATTAGTAATTAAGGAGTTATGCAAATGAGCATGAACAGCATTTACAGGGGAGACGTATTAAATCTTGAGATTTATGGCGAGTCCCATAGCCCAACAATCGGTGTTTATATTAAGGGCCTTCCAGAGGGTGTTAAGCCAGATGAGGACTTTACAAGAGCACTTATGGCAAGAAGAGCACCAGGCCAGAACGCATGGTCTACTCCACGTAAGGAGAAGGATGCAGTTATCTTCGAAATGAGCGATAACGAGACACTTCACGGCTATATCGTAAACACAAATACAAAGCCTAAGGACTACGCTTCAATCATGAACACACCACGTCCTTCACATGCTGACTTTACAGCACGTATCAAGTACGGTGAGGAAGCATCAAAGTCTGGTGGCGGAATCTTCTCAGGAAGAATGACAGCACCTCTTTGTATCGCTGGTTCAATTGCTCTTAATGAGCTTAATAAGAGAGGCATCAGCATTTATTCTCACGTAAAGGCAATCGCTGGTGTAGAGGATGACGTATATGCTAATCACTCTACTTTGGATGCTGACTTTAAAAATAAGCTTTCAGAAGTTAAGACAAAGGAATTCCCTGTAGTAGATGACGCTAAGGGCGAAGAGATGAAGGCTAAGATTGAAGAAGCAAGAATGGCTCAGGATTCTGTCGGAGGCATTATCGAGACTGTTGTTTACGGTATGCCAGAGGGAATCGGAGGACCTATCTTTGGCGGTATCGAGGCTAAGGTAGCAACACTTCTTTATGCTATTCCTGCTGTTAAGGGCGTTGAGTTTGGTAACGGTTACGACGTTGCAAACTTAAGAGGCTCTGAGAATAACGATTCATTCGTTATGGATGGCGATAACGTAACAATGAGAACTAACCACAGTGGTGGAATCCTGGGTGGTATCTCAGTTGGCGGAACAGTTGCTCCAATCGTTGTTAATTGTGCAATTAAGCCTACTCCTTCTATTTCAAAGGAGCAGGATACAGTTGATATCAGTAAGAAAGAAAACGCAAAGATCATAATCGAGGGACGTCATGATCCATGTATCGTTCCAAGAGCAGTACCTGTTACAGAGGCAGCAGTTGCTATTGCGCTTTACGATATGATTTTGGCTAAGGAGGCATAAGAATATGGGTTTAGATGAATTAAGAATTGAAATTGATGCAGCAGACAGAGAACTTCTCGCAGCACTTGCAAAGAGAACTGCAGTAGCTCGTAAGATTGGTGAAGTAAAAAAGCTCGAGGGCAAGGCTGTTTACGATAAGGCTCGTGAGGATCAGAAGATTGAGATTTTGAAGAATCAGGCAGCTGATGAGATTAAGTCTTATATTCCTGAGTTCTATGAGACTGTTTTCGATATTTCAAGAAAGCATCAGGAGAAGCCACTTTTTGGTGTTCTTGGCCAGAAGCTTCCACACACATATTCTCCTGCTATCCATAATATCTTCACTTCAGATTACACATACACAATTATCGAGAAGGAAGTAGAGGAGCTCGATGCACTTTTCGCTTCAGGAGCTTACGGTGGATTTAACGTAACTATTCCTCATAAGAGAGAAGCAGCAGCTCGTTGCGATGTTCTTGAGAAGGATGCAGCAGACTGTAACTCAGTTAACACTGTTGTATTCGGTAAGGACGGCAAGGTTTACGGATATAACACAGATATCTTTGGTTTCTGCTTTATGCTTACAAGCGCAGGCATCGATCCTAAGGGTAAGAAGTGTCTTGTATTAGGCCACGGTGGTGCAGCTTCAGCTGTAGGTTATGGTCTTAACAAGATGGGTGCTGCTGATATTAAGTTCTCAGATCTTTACGAAGAGATTAACTACGAGAACGTTTACGATGTATGCGCAGACGCTGAGGTAATCATCAACTGTACTCCTGTTGGTATGTATCCAAAGGTAGATAACCAGGTTGTAGACCTTTCTAGATTCACAAAGTGCGACTCATTTGCAGACGTTGTATATAACCCATCAAGAACAAAGCTTTTGCAGCAGGCTAAGTCACTTGGCATGAAGACTGCAGGTGGTCTTACAATGCTCGTTGGTCAGGCTTATAAGTCATATAAGTTCTTTATCGGTGACAACGCTGGTGCTGACAATATCACACCAGAGGCTGGCGAGATGATTAAGAAGGTAGTTACAACTCTTGAGAACAGAATGATGAACATCACTTTGATTGGTATGCCAGGCTGTGGTAAGTCAACACTTGCAAAGGAAATCGCTCGTCTTACTGGACGTGAGCTCATCGATCTTGATGATGAGTATTCAAAGGAATATGGTGAGTCACCTTCAACAACAATTACTGAGAAGGGTGAGGATGCTTTCCGTAAGAACGAGACAGCTCTTGCTGCTAAGTTCCTTCCAGGTTCAGGCAAGATTATTTCATGCGGTGGCGGTATCGTAACACGTGATGAGAACTATTTCTGGCTTAGAAATAATTCAAGAATCATCTACGTTAAGAGACCTCTTGATGTACTCGCTTCTGAGGATCGTCCTTTGACAGCAAGAAACGGTGTAGAAAAGCTTTACGAGCAGCGTAAGGAGAGATACGAGGAGCTCGCTGATATTACTGTTGATGTTCCTAAGATGGATTCTAAGAAGGAGTTCTTAGATGCAGCTGTAACTATCCTTCGTAAGGAGGGACTTGAGTTATGACAAAACTCTTAGTTCTTAACGGACCTAACCTCAATATGCTTGGCATAAGAGAGCCTGATATCTATGGCCGCACAACTTATGCTGATGTAGTTTCAATGATTGAGAAGCACTGCGAGGAAAAGGGCGTAGAGGTAGAGTGCAAGCAGAGTAATCACGAGGGTGATCTCGTTGATTACATCCAGCAGGCATATTTTGATAAGGTAGATGGAATTGTAATTAACCCAGGTGCATATACACATACATCAGTTGCAATCCTCGATGCTTTGAAGGCAGTTCAGATTCCTACAATCGAGATTCATATTTCGAAGGTAGATGAGCGCGAGGCTTTCCGTCAGATTTCTTACGTTTCTTACTACGCTAAGGACGTAATTATCGGCAGAGGCGTTCAGGGTTATCTTGATGCAATTGACCTCCTCATTTAAGAGGTTTTATCCCATTGTGATATAATGCAATGGTTGAATTAATTTTGAGAAACGAGGGCCAGAATAATGGGCTTATTTGGAAATAAAGATAAGGACAACAAGAAGCTTAATAATGATGCAGTAGATGATAAGCTTTTAGCTGCTATTGATCAGGCTGAAGCTCAGATGGAGCAGGAGCGTCAGGATAAGATTGCTGAACGCCAGAAGGCTCGTGAGGATGAAGTTAATAAGCTTAAGGTTGCTAAGGAAGAAATCATCAAGCGTCTCCCTAACGAGGGTAGAAGAGCTTACATGATGGTTACTGAGTGTATTGAGGCTGAGGAGACTTACGTTAAGGTTAAGGGTAGACTCGTTGGTGAGGCTAAGGTTAACGATACACTTTATATCTATAGACCAGGTGGAACAATCATTGAGTCTAAGATTACTGTATTGGCACCAGTTGCTGAGGAGATTGCAGAGTCTGATGTACCTGAGACAGTTGAGTTCGTTAAGAACTGTCCTGTAGTTGTAACTCTTGCTGTAGACGCACTTGAGATTCGTGTAGCACCACAGAATGTTGCACCATTCGCATCTGTTATTTCTTCAATCAAGCCACAGGATTCAATTGATTTAAGATTACCAGCAGAAAACCCTGCACTTCTCGGTTTGTCTTTCTGCTATAACGACTATAAGACAGATAAGAAGTACCTCGATGCTCTCTTCAGACACATCATTAACGGTACATTCATCGTTCCTGCTCATGTTGATGAGTCAGTTAAGAATGAGAAGGGTGAGCCTTCAAGAAAGATCATCATGGTTAAGAATAAGCAGGATGCTCTTGTTCTTCCAGTATTTACTGACTTCCCAACTTTGACAAAGTGGAAGGAGCTTTTTGCTGATGGCGCAAAGCCAACTATCGTTCTTATGAAGTTCCCTGATATCGTTAAGTTTACTGAGAAGGACAGCCTTAACTTTATCATTAACCCAATGGGTCCTATTGGAATTGAGATTCCTCATTCAATCATTAAGGACATTACTGCAACAAAGGGTTATCAGCAGCAGTTCGTAGAGAAGGCAAAGTACACAAAGGAAACAATTGGTGACGAGGCAAAGAGAATTGCAGTAGGTGAGGTTCCTTATAGCCCAGAGACAAAGGCAATTAAGTCAGCACTTAAGAGCTTTGGTTCAACACATAAGGAAGTTAACTCTATCGGACTTCTTGCAATGCGCCGTGGCGGCACAAACTGCTACCTTGTAGTAGTTGACTGCGATAAGAGCGTTGCACGTGAAGTATTTAGAGATATCAAGGCGGCTTGTACTCCACACATGATTGCAATCAAGGAGATGAACTTCTCACTTTATGCAGAGACAATGTTTGCTGACCGCTGGTTCGCAGATCATGCTTTCGAGTATGTTAAGAATCCTAATGCTTAATGGCAATTTTTTAAGTAGTTATATTATTAATAAGAGATGGGCTCTTCCTTTAAAGGGGAAGGGCCCTTTTTGATGTTATTTTTAGCAATTATGTACAACGATTTTGCGTTCAAAATAAGTGCTTCAGGTGGTAACATTAGTACGGTTTAAAAATTGACAGTACGGTGATGAATTTGATAGAATTCAAAATTAAGATGAACAATGACGTTTCTTAAAACCGCTTTAGCCAAGGCGGTTTAGGGGACGTCTTTTTTTATGGGAGTGTGAGATATGAAAGCTTATAATCGTAAGATTGTTTTGGAGGATGGAAGCGAATACTTGGGCTACGCGTTCGGTGCTGATGTAGACCGTGTTTGCGAGATCGTTTTCAACACATCCGTAGTAGGATATCAGGAAATCGTTTCTGATTTATCCTACACAGATCAGATGGTCGTTATGACTTATCCACTTATTGGTAACTACGGTATCACTGATGAGGACTTCGAGTGTAAGAATCCTGGAATCGGTGGACTTATCGTATGTGATTACAATGACAATCCATCTAACTTCAGATATACAAAGACTCTTTCTGAACTTTTGGAAGAGAATAATATTCCTGGAATCTCTGGCGTAGATACACGTAAGCTTACAAGATCAATCAGAGACTTAGGTTCAAGAAGAGTACTTATTACTTCAATCGACACAACAGTTGAGGAAGCTTTGGAGATCATTAAGAATACTCCAGTTCCACACGACCAGGTTGCCCGTTCAACAAGCCGTAAGAGATGGTATTCAAGAACATCTAACCCACAGTTCAATGTAGTAGCAATTGACTGCGGTATTAAGCTCAACATCATCAGAAGCCTTAATAAGTACGGATGTAATGTTACAGTAGTTCCTTTCGATACTACTCCTGAAGAAATCGAGTTTATGAAGCCTGATGGAATCTTCCTTTCTAACGGCCCTGGAGATCCAGAGGATGTAACTCCGGTTATTGATACAGTTAAGGGTCTTAAGGGTAAGTACCCAATCTTTGGTATCTGCTTGGGACACCAGATGATTTCACTTGCTTACGGCGCTAAGACATATAAGCTCAAGTTCGGTCACCGTGGTGGTAACCACCCAGTTATGAACTTGAAGACTGGTAAGATTGAGATTACATCTCAGAACCATAGCTTCGCAGTAGATGAGAATTCACTTGAAGGTACAGGTCTTGTTGCAACTCACATTAACCTCCTTGATAAGACAGTTGAGGGTGTAGAGTGCAAGGAAGATAAGGTATTTAGCGTGCAGTATCACCCAGAAAGTGCCCCAGGTCCACAGGACTCAAGCTACCTTTTCGAGCAGTTTGTAGAAATCATGAAGGAGTGTAGAGAAAATGCCTAAGAGAACAGATATTAAAAAGGTTTTGGTTATTGGCTCTGGTCCTATCGTAATTGGACAGGCTGCAGAATTTGACTACGCTGGTACACAGGCGTGTCTCGCACTTAAGGAAGAGGGTTACGAGGTTATCCTTGCTAACTCAAACCCAGCTACAATCATGACAGATACTTCTATCGCAGATAAGGTTTACATGGAGCCTTTGACACTTGAGTATCTTGCTAGAATTTGTCGTCTCGAGCGTCCTGACGCTATCGTTCCTGGTATCGGAGGACAGACAGGACTTAACCTTGCAATGCAGCTTGCAAAGAAGGGTGTTCTTGAAGAGTGTCAGATCGAGCTTCTTGGTACAGACGCAAAGTCAATCGAGTGCGCTGAGGACAGAGAGCTCTTTAAGGAGCTTTGCGAAAGAATCGGCGAGCCAGTAGTTCCATCTGAAATTACATATAGCATTGAAGAGGCTCTCGCAGCAGCTGAGAGAATCGGATACCCAGTTATCCTTCGTCCTGCTTTCACACTTGGTGGTACAGGTGGTGGATTCGCAGGTGACCCTGAAGAACTCAAGGTAATGATGAAGAATGCTCTTGCATTATCTCCAGTACACCAGGTTCTCATTGAGAAGAGTATCAAGGGTTATAAGGAAATCGAGTACGAAGTAATTCGTGACGCTAACGATACAGCAATCACAGTTTGTAACATGGAGAACTTAGATCCAGTTGGTATCCACACAGGTGACTCTATCGTAGTTGCTCCTTCACAGACACTTACAAACAAGGAGTATCACATGCTCCGTGACAGTGCTCTTAAGATCATCAGAGCCCTCGATGTAAAGGGTGGATGTAACTGCCAGTTTGCTTTGGATCCACACTCATTTAAGTATTACGTAATCGAGGTAAACCCACGTGTATCAAGATCTTCTGCTCTCGCTTCAAAGGCCAGTGGTTATCCTATCGCACGTGTATCTGCAAAGATTGCAGTTGGTATGAATCTCCACGAGATTCCTCTTGCTAATACACCAGCATGTTTCGAGCCTGCTCTCGACTATGTTGTAACTAAGATGCCGCGATTCCCATTCGATAAGTTCCCAGCAGCTATGAACCAGCTTTCAACACAGATGAAGGCAACTGGTGAGGTAATGAGTGTTGGTAGAACTTTTGAAGAGTCACTTCTTAAGGCTATCCGTTCTCTTGAGGATTCAAAGAATCACATCCATATGACAAAGTTCGATTCAGAGCACATGTCTGTAGATGAGCTTTTGGAGTACATCAAGATTGGTACAGACGATCGTATCTATGCTATCTCACAGCTTATGTGGATGGGTGTAGATAAGGCTTTGATCTGTAACCTCACACAGATTGATATGTTCTTCCTCGATAAGATTCAGAAGATCGTTGATTTCGAGAAGGAGATGGAGGCTAATCCAAATTCTATGGAGCTTCTCTTGGAAGCAAAGAGAATGGGATTCTCAGATTCTTATGTAGCTGAGCTCTGGGGCCTTACAGAGAGAGAAGTTTACGACATTCGTATCAATAACAATATCGCTCCTGTTTATAAGATGATCGATACTTGTGCATCTGAGTTCGACAGCTACGTTCCATACTTCTACTCAACATATGCAGATGAGAACGAGTCAATCGTTTCAGACAGAAAGAAGATTATCGTATTAGGTTCTGGTCCTATCCGTATCGGTCAGGGTGTTGAGTTCGACTATTCAACTGTACACGCTGTAAGAGCTATCCAGGAGATGGGCTACGAAGCAATCGTAATTAATAACAACCCTGAGACAGTTTCAACTGACTATACAACAGCTGATAAGCTCTACTTTGAGCCACTTACAACTGAGGATGTAATGAACATCATCAACTACGAGAAGCCAGAAGGCGTTATCGTAACACTTGGTGGTCAGACAGCTGTTAACCTTGCTGATTCACTTGATAAGCACGGTGTTAAGATTATCGGTACTGACTGCGCAGCTATTGAGCGTGCTGAGGACCGTGACTCATTTGACGCTGTTATTAAGTCTTTGGAGATTCCTAACCCTAAGGGTGAGGCTGTAACAGATATCGAGTCAGGACTTAGAGTTGCAAATAGAATCGGTTATCCAGTTCTTGTTCGTCCATCTTTCGTTCTTGGTGGTCGTGCAATGGAGATTGTTGCTAACGATGAGATGCTTATCAGATACTTGAAGACAGCCGTAGAGGTTGATGTAGATAAGCCAGTTCTCGTTGATAAGTACCTCGTAGGTAAAGAGGTTGAGGTTGATGCTATCTGTGATGGTAAGGAAGTATTCATTCCTGGAATCATGGAGCTCGTTGAGCGTACTGGTGTTCACTCTGGTGATAGTACATCTGTATATCCACCATTCTCAATTTCTGACAAGGTTAAGAATGACATTATCGATTACACAACTAAGCTTGGTCTTGGTATTGGAATCGTTGGTCTTTTCAATATTCAGTTCATCGTTGATAAGGACGACAGTGTTTACGTTATCGAGGTTAATCCACGTGCTTCACGTTCTGTTCCATTCCTTTCAAAGTCAACAAACCAGGGTCTCGTATCAATCGCTACACGCGTAATGCTTGGTCAGTCTTTGAAGGATCAGGGAATCACAAGACTTACACCTCCTACAGATTGTAAGAAGTGGTACGTAAAGACTCCTGCATTCTCATTCCAGAAGCTCGATGGTATGGATTCTTACCTCTCACCTGAGATGAAGTCTACTGGTGAGGCAATCGGTTACGATACAAAGCTCAATCGTGCTCTTTATAAGGCACTTCAGGCTTCAGGAATCAAGATGAAGAACTACGGTACTGTTATCGTAACTCTCGCTGATGAGGATAAGGAAGAGGCTCTCGAACTCGTACGTCGTTTCTATGAGCTTGGTTTCAACATTGAGGCTACAGTTGGTACAGCTAACTTCCTTAAGGAACATGGAATCAGAACTCGTATCCGTGGAAAGCTTTCTGAGGGTAGTGAGGAAATTCTCGATTCAATCCGTGCTGGTTATGTAAGCTACATCATCAACACAAGAGCTATCCTTTCTGGTGTTCACTACCAGGACGGTGCTGCTATCAGAAGATGTGCTATCCAGAATGGTGTAACAATCTTTACTTCACTTGATACAGTAAACATCGTTCTCGATGTTCTCGAGGAGACAATGCCACATATCTCAACAATCGATGAAGATAAGTGATATTGACTGAAATTTATTAAATAACATTAGGGCGCCTGGCGATTAAAATTCGTTGGGCGCTTTTTGTATGTGTTTTTGGGAATCCCCGTAAACCCTTATATTTCAGGGTTGTCAAAATGTTTTTGCACTGGAAAATCGCCCGAAATATGGCTGATGCAAAACGCATTTGATAGAATAAGCGTGTCCTTTTGGTTAAGGTGAATTCACAAAGGAGGTCACGAGATTGGAACTTTCAAATCAGATTAAAAAGTACCGTAAGGAATTATCTATTTCACAGGATCAGCTTGCTGAGAAGGTCTACGTTACAAGACAGACTATTTCCAACTGGGAGAATGATAAGAGTTATCCTGACGTTCATAGTCTGGTTTTGTTAAGTGAAATCTTTGGCACCTCCATTGATAACTTAATCAAAGGAGATATTGAAATTATGAAAAATGAGATTTGCGCTGAGGATAAGAAGAAGTTTTCTTCAATTAGTAATTTGTATGCTGTTTTATTGATTGTAACTGTTATTACACCATTTCCTCTTTTACATTTCCTTAAAATCCCAGGAATCATTATCTGGGCAGTGTTATTCGCTGTTACATTCGCAGTTGCTTTGAGAATTGAAAAGTATAAGAAGCAGTTCGATATCCAGACATTTAAAGAGATTGTCGCTTTTTACGATGGTAAGCCTCTCGATGAGATTGAGAAGACAAAGCAGAAGGCAGTTAGAACTTATCAGAAGGTAATCCTCGCAGTTGTATTTGGAGTTCTTGCACTCCTTATCTTTGCTGCTTTCGCGTACTTTCTTGGATAAAGGCGAAAACTTATATAATTTTGCGAAAGTGATTCATTTTATATAAGACTTTTCACTCTGAGTCGCTGGAAAATTATATAATTCCGAAGTAAACGTGAGATTTATATAAGTTATTTTATATAAATTCGAAGACAGCATCATTTTTATATAAGACAGCATCCTTTGAGGGGAGTCGGAACTTATATAAATCTCTCGGGAACTATAAATTTATATAAGTTTTTGCTTTTATGGGCTTTCGGAGACTTATATAAAACCAGCGAAAACTGCGATTTTATATAATTTCTGCCCCGGAGTCTTAAAATATCTAATTTTCTTGTCACCAAAAACTATAAAAAAGAATGCAGATTTAACATAATTTGAAAAAGCAGATTACTATAATAGCCATGCTAATTAGTTTCTAATATTTTATGGGGTATTTTAATGTCTGCTGAAAAAACACTTACACGTAACCTTACTGAAGGTTCGCCACTTAAGCTTATTATTGCTTTTGCGATACCGATGATTCTCGGTAATCTTTTTCAGCAGCTTTATAATTTTGTAGATACCATGATCGTCGGCCATTTTCTCGGTATGGAGGCTTTGGCTGGCGTAGGTGCTACAGGAAGCATTAACTTCCTTATTATTGGATTTTGTATGGGTATGTGCTCTGGTTTTGCTATTCCGGTAGCGCAGAAGTTTGGTGCACAGGATTACGGGGCACTTCGTAAGTATGTGGCAAATGCACTTTATCTGGCACTTATTTTCTCTATAAGTATCGCCATTGTAGTGGCAATTTTATGTAAGAATATTCTTGTCTGGATGAGAACTCCTGATGATGTTTTTGAGTATTCTTATGTTTATATTCTTACGCTCTTTATAGCGATTCCTGTTACATTCCTTTATAACATCCTGGCAGGAATTATTCGTGCTGTAGGTGACTCTAAGACACCACTT
Source organism: Saccharofermentans sp. (assembly GCA_045639635.1). Taxonomy (GTDB): domain Bacteria; phylum Bacillota; class Clostridia; order Saccharofermentanales; family Saccharofermentanaceae; genus Saccharofermentans. Next base: position 48,105 of record JAZUDM010000063.1, on the reverse strand, counting down.
ATCTTCCTTATTATTTCTACATTCATTAACGTAATTCTTGATTATTTATTTATCGCTACTTTCCATATGGGAGTATTTGGAGCAGCTCTTGCGACAGTTATTTCTCAGCTTATTTCTGGAATCATGTGCGTTGTTGTTATCGTTAAAAAATTCGAAGTATTGCATGTGTCAGGAGACGAGTGGAAAAGGGATACAACAATCATGGGGCATCTTGTTGCCATGGGTCTTCCTATGGGACTTCAGTATTCCATTACTGCAATCGGATCTGTAATCCTTCAGAGCAGCGTTAATATGCTTGGCTCAATTTCCGTTGCTGCTGTTACTGCTGCAAGTAAGGTTAATATGCTCTTCCTTTGCGTTCTCGATGCCCTTGGAGCATCTATGGCTACATATGGTGGACAAAATCTTGGTGCCGGTAAAATCGACAGAATCAGACAGGGAACAAAGGCAGCAGTTCTTCTTGGATTTGCTTATAGTGCCTTCGCTTTTGTCGCTGTAATTTTTGTGCGCGTACCACTTATTAAAATGTTTACTGACAAGCCAATTCCAGAGATGATCGACAAGGCTGCGCTCCACGTTCTTGTAACAACAGGCTGCCTCACACTTTTGATCTTCGTTAATGTTTTAAGATTCCTTATCCAGGGAGTTGGTTTTTCAAAGTCAGCTATTATCGCAGGCGTTCTCGAAATGGTAGCAAGAACAGTTGCAGGTATTTTATTCATACCATGGTGGGGATTTACAGGAGCATGTGTTGCTTCTCCATTTGCGTGGTTTTTGGCAGACTGCTTCCTCGTTCCTGCATACTTTGTTGTTATGAAGAAACTCGAAAAAGAGCACGAATCTTCTAAGTAAGAAGAGAGCGCATTTTAATCGAAAATTCCCATTTCGTTTCTAAGTGCCTGGTGGTCACGGATAATTTTTGCTTTGTATTCCATCTCGTATTGAGCGTAATTTTTGGATGCCTTACGGTAGGCGATTTTTTCTAATTCATAAGCAATAGCTATCCAGAGTATTAATAAGAGAATTATGGCAGAAACAATGCCAATTGCGATTCCAAGGCCCATATTATAAGTTGCATATTTGAATGTCTCGCCAGAACCTAAACGGAATCCAGAATCCTTAATTTTCTGAGTGAATGGAATAATTATGATCATAATTAAATCGATTATTCCAAGTCCAATCAAAATTCCAATAAATCTTTTAAAGAGCTTTTTGTCGAATTTCCAAAACTTTGGAATTTTGGAAAACTCTAATTCGAAAAAATCATCTATCTCTAATTTTGCCATAAAGACGTCAGCTCCCCGATAGTAAATGCACTCTGTTTATATAATCTTTTTCTAATGAAATTATAACTATAAACTGATTTAGTGTTTGTAAATATTTGTACGAAAAACGAGAAAGAATGCAATCCACTTGTTGACAAATGAGACTACACGTTGTAGTCTATATGCAAGACCACACAGTGTAGTCTATCGCGTTGGAGGTGATAGTAATGGATATTCAGTTGGGACTTATTGAGAGTAAATTCGCAGATATGATCTGGGAGAATGAACCAGTAAGTAGTACGGATCTTGTTAAGATGACATCTAAGGAATTTGGATGGGCACGAACAACAACTCATAACGTAATCAGAAGATTATGTGATAAGGGTATTTTCGTGAACAATAAAGGAACTGTTACATCAGTGATTTCAAAGGATGAGTTTAATTCTTTGCAGAGCAGACAGTTTGTAAATGATTCTTTTAGCGGATCGTTACCTGCTTTTATTGCAGCCTTTACTAAGGACAGACAGCTTTCTGAAAAGGAGATTAGCGAGATACGTGCTTTGATTGATAGCATGGAGGGCTGATATGGAAAGTATTTTTCTTAAAATCCTGTCAATGAGCCTTGTTGCTAGTGTTGTGATTTTGGTTGTTCTTGTGCTACGTTTGTTCCTGAAGAGAACACCCAAATATGTTAATTGCATTTTGTGGGGAATTGTAGCTGTTCGTTTGATTCTACCTATCGCAATAGAAAGTAATTTCAGTCTGATTCCTGAGGCTTTATCTCAGAACAGAGCTTCTGAATATACTGTTCATGAGAATCTTCCATCAGAAGAGGAAGTGGTAGTCTTCTATGAGAGTGATTATGATTTTAGCGAACCAGTAGTAGAGCAGGGTAGCTTAGAAATCAGTAACGAAGCGAATTCAATTTCAGCATTAAGTATCGTTAGCTATATTTGGGTTATTGGAGTCGCTACGATGGTAGCGTATTCAATTATTTCCAGCATCGTTTTACAGAATAAACTTAAGTCAGGAATTATTGTAGAAAACTCGGTTTGTGTTAGTGACAGTATTTCAACACCGTTTGTTTTTGGCGTTGTAAAGCCTAGAATTTATATTCCATCTTCACTCCCACAAAACGTTGTTTCATATGTAATTGCGCATGAATCTGCTCATGTTAAAAGAGGCGATAACATTTGGAAGATATTAGCTTTCTTGCTCTTATCCGTTTACTGGTTTAACCCATTAATGTGGATTGCTTTCGTTGCATTCGAAAAGGATATGGAACTGGCATGCGATGAGCGCGTAATTGCGAAGATGGATGTAATCTCCAAGAAGGAATATGCAAATGCTTTACTAACATGTTCACTTAATAAAAAAGCAGCTTTTGTATATCCAGTATGTTTTGGAGAAATTGGAATTAAGGAGCGTATTATGGCAGTTAAGAATTATAAAAAATCAGCAGCAGGTTTTGTTTTAATCTCATTATTAATTTGCATTCTTGTAGCAGGATGCTTTTTAACTGATCCAAAGTTGGATGAAGAAAATGAGCCAGAGGACACAACTATTTCAGGAGAAAATGAAACAGTAGAAGAGACTACAACTACTGCTGAAACTACTATTGGAATTGAGATGAGTGAATCTTCTCACGGAGGAGAAGATTCAAATGTAAGAACAATTACTATTTGTAGTAATACAGAAGAAATTGATGACGTTGTATTTGAGGCAGAAGAATGTACAGTCACACCTTGGCGCTATACGTTTGATGGATACTGTCTGATCGTATATTCATTTGTTGATGGTGATACAGCAACACCAATATATGCAGCTACTTCTGATTATTTAGAATCATCACACGTTACTGGAACTTTGAATGACAGAGTATTAATTTGTGATACGTTCTACTTCGGTGATAACCGAGATGAAGCAGAAGTTGAATATAGAATTGGCGGATACGAGTCAGATGTTTGTTTCTATCTTACTGTTGGACGTAATGTTGGTAGCAGCAGTGGAGTGGAAGTTGATATCGATGCGAGTGAAATCTTCTATACAGAAGGCGTAAGAATATCTTCGGTTGAACTCAAAGAAGACAGAATCATTTTCTTTGTGGAAGGAAGCGATACTCTTCATACAGCATATTCTGATGTTATATTTACTATTATTGATGTAGATGGTAATGAATATGAACTTTCCTCAACAGACTTTAGTATTTGTGGATATCATTCTATCGTAAGCAATGGTGATGAATTCCGTTTGTTAGTTCATTTTACTTTTGTGGATGCTATCCCATTTAATGTAAGTGATGTCAGTCAGATTATTATCACATCAGATATTAATGGTGCTTCTGCAACAATTGATTTCAATAATTAATATCAGTAAATAAAGGTTTGAGACCGATACGATTATTTCGTATCGGTCTTTTTTCACGCAATTAGAACCGCCCATAGCAGGTTCATGGGGGACCATACTATGGGCGGCAAGATGAAAAATGTGAAAGGTGGATTGTGCTAAATTAAAGTCCGAGTGAGTTCTCGATAAGACCCAAGAACAATGGATGTGGCTTATTAGGTCTGCTCTTAAACTCTGGGTGATACTGAACTCCAACGTGGAACTTGTTAGAAGGAACTTCAACTGTCTCAACGAGACGTCCATCTGGACTTGTACCACTGATAAGAAGGCCAGCACCAGCAAGTTCCTCACGGAAGTCGTTATTGAATTCATAACGATGGCGGTGACGCTCATTAATCATGTTAGAGCAGTAATATTTTTCCATTTTTGAACCAGGTGTAATGGAGCAAGGATAGCTTCCAAGACGAAGAGTACCGCCTTTGGCAATCTCGTCATACTGGCCTGGCATAAAGTCGATTACGCGGTGAGTAGAATTCTCATCAAACTCACGTGAGTGAGCATCTGTAAATCCAACTACATTACGTGCATACTCGATTACACTGATCTGCATACCAAGGCAAATGCCAAGATATGGAACGTTATTCTCACGAGCATACTTGCAGGCAAGAATCATGCCTTCGATACCTCTGTTACCAAAGCCACCTGGAAGGATAATTCCATCAACTTTGCTAAGAGTCTCCTCGTAATTTTCTGGAGTGAGTCCCTCTGAATCGATCCAGTCGATTTCAACCTTTGCTGAGTAGTTATAACCAGCGTGGCGAAGAGCTTCAGCTACAGAAAGGTAAGCATCGTGAAGCTGTGTGTACTTTCCAACAAGACCGATCTTGCACACCTTTGTGCAGTTCTTAATCTTGTCACAGAGAGATTCCCATTCTGTTAAGTCAGGTGCAGGTGTATCGAGGTGGAGCTCTCTACAAACTACATCTGAGAAGTGGTTCTTCTCGAGCATCAAAGGTGCTTCGTAAAGAACTGGGATTGTCTCATTTTCAATAACGCAGTCAGGTGACACGTTACAGAACATTGCGATTTTCTTGAAGATTGATTCATCTTCGATTGGCTCATCAGAACGAAGAACAATGATGTCAGGGGAGACACCCATTCCCTGAAGTTCCTTTACTGAGTGCTGTGCTGGCTTTGACTTATGCTCACCAGAAGCCTTCAAATAAGGAACAAGAACAACGTGGATGAATAGTGAGTTTTCTGGACCTACTTCATGAGCAACCTGACGGATTGACTCGATGAATGGCTGGCTCTCAATATCACCGATTGTTCCGCCGATTTCTGTAATAACAACATCAGCGTTTGTCTTTGAACCAACTTTATAAATAAAGTCTTTAATCTCATTAGTTACGTGAGGAATAGTCTGAACTGTTGAGCCCAAATATTCACCACGACGCTCTTTGGAAAGAACTGAAGAATAAACCTTACCAGTTGTGAGGTTAGAGTACTTGTTCAGGTCCTCATCGATAAATCTTTCATAGTGTCCAAGGTCGAGATCTGTTTCAGCGCCGTCTTCAGTTACATAAACTTCACCGTGCTGATAAGGTGACATTGTACCTGGGTCAACGTTGATATATGGATCGAGCTTCTGAGAAGCAACCTTGAGGCCACGTGTCTTTAAAAGACGACCCAAAGATGCTGCTGTGATTCCTTTTCCAAGGCCAGATACTACACCACCTGTAACAAATATATATTTAGTAGTTTTTGCCATCTTATTATCCTTCCAAAACCTGAATGGAATTATTCAAGTTTGTCTTCAAATCTCATTTTGCCGATGTTCTCGGAAATAGTTGTTGGATAACTTCCTCCAAAACATGCATCGCAAAATCCTGTATTGCATCCTGTAAGATTAAGTGTGCTCTCGCGGCTTAAATATCCAAGACTATCTACTCCAATTAACTGAGCAATCTCGTCAATAGAATGCTGGTTAGCGATAAGTCCCTTTGAACTGTCAACGTCTGTACCGTAGTAGCAAGGTGCAACGAAAGGAGGTGCAGATACTCTCATATGAATTTCCTTGGCACCAGCTTTTCTAAGTAAACTTACAATATGTCTGCTTGTTGTACCTCGAACGATTGAGTCATCGATAAGAACGATTCTCTTGCCATCAACAACACTCTTAATTGGATTAAGCTTGATGTTTACTCCGCTTTCTCTGCTGGACTGTGTAGGAGAGATAAAAGTTCTTCCGATGTATTTGTTCTTAGTAAAGCCGATAGCATATGGAATTTTTGAAAACTCTGAATATCCTAATGCAGCTTCAAGTCCACTATCAGGTACTCCGATAACGATATCTGCCTCAACTGGATGTTCCTTGGCAAGAAATGCTCCAGCCTGGCGTCTTGCGTTACTTACAGAAGCGCCATCAATAATTGAGTCTGGTCTTGCAAAATAAATGTATTCAAAAACACAGAGTTTTTTAGGACATGTATTGCAGTGGCTCTTGTCACTTTTAAGTTCATTATTCTCAATAGTTACGATCTCACCAGGCTCGATGTCTCTGATAAAAGTAGCTCCAACAGCATCAAGGGCACATGTCTCTGATGCGAATACATGCTTTCCATCAGAAGTCATACCATAGCAAAGAGGTCTGAAACCATGAGGATCTCTTGCTGCCATAAGCTTATTTGGAGAAGAAATGATAAGGCTATAGGCACCTTCAATTCTGTCCATTGCTCTTGATACGGCTTTCTCGATTGAGCCACAGAGGAGACGCTCCTGAACAATAATGTATGAGATTGCCTCTGAATCTGTAGTTGTATGGAAAATAGCGCCTCTGCTCTCAAGATCAGTTCTTAATTCATAACTGTTTGTAAGATTACCATTGTGAGCGAGAGCCATTCTTCCGTTGTTGTGATTTACAACAATAGGCTGAATATTATTAGTATCGTCAGAACCTGTTGTTGCATATCTGACATGCCCAACTGAAATATTGCCCTGACCTAATTGCTCTAAATCAGATGAACTTATAGCATCACTTACAAGACCAACATTTTTGCAAACGTTAAAAACACCTTTGTCATTAACTACAATACCGGCGCTCTCCTGACCACGATGCTGAAGGGCAAACAGGCCATAATAAGTAAGTTGATTGAGATCTGCTTTTTCCTTGGAATATACTCCAAAGATACCGCATTCTTCTCTTGGCTTTCTTTCGAGTATCATAGGCCTTTAAACTCCACTTGCACCGTAGTTCTTAAGTACACGAGCAGATGGATCGTTAACGTCGCATCCTTCCCATGACTTATTAGGCATCCAGAAATCAACTACCATTTCTGACATCTCTGGATAGTACTTTTCGAAGATTTCACGATAAAGGAGAGACTCCTTTGTGAAAGGCTGTGCGTGAGTATACTTCTTTCTTGTTTCCTCGTAAGCTTCCTCTGTGTAGTAAGAATCAGCATACATTTTGAGGTAATCTACCATTGAGTGACCAACAGCATCTGAGAACGCTGCCTTCTCACGATAGAGGATGCTCTCTGGGAGGTAATCACCCTCGAAAGCATGACGGAGCAAATACTTACCTTTGTTATAAACGTTTACCTTCTTTGCTGGATCGATAGACATAACGTACTTAACGAAATCTAAATCTCCGAAAGGAACACGAGCCTCCAAAGAGTTGCTTGAGATACATCTGTCAGCACGAAGTACATCGTACATATGAAGTTCATGAACTCTCTTAACAGCCTCCTCCTGGAAAGCTTCTGGAGATGGTGCAAAATCTGTGTACTTATATCCGAAGAGCTCATCTGAAATCTCACCTGTAAGAAGAACTCTTACATCTGAAATCTCGTGAATCTTCTTGCAAAGGAGGTACATACCCATAGAAGCACGAATTGTAGTAATGTCGTATGTTCCGAGAATATGGATTACTTCCTCGAGGGAAGAGATAACGTCGTCCTTTGTGATAATAACTTCTGTATGCTCAGAACCGATATAATCAGCAACCTGCTTTGCGTACTTAAGGTCAATAGCGTCCTCGTTCATACCGATAGCAAATGTCTTGATTGGGTTCTTAGTACTTCTTGCTGCAATAGCGCATACGAGGGAAGAGTCGAGACCACCACTTAAGAGGAAACCGACCTTTGCATCAGCGATAAGTCTCTTGTCGATACCAGCAACTAACTTATCGTGGATGTTCTTACAGATTGTCTCAACGTCATCTGTTACATAAGAATCAACCTTTGTGATATCGCAGTAGCAGGTAAACTTGCCATCCTTATAGTAGTGTCCTGGAGGGAATGGAAGAACCTTCTTGCAGTAAGGAACAAGGTTCTTAGCCTCACTTGCGAAAGCAATATCGCCCTTCGCATCGTATCCATAGTAGAGTGGACGGATACCGATTGGATCTCTTGCTGCGATTACTTCCTTTGTTACTGTGTTATACATAACGAGAGCGTACTCAGCATCAAGCATTGCGAACATTGAATCACCGTACTTCTCGTACATTGGGAGAAGAATCTCACAGTCTGAACCACTCTTAAAAGAATATGTAGCTGAGAGTTCTTCCTTTATTTTCTCGTAGCCGTAAATCTCACCATTACAAACTACGTAACTTTCTTTGTAAGTAAATGGCTGCATTCCTTCTGGATGCAAACCCATGATTGCAAGACGATGGAAGCCCATGATACCGCCGTCAAGCTTAACGATTTCACTCTGGTCTGGACCACGTGATACTGTAGCCTCAAAACCTTTCTTGAATTCTTCCTCTGTTACTGAGGAACTAGCGTAAAACATAATAGAACACATTTTTCATTATCTCCTGAAGTTACTAATTTCTAGTAATAATTAAGTCGAGGAGCCTTGAAAATATTCAAGACTCCCCAGACTATAGAATCATTAATTATTCAACGTCCTGTAAAGCCGCGTAGCCAACTTCGCCTGTACGAACCTTAACAACGTTTTCTACGTCATATACGAAGATCTTTCCATCACCGATATGACCAGTGTAGAGAACCTTACGAGCAGTTTCGATAACCTGATCAACTGGAACCTTACTTACTACGATATCAACCTGAATCTTAGGGAGGAGTGAAGGTGCAATCTCAACACCACGATAGAACTCTGGCTTACCCTTCTGTACACCACATCCGAGAACGTGAGATACTGTAATACCTGTGATACCAATTGCCATGAGAGAATCCTTAAGAGGCTCAAGCATTCTTTCCTTACATACGATCTCAACCTTTGTGAACTTGTGCTCGCCCTTATCGAAAGATGGGATAGCCTTAACTTCAACTGCCTCAGCAGCAGGTACTGTACCTGCAACTTCCTTAGGCTCGTCCTTACCAGTATAGATAGTAGGAACAGCTGCGAAGTCTGCATAAGAACTTGGGAGGTTGTGTTCTGTAGCATCAAGACCCTTAATCTCCTCTTCCTTAGAAGCTCTAAGACCAAAGATTGCCTTGATTGCGAAGAATACGATTACCATTGTAACTACTGTCCAGGCAGCTACTGCTGCAAAGCCAAGAAGCTGGAGGCCAAGAAGCTTTACGCCACCGCCGTAGAAAAGACCAACCATTTCGTTTCCAGCAGCATCAGCAATAGAGTAACCAGGAGCCTTTGATGTAGCGAAAAGACCAACTGCGATTGTACCCCAGATACCGTTCATCATGTGAACTGCAACGGCACCAACTGGGTCATCGATGTGGAGCTTCTGATCAAGGAGCCATACGCCGAATACTACGAGGAGACCAGCAACAGCACCGATGATGATTGCACCGAATGCATCTGTTACATCACAAGGAGCTGTGATAGCAACAAGACCAGCAAGTGAAGCGTTCAAACACATAGATACATCAGGCTTACCGTACTTAACCCATGTGAAGACCATACAAACTACAGTAGCAACTGCAGGTGCGATTGTTGTTGTAACGAAGATTGATGCGAGCTGTTCAACTGATGTAGCAGCAGCACCGTTAAATCCATACCAGCCAAACCAGAGGATGAATACACCAAGTGCACCAAGTGGGAGGTTATGACCAGGGAAAGCGTTAACCTTAACTACCTTACCCTTCTCATCTGTAACGAACTTACCGATACGTGGTCCAAGGATCTTAGCACCAATCAAAGCTGCGATACCACCAACCATGTGAATTGCAGTTGATCCGGCAAAATCGTGGAAGCCCATCTGAGCAAGCCATCCGCCACCCCAGATCCAGTGTGCTTCGATTGGGTATACAAGACCAGAAATTACACCAGAGTATACGCAGTATGAAAGGAACTTTGTTCTTTCAGCCATAGCACCTGAAACGATAGTAGCTGTTGTAGCACAGAATACGAGGTTGAATACGAAGTTTGAAAAATCGAATGACTCGTAAGCTGTGAAAATATCAAAACCAGGCTTACCGATTAATCCAACGATGTCCTCACCGAGGAGCAAACTGAAACCGATAAGGATGAACATTACTGTACCGATACAGAAGTCCATCAAGTTTTTCATGATAATGTTTCCGCTGTTCTTGGCTCTTGTGAAACCACACTCAACCATTGCGAAACCTGCCTGCATCCAGAAAACGAGAGCGGCACCAATAAGGAACCATACTCCGAAAATCATTCCTGAAGCTTCTTCTAACATAAAATCACCTTCTTCTAAATTTAATTACTACTTTAAACACCCGATACGGTTAATTACTTAACACCAAAGAGGAGCTCACCGTATGTTGGGAATGGCCAAGCCTCTGCAGAGCAGATTGTTTCAGCCTGATCAACAGCTGCACGGAGATCCTGCATTGCTGCGAATACCTTATCTCTGTAAGCACAAGCCTGTGTGAGGATATCTGAGATTTCCTTAACCTCAACTACTGCTGACTCAAGAACAGCAATCTTTTCTGCGATAGCATCCTGGAGACCAGCGAGCTTCTTAATTGTTGATACTTCGTAAGCAAGCTCGAGATCTGGAGCGACTGTCTTAGCTGCGATAGCTGTATCAGAAAGAGTCTTGATGTACTTACCAACTGCAGGGAGGATATCCTTTGAAGCCATGTCGATCATTGTGAGAGCCTCGATGTTGATAATCTTTGAATAGTTATCAAGGAGGATGTCATATCTTGACTGCATCTCAGCAAGGCTCATAACGCCAAACTTTGTGAAAAGATCCTTGTTCTTCTGATCGATGAATCTCTCCATAGCCTCTGGTGTGCTTCTAAGGTTAAGAAGACCTCTAACCTCTGTAGCTTCCTTAATCCATGCGTCGTCATAACCGTTACCGTTGAAGATAATTCTCTTATGAGCTATGATTGTTTCCTTAATAAGAGCGCTGAGCTCTGACTTAAAGTCTGATGCCTTCTCAAGACGATCAGCGAAGTCTGAAAGAACATCTGCAACTGCTGTGTTGAGCATGATGTTTGCACAAGCGATTGAGTTAGCTGAACCAAGCATTCTGAACTCGAACTTGTTACCTGTGAAAGCAAATGGTGATGTTCTGTTTCTATCTGTTGAATCCTTAGGGAACTTAGGAAGAACGTCAACACCAATCTCCATCTGTACCTTTTCCTTAGCATCGTATGTGCTGCCGCTTGCGATTGACTCTACGATTGCGTTGAGCTCGTCACCCAAGAACATAGACATAACTGCTGGAGGTGCCTCGTTAGCTCCGAGACGGTGGTCGTTACCTGCTGTAGCAACAGAGATTCTAAGGAGATCCTGATGCTTATCAACAGCCTCGATAACAGCTGCGAGGAAGAGGAGGAACTGAGCGTTCTCCTGAGGTGTGTCACCTGGCTCAAGGAGGTTAGCACCTGTGTTTGTAGAAATAGACCAGTTGTTGTGCTTACCTGATCCGTTTACACCTGCGAATGGCTTCTCATGGAGGAGACAAACAAGACCGTGCTTCTTTGCAATCTTCTGCATGATTTCCATTGTGAGCTGGTTGTGGTCAGTAGCAATGTTTGTTGTTGTAAAGATAGGAGCGAGCTCGTGCTGTGCTGGAGCAACCTCGTTGTGCTTTGTCTTAGCAAGTACACCGAGCTTCCAAAGCTCCTCGTCGAGTTCCTTCATATAAGCTGAAACTCTTGGCTTAATAGCACCGAAGTAATGATCCTCGAGCTCCTGTCCCTTAGGTGGCTTAGCACCGAAGAGTGTTCTACCTGTAAAAATCAAATCCTTACGCTGATTGTAAAGCTCTACTGGAATGAGGAAGTACTCCTGCTCAGGTCCTACTGTAGTTTTAACTGGAAGAGGCTCTGCTGTGTTACCAAAGCGACGAAGGATTCTAACAGCCTGCTTGCTGATAACTTCCATTGATCTAAGGAGTGGAGTCTTCTTATCAAGAGCCTCACCGCCGTATGAGCAGAAAGCTGTTGGGATACAAAGTGTACCATCCTTAATGAATGCGAAGCTTGTTGGATCCCATGCTGTATATCCTCTAGCCTCGAATGTAGCTCTAAGTCCACCTGATGGGAAAGAAGAAGCATCTGGCTCACCTCTTACGAGCTCCTTACCTGAGAACTCCATGATTACTCCACCCTCAGCTGTTGGAGAAATGAAGCTGTCGTGCTTCTCAGCTGTAACACCAGTCAAAGGCTGGAACCAGTGAGTAAAGTGTGTAGCACCCTTCTCGATTGCCCAATCCTTCATTGCTGTAGCAACTACGTTTGCTACTTCGAGATCGAGTGGGAGACCCTCTTCGATTGTCTTCTTCATAGCCTTAAAAGTCTGCTTAGGAAGACGTGCTCTCATGATCTGCTCGTTGAAAACCATTGTTCCGAACATTTCAGGTACATTTGTCATCTTGTTTTTCCTCCTGTTTCATAACAGAAAAGGCGCCTGAACCTGAAGGATGGAGACCATCTTTCACGTCCAAGCGCCTTTGCTTAACTTTATGGCGATATATTACTCTCAACGTTTTGTGGTGTCAACAGAAAAATGAATAAACTTTTTTGATTTCTTGCAGAATAAACAAGATATATCAGTAAATATTCAAATTTCATTGTTATTTTTGCAATTCAGGTAAAAAGAAATTGCAAAATTCAGTTAGTCAATGTAAACTGAATTCAAAATTGTGAGAGGATGTGTTCTTATATGAGTTCTTCTGGTATTGATAAGATCTTAGTTTTATCTGATGAACCTAGCAGAAGCGAAGTTCTTAAGAAGTACATCGTAAGCGGACTTAAGCATCCTCATTTCCTTAAAGAAGCACGTATAGATAAGGATGGTATTAAGTCAGTTAAGAAGGGTGACTTCGGCTTACTTATAATTTTAAGTCATATATCTAATAAGCTCTCAATTGATGCAGCACGTTTTGCTACTAATCATCCAACAGCAACAATCATTTATATTGCTTCAGAAACTGATTTTAGTGATCCAGAGGATGAGAAGAACAGAAAAGAGCTTTTAGAGATTGGTGCCAACCTTCTTATTAAGCCGGTTTCAAAGAATTCAGTTCTCGTGGCACTTAATGCTGCCGAGATGGCGCACATCAGGCTTTGTACATTAAGACAGAAACTTGAAGATGAAAAAATAACAAACAGAGCAAAGTTAATTCTTATGGAGGTTCTCTGTATGTCAGAGGATCAGGCTCATAAGTATATCGAAAAGGAATCCATGAACAGAGGAGTAACCAGAGTAGAAACTGCTTATGACATTTTAAGAACATACGATTATTAATGTGAAAGGGAATATATAAAGATGAAGTACGAATTTGTGAAGATGCACGGATGCGGAAATGACTATGTCTATATTGACGCATTCAAGACTAAGGTTGAAAACCCAGCAGAACTTGCAATCAAGGTTTCTGACAGACACTTCGGAATTGGTAGTGACGGACTTATCCTTGTAGCTCCTTCAGAAGTTGCTGATGGAAGAATGATCATGTTCAACCTCGATGGTTCAGAAGGAAAGATGTGCGGTAACGGCGTTCGCTGTGTTGGTAAGTTTCTTCATGATGTTATCGGAGGCGAGTTCAAAAAGGACGAGCTTTCAGTAGAGACATTAAGTGGTATTAAGTATCTTAAGATGATTACTGATGAGAACAACGAGGCACAGGCTGCTGTTGTTGATATGGGTAAGGCTATTTTGGAGCCTGAGCTTATTCCTGTAGATATGGGCCCTGACTTTAAGGAAGACAAGGTTGTTGATGAGAAATTCGAAGTAGATGGTGAATTATTTGGTATCACATGCGTATCTATGGGTAATCCTCATGTAGTTATTTTTACTACAACTCCTGTAGAGGAATTAGATCTTGCAAAGATTGGTCCTAAGTTTGAGCATAATAAGATTTTCCCAGAAGGTGTAAATACAGAATTTGTAAATGTTATCGATGAGCATACTTTGAGAATGCGTGTATGGGAGCGTGGTTCAGGTGAGACATGGGCATGCGGTACTGGTACATGTGCAACTGTTGTTGCGGCTTGTCTTAACGGCATCTGCAAGAAGGGCGAAGATGTTCTCGTTCATCTTAACGGTGGTGATTTAACAATCAATTACACAGATGAGCGCGTACTTATGACTGGCCCAGCAACAAGAGTTTTCGATGGCGTAATTGATATTTAAGGAGGAAATGGGAAATGCATATTAATAAGAATTATCAGAATGTAGCAGAGACATATTTGTTTTCAGAGGTAGCAAGAAAACTTCGTGAGTTCCAGGCAGCAAATCCTGAGGCTCCAGTAATTAAGATGGGTATCGGTGATGTAACACGTCCTCTTTGTAAGTCTTCTGTTGAGGCAATGAAGAAGGCTGCTGATGAACTTGGTACTGCTGAAGGTTTCCGTGGCTATGGTCCTGAGCAGGGTTATGACTTTTTGAAGGATGCTCTTGCTTCTTACTATAAGAAGACAACAGGTGTTGAGTTAAAGACACACGAGATTTTTATCTCAGATGGAGCTAAGAGTGATATCGGAAATATTTTGGATATCTTCTCTGACGATAACCTCGTAGTAGTAACAGATCCTGTTTACCCAGTATATGTTGATACAAATACAATGGCAGGCCGTAAGGTAGCTTATCTTGAGGCTAATAAGGACAACGGCTTTGCACCAATGCCAGGAGACATCAAGGGAGATATCTTCTATCTTTGTTCTCCTAACAACCCAACTGGTGCTGCATACACAAGAGACCAGCTTAAGATCTGGGTTGATTATGCAAACTCACTCGATGCTGTAATTATTTTCGATTCAGCTTACGAGGCATTTATTGAGGATAGTGATGTGCCACGTTCAATCTATGAGATTGAAGGCGCAAGAACATGTGCTATTGAGTTCTGCTCTTTGTCCAAGACAGCAGGCTTTACTGGAACAAGATGTGGTTACACTATCGTTCCAGATGAACTCATAAGAGAAGGTCAGTCTTTGCAGAAGATGTGGCTTAGACGTCAGACAACAAAGTTTAACGGTGTATCTTACATCGTTCAGCGTGCTGCTGAGGCCTGCTTTACAGAGACAGGTCTTGCAGAGATTTCAGAGAATATCCTGTACTACAAGAGAAATGCCAAGGTTATGACAGAGACTTTCGATGAGCTTGGCTGGTTCTACACAGGTGGTAAGAATTCACCATATATCTGGTTTAAGTGCCCAGAGGGTATGACATCCTGGGAGTTCTTCGACGATCTTCTTAATAAGGCAAACGTTGTAGGAACACCTGGTTCAGGATTTGGTAAGTGCGGCGAGGGCTATTTAAGACTTACAGCATTCAATACTTACGAGAATACTGTAGAGGCAATGAAAAGAATCAAAGAAATTTATAAATAATGAAATTTTAGTCAACATTTCTTGCAAAATAGTAGGAATGAGAGTTTTAAATTATTTATTTTTACAAATATTTTGCAAGTTATTGCAATACAAATTGCAAAATGATAGTATAACGAACGAGAAAATGTGATTAGGAGGAAATCTTCAAAATGAGCATTATGAATGGAATCCCTAAGAAGCAGGGCCTTTATTCACCAGAATTTGAGCACGATGCCTGCGGTATTGGTATTGTTGTAAACATTCACGGTAATAAATCACACCAGATGGTGAAGGATGGACTTACAATTCTTGCAAATCTTGCACACCGTGGTGGTGCAGGTTCAGAGGAAGATACTGGTGATGGTGCTGGTATTCTTCTCCAGATCCCAGATGCATTCTTTAGAAAGGTATGCGCACAGGAAGACATCGTTCTCCCACCAGAGGGCGAGTATGGTGTTGGTATGGTATTCCTTCCACGTCAGATCGATGCACGTATGAAGTGCATGAAGACAATCAATAAGGCAATCGAGTCAGAAGGACAGATTGTACTTGGTTGGAGAGACACACCAGTTAACGAGACAATGCTTGGTAAGACAGCCAAGGAGAACAGACCATATATCTGTCAGGTATTTATTGGTAAGAGTTCAGATACACCTAAGGGTCTTCCTTTTGAGAGAAGCCTTTATGTAATCCGTAAGATTCTTGAGAATAAGACATCTGGTCTTTCAGAGCAGGATCCAAGATATTTTTATTTCGCTTCTTTGAGCACAAGCACTATCGTATATAAGGGTATGCTTACACCAGAGCAGATGGATGCTTTCTATTTGGATCTTAAGGATCTTTCATTCACTTCAGCTCTTGCTCTTGTTCACTCAAGATATAGTACTAATACATTCCCATCATGGGAGCGTGCTCATCCTTATAGATACCTTATCCATAACGGTGAGATTAATACACTTCGTGGTAACATCAACGCTATGCACGCACGTCAGTCTTCTATCAAGTCAGAGGCATTTGGTGATGACGGCATGAGCAAGATCCTTCCTATCATTAATCCAAACGGAAGTGACTCAGCTATGTTCGATAACGCACTTGAGTTCTTCACACTTTCTGGTAGAAGCCTTGCACAGACAGCAATGATGATGGTACCAGAGCCATGGATTAAGCATAATCAGATGGATGAAGATCTTAAGGCTTTCTACGAGTACAACAGTATGCTCCTCGAGCCATGGGATGGTCCTGCAGCACTTGCATTTACTGATGGTAAGCAGATTGTTGCAACACTTGACCGTAACGGACTTCGTCCAGCACGTTACTACGTAACAACAGACGGCAACGTAGTTCTTTCTTCTGAGGCAGGTGTACTTGATATTCCTGCAGATAAGATTGTTTCAAAGAACAGACTTAAGCCAGGAAAGATGCTCGTAATCGATACTGTTGAAGGACGTATCATTAATAACGAAGAAATTAAGAAGCAGATCGCTACTGAAGTTCCATACAAGGAGTGGGTAAAGAAGAACATCGTTCACCTCTCATCAATTGTTGAGAAGGCTGGCAAGTTCGAAGCTCCTGAGTACGATGACATCGAGCAGCGCCAGAAGATTTTTGGCTATACATATGAGGATGTCCGTAAGATGGTTATCCCTATGGCTCAGAATGGTGCTGAGGCAATTGGTGCAATGGGTAACGATAGCCCTGTAGCAGTTCTTTCAGATAAGCCACAGCTTCTTTACGCATACTTCAAGCAGCTCTTTGCTCAGGTTACAAACCCACCTATCGACTGTATCCGTGAGGATATCGTTACTATGGAGAGAATGTACCTTGGATCAGAGGGTAACATTATTGAGCCTAAGGCAGAGGATGCAAGACATATTGCACTCGAGTCTGCAATTATTACTGACGCTGAGCTTAATGCTCTTAAGGGATATGAGGCTCCTGGATTTAAGGCGGCAACTCTTCCTATCCTTTTCGAAAAGGGTGGCGACGGCAAGACTTTGAAGAAGGCTTTGGACAAGCTCTTTAAGGATGCTTCAAAGGCAATCGACAACGGCACAAACCTCATTATTTTGAGTGACCGTGGCGCTGATTCTGATAACGCTCCAATTCCTGCACTTCTCGCAGTATCTGGTCTCCACCAGTATCTTGTAAAGACATCTAAGAGACATATGTGCTCTATTATCCTTGAGTCAGGTGAGCCAAGAGAAGTACATCACTTCTCACTCCTTATCGGTTTTGGTGCATCTGCAATCTGCCCATACATGGCATACGCAACAATTGCTGATGAGATTAAGAACAAGCACTTGATTCTTGACTACGATAAGGCAGTTGAGAACTATATTGAGGCAGCTCGTCACGGTATCGTAAAGGTACTTTCAAAGATGGGTATCTCAGCTGTTAAGAGTTACCAGGGTGCTCAGATTTTTGAGGCTGTTGGTATCGGTGAAGATGTAATCGATGAGTACTTCACATCTACAGCAAGCAGAATTGGCGGTATCGGCTTAAGCGAGATCGCTAAGGAAACAGATATGAGAATGGAGGCTGCATTTAGAGATGCAGAGCTTAACCCAGGTCTTGAGACAGGTGGTCTTTACCAGTGGAGAAAAGACGGTGAGTACCACATGTTCAACCCTGAGACAATCTACAAGCTCCAGTCTTCTGTACGTAAGGGTGATTACGAGATCTTTAAGCAGTACAGCCGTGCTCTTAATGAGGAGAACGAGAGACTTTGTACAATCAGAGGTCTTCTCGAGTTCGTTCCATCAAAGGAGCCTATCTCAATTTATGAAGTAGAGTCAGTTGAGTCTATTGTTAAGAGATTTAAGACAGGTGCTATGTCTTACGGTTCTATCAGTAAGGAAGCACATGAGACACTTGCAATTGCAATGAACCGCCTTGGCGGTAAGAGTAACACTGGTGAGGGTGGTGAGGACCCTGCTCGTTACGAGAGAATGACTAATGGTGATTCTAAGATGAGTGCTATCAAGCAGGTTGCTTCTGGTAGATTCGGTGTTACATCTGATTACCTTGTACATGCAAGAGAAATTCAGATTAAGATGGCACAGGGTGCTAAGCCTGGTGAGGGTGGACAGCTCCCAGCTAAGAAGGTATATCCATGGATTGCAAAGACAAGACATTCAACACCTGGTGTTGGTCTTATCTCTCCACCTCCACATCACGATATCTACTCTATCGAGGATTTGGCTGAGCTTATCCATGACCTTAAGAACGCAAACAAGTTCGCAAGAATCAACGTTAAGCTCGTATCTGAAGTAGGTGTAGGTACAGTTGCTGCAGGTGTTGCTAAGGCAAGAGCAGACGTAGTTCTCGTAAGTGGTTATGACGGAGGTACTGGTGCTGCACCACGTACATCTATCAGAAACGCAGGTCTTCCATGGGAGCTTGGTGTTGCTGAGGCACATCAGACACTCCTTTTGAATGACTTACGTTCAAGAATTATCGTCGAAGCTGACGGTAAGCTCCTTACAGGTCGTGACGTAGTTATCGCATGTCTTCTTGGTGCCGAGGAGTTCGGTTTCGCAACTGGACCACTCGTTGCTATGGGCTGTGCAATGATGAGAGTATGTAACCTTGATACATGTCCTGTAGGTATCGCTACACAGAACCCTAAGCTTCGTGAGAAGTTCACAGGTAAGCCAGAGTACGTAATTAACTTCATGAGATTTATCGCTGAGGAAATGCGTGAGATCATGGCACAGCTTGGATTTAGAACTATCGATGAGATGGTAGGACGTTCAGATATGCTTCGTCCAAACAAGGCAATCAAGTTCTGGAAGGCTTCAGGCATTGATCTTTCAGCTCTCCTTTACAGACCACAGCTTGATTCAACAGTTATTACACACCATGTAATTAACCAGGATCATAAGCTCGAGGATACACTTGATCACAAGGTATTGATTCCACTTTCTCAGCCTGCTCTTACAGAGTCTAAGAAGGTTAACCTTTCACTTCAGATCAAGAACACAGATCGTGCTGCTGGTACACAGCTTGGAAGTGCAATTACAAGAACATTCGGTATCGATGGTCTTCCTGAGGATACAATCAATATTCACTTCAGAGGTTCAGCTGGACAGAGCTTTGGTGCATTCATTCCTAAGGGTCTTTCACTTAAACTCGAGGGTGATTCTAATGACTATATTGGTAAGGGCCTCTCAGGCGGTAAGATTGTAGTTTATAAGGACAGACTTGCTACATTCCGTTCTGAGGAGAACACAATTGTTGGTAACGTAGCACTTTACGGTGCAACATCTGGTGAAGCTTACTTCAGTGGTATCGCAGGTGAGAGATTCTGCGTACGTAACTCAGGTGCTACAGCAGTAGTTGAGGGTGTTGGTGATCACGGTTGTGAGTACATGACAGGTGGTCGTGTAATCGTTCTTGGTCCTACAGGTCGTAACTTCGCAGCTGGTATGTCTGGTGGTATCGCTTATGTTTACGATGTAAATGGTGATTTCGAGAAGAAGTGCAACACAGAGATGGTTGCTCTTGAGTCTCTCTCAGACCCAGAAGAGATTGAGTTCGTAAGAACAACAATTTCAAAGCATGTTAAGGCAACAGAAAGTTCTTATGCAGAGCATATTCTTACAAATCTTGATGACCATATCGGTCGATTCGTGAAGGTAATCCCACACGAGTATGCACGTTTCAGCAGCGAGCTTGAGCGTGTAATCGCAGAAGGTCACGAGGGTGATGAAGCAATGCTTCTTGCTTTCGAAGCAGCAACAGGAAAGTGAGGTAAGAATCATGGGTAAGGCAACAGGATTTTTAGAGTTTAATCGTGAGATTTCACCTGATCGTAAGGTAGAAGAAAGAATTAAGGACTGGAAGGAAGTTCATCAGAAGTACGCTTGTGAGGAACTTGCAAAGACTCAGGGTTCACGTTGTATGGACTGTGGTGTTCCTTTCTGTCAGACTGGTGCATTCTTGGGAAGAGCTGCAACAGGATGTCCTCTTGGTAATTTGATTCCAGAGTTTAATGACCTCGCTTATAAGGGTCTCTGGCCAGAAGCTTATGCACGTCTTCGTAAGACAAACAGCTTCCCAGAGTTTACAGGTCGTGTATGTCCTGGTCTTTGTGAGGGTGCATGTATGTGTGGTCTTGGCTTCGAGTCAGTAGCTACACACAATAACGAGTGGTATATCGTTGAAAAGGCTTGGGAAGATGGCGTAGTTAAGGCGTGTCCTCCAACAAAGAGAACTGGTAAGAAGGTTGCTGTAATTGGTTCTGGTCCTTCAGGACTTGCATGTGCAGATCAGCTTAACCACGCAGGTCACCTCGTAACTGTATACGAGAGAGCTGACCGTCCAGGTGGACTTCTTATGTACGGTATTCCTAACATGAAGCTTGATAAGCAGATTATTCTCCGCCGTATTAAGCTCATGGAAGAAGAGGGCATCACTTTTAAGTGCGGTGTAGAAGTAGGTCACGATATTACTATCGAAGAGATCAAGTCTACATACGATGCTGTGGTTCTCTGTACTGGTTCTACAAAGCCAAGAAATCTTAATGCACCTGGCCGTGAACTTAACGGAATCCATTTCGCAGTAGATTACTTAAGAGGAAATACAAAAGCACTTTTTGCTGACGATCATTTCGATAAGGAAGGTCCAGCTCCAAGTGTAAAGATTAACGCCAAGGGTAAGCATGTTGTAATCATTGGTGGTGGTGATACAGGTACAGACTGTGCTGCTACAGCTACACGTCAGGGTGCCAAGAGCGTAACTCAGCTTGAGATTACAAACCCACTTCCTGATAAGCGTGCTCCTAACAACCCATGGCCTGAGTATCCTTTCGTAAAGAAGGTTGATTATGGTCAGGAGGATGCAGCTTTCGTATATGGCGATGATCCTAGAATGTACTGCATGTCTACAGAGAAGTTCTTGGGCGACGATAAGGGTAATGTTAAGGAGCTTCAGGTAGTAGAAGTATCCTGGGAAAAGGATGCTTCAGGAAGAGTAGTTCCTGTTCCAAAGGAAGAGACACGTAAGACAATTCCTGCAGACCTCGTAATTATCGCTATGGGCTTCTTGGGACCAGAGGATACAATTGCTAATGCATTGAAGCTTCACCGTGACGCAAGATCAAATATCCAGGCTGAGTTTGGTACATTTAAGACAAACGTTAATGGAGTATTTGCTGCTGGTGATACACGTCGTGGACAGTCACTCGTAGTATGGGCTATCACAGAAGGACGTGGCGCTGCCCGTGAGTGTGACAAGTTCCTCATGAACGGTTATTCAAGTTTGCCTTAACAGTTTAGGTTTTCATAATTTGCTGAAAAATCGCTGTCCGTATGGGCAGCGATTTTTTGTTCCCCTATATCTAGTGGTGTCTTATTTGAGCTAAAACCGATTTCTTCGTTAAATGCATAAACGAACGTAAAGTAAACTATGCAATTTGTGCAAAAAACTTTTCTAAAAATCAGCAGTTACACTAATCACACTCCAAAATGTAACACAATATATAGTGTTTTCTTGTTGACTATAACACGATATATGGGTAGTATATGTATCGAAACGGGGAAGTTATCAAGATTTTCATACAAACATCGAATTTAACTGTCCCATTAATAGTTCATTTATATAAATATAATGTATTTACATTATTTCAAGGAAGAATTTGGTAGGTTGTTTACATGAAGATTATTAAGCGTAACAAGGCTGAAGTAGATTTTGACATTTCTAAGATTATTAATGCCGTAACTAAGGCTAATGCTGCTGCTCGCGAAGCTGAGAGAATGACTCCAACACAGATTATGCGTATTGCTGAGTCTGTAACAAATCAGTGCGAGAGAATGAATCGTGCCCTCTCTGTAGAGGAGATCCAGGACCTTGTTGAGAAGCAGATCATGGCACATGGTGCTTATGAGGTTGCCAAGCTTTATATCACATATCGTTATACACGTAGCCTTGTTCGTCGTTCTAATACAACTGACGATTCTATTCTTTCACTTATCGAGTGCAACAACGAGGAATTGAAGCAGGAGAATTCTAACAAGAACCCAACAGTTAACAGCGTACAGCGTGACTATATGGCTGGTGAGGTTTCTAAGGATATTACTCAGAGACTCCTTCTCCCACAGGATGTAGTTGAGGCTCATAATGCTGGTATTATCCACTTCCATGATTCTGACTACTTTGCTCAGCATATGCACAACTGTGACCTCGTTAACCTCGAGGATATGCTCCAGAATGGTACAGTTATTTCTGGCACAATGATTGAGAAGCCACATAGTTTCTCAACAGCTTGTAATATCGCTACACAGATTATTGCTCAGGTAGCTTCTAACCAGTATGGTGGACAGTCTATCTCTCTTACACACCTTGCTCCATTCGTACAGATCAGCCGTGAGAAGATTAGAAAGCTTGTTATCGGTGAGTTCGAGACAATCGGTGTTGATGCTACAGAGGACCAGATTAACCAGCTTGTTGAGAAGAGACTTCGTGAGGAGATTGAGCGTGGTGTTCAGACTATCCAGTATCAGGTAGTAACACTTCTTACAACTAATGGTCAGGCTCCTTTCGTTACTGTATTTATGTATCTTAACGAGGCTAAGGATCCTGCTCTTAAGAGAGACCTCGCAATGATCGTTGAGGAAGTTCTTAAGCAGCGTATCCACGGTGTTAAGAACGAGTCAGGCGTTTACGTAACACCTGCTTTCCCTAAGCTTATTTATGTTCTTGAAGAGGACAATATCACAGAGGATGCTCCTTACTACTACCTTACAAGACTTGCAGCAAAGTGTACTGCTAAGCGTATGGTTCCAGACTACATTTCTGAGAAGGTTATGCTTGACCTTAAGGTAGATAAGAACGGTGAGGGTCACTGTTACACATGCATGGGTTGCAGAAGCTTCCTTACAACATATGTAGATGAGAATAACAAGCCTAAGTATTACGGCCGTTTCAACCAGGGTGTAGTTACACTTAACCTCGTTGATGTTGCTTGTACAGCATGTAGCGAGAGCCGTGATGAGGACAAGTTCTGGAAGGTATTGGACGAGAGACTTGAGCTCTGTCACAGAGCCCTTCGTGCACGTCACGACAGACTTGCAGGTACTCTTTCTGATGCAGCTCCTATCCTCTGGCAGTATGGTGCTCTTGCAAGACTTGAGAAGGGTGAGCCAATCACAAAGCTTCTCTACGGTGGATATTCAACAATTTCACTTGGATACGCTGGTCTTTGGGAGTGCGTATACGAAGTTAAGGGTAAGAAGCTTACAGAGGCTGAGGGTGAAGAGTTTGGTCTTAAGGTAATGCAGAGACTTAACGATGCCTGCGCTAAGTGGAAGGAAGAAGAGAATATCGACTATTCAATCTACGGTACACCACTTGAGTCAACAACATATAAGTTCGCCAAGGCTCTCCAGAGAAGATTCGGAATCATCCCTGGTGTCACAGATAGAAACTACATCACAAATAGCTATCACGTACATGTAACAGAGAAGATCGACGCATTTAAGAAACTTTCACTTGAGTCAAAGTTCCAGCGTCTTTCACCTGGTGGTGCTATCAGCTACATCGAGGTACCTGATATGCAGAACAACATCGATGCTGTAATGGATGTTATGAAGTTCATCTATGAGAACATCATGTACGCTGAGCTTAATACTAAGTCTGATTACTGTCAGGTTTGCGGATTCGATGGTGAGATTCAGATTGAGGAGAGAGACCATAAGCTCGTTTGGGTTTGCCCTAACTGTGGTAACGACGATGAGAACAAGCTTAATGTAGCAAGACGTACTTGCGGTTATATCGGAACTCAGTTCTGGAATCAGGGACGTACTCAGGAGATTAAAGAGAGAGTATTGCACCTTTGATACTTTTCTAATTTGATTGTTTTTGTGAGGGCTTTCTGAATAAGTTTCGGAAAGCCTTCTTTGTACTAATAAGGAGGAATGACTTATGCATTATTGTGCAATTAAAGATTGCGATATAGCTAATGGAACTGGTGTACGTGTAACACTTTTCGTCTCTGGTTGTACTAATAGATGCGAGGGGTGTTTTCAGCCTGAGACATGGGACTTTAACTATGGCGAAGAGTTTACTGCAGAGACTGCTGAGTCTGTGTTCGAGATGCTTAAGCCAGCATATATTCGTGGCTTAACAATCCTTGGTGGTGAACCAATGGAGCCATCTAACCAGAGAGCCCTTCTTCCATTCCTTAAGGAATATAAGCAGAGATTCCCAAAGAAAGATCTCTGGGTTTTCTCAGGATTCAGATTAGAGGACGAGATATCTGTTCCAGGTAACCATGCAAACTGTGAGGTTACTGATGAGATTTTGGCGTTAACAGATGTCCTTGTTGAAGGAAGATTTATTCTTGCTCAGAAAAAAATAAATTTGAAGTTTCGCGGTTCATCAAATCAGCGTATAATTGATATGAGGAAGACTCGCGATTCTGGGTCTGTTGTTTTGTGGGATGAATCGTTGGCTTCCAATTGATTGAGGGTAGTAGGATGAAGGATAAGATTAAGAAGTGGCTTGGAATAGGTGATTCCTCACCATATGTTCAGTCATACTTTGATAGTAGCAATATCAAAGCCAGCGTTTATATGTCTATTATTATTGTGGCGCTTGAAACTTTGATGATTGTTAATCTTCTTAATGTCATTGCTAACGAAGCAGCCTCGGTAAGTACAGGCTGGATTATCGCTCAGTGTTGTACTTTTGTATTACTCTTTTTTGCAGGTGTTATCACACTTAAAACTTCCGAGAATTATATAAAGGGCAAGATAACCGGACGCGAGAAATATATTATCGTTATCTTCTGCGTTATCAGTGTTCTTTTTGGTATCTTTATTTCTTCTGCAGACTATGGAAGAGGAGAGCAGATTCTTACATTCGTTACGATTATGCTCTTTACTACATGTTTCCTTGTATGGAAGCCAATTATCTCAATTATTACCGTAACAGCATCTTTCCTTGCGCTTTATATCTGCATGTTATTTATGGGTGGAATTTCTGCCGTTACAACTGTTGGATACCTTATTTTATGGGCTTCCATTATCGTTGTAAGTATCAATAACTATCGTCAGAAGTATGCCGAGGCAATGAAGGCTAATAGTGCTGACGATGCTAATACAAAGCTTAACCAGACAAGCATTATGGACCAGATTACTGGTGTTGCTAATATGGATTTCTTCTGTAAGCGTGCAACTGAGATTATCTCAGAGCGAGGAAGAAATCCTCAAAATATGGTTTTCCTTTTCCTAGATATTGAGAATTTTAAGGTTATTAACAGTAAGTATGGTTATAAGGCCGGTAGTGCTTTCCTTGTTAAGTTTGCAGGTGCTATGACAGATCTTTTCCCTGAGGCCCTTGTTGCTCGTCAGGGTGATGACCACTTTGTAATTCTTACAGAGCGCGATGGTGCTCAGAAGAAACTCGAGGATTTGAGAATCCAGGTTTACGACTTCGATCCAGAGATTAGTATCGGACTTAAGACTGGTGGTTATATTCCACAGGATAATGACTGTGATCCAAGTATGGCATGTGACTGTGCAAGACTTGCATGTCAGTCAATTAAGAAGGCTTACGACCAGGACTACACAGAGTACGATGAGAAGATGGATAAGGAGTTCCAGCTTCGCCAGTACATCGTTAACCATGTTGATGCAGCACTTGATAATGGTGATATCGTTGTTTACTATCAGCCTGTTGTATGGGCACGTAACCGTAAGGTTTGTGGATTTGAGGCTCTTGTAAAGTGGATTGATCCAATTCACGGTTTCCTTTCACCTGGACTTTTCATTCCTGTTCTCGAGGAATATCGTCAGGTACATAAGGTTGATATGATTGTAGTTGATACAGTATTCAGAGACCTTAAGAGACTTCGTGAAATGGGTAAGCCAATCGTTCCTGTTTCATTGAACTTCAGCCGATTGGATTTCGAGCTTACAGATGTAGTTGGTCTTCTTGAGAGTTGTGTTCAGACTTATGGTATCGAGCGTGACTATATCCATGTAGAGGTTACTGAGAGTGCGTTGTCAGATAATCTCGATACACTTGAGGTACAGCTTAAGCAGCTTAAGTCTTTTGGATATCCATTGTGGCTCGATGATTTCGGTTCTGGTTATTCTTCACTTAATGTTCTTAAGGATTTTGACTTCGACGTTATGAAGATTGATATGGTATTCCTTTCATCTTTTGAGAAGGAAGAGAATAAGACAAAGGCAGTTCTTAAGAATGTTGTTCAGATGTGTTCTGACCTTGGAATGCATGCTCTTACAGAGGGTGTTGAGACTATCCAGCAGAGTATGTATCTTAACTCAATTGGATGCGAGAGACTTCAGGGATACTTATTTGGTAAGCCAATGCCTCTCGATGAAATCCTCATGAAGATGAACGCAGGTACTCTTCTTTTCTCAGAGGAATTTACAGATGCTTGATGTTATTTCAGTTGATAATATGAGAAGAAGCGATGCTAATACCATCGCTTCTTTTGTGCCTTCAAAAGAACTTATGTGGCGTGCTTCTAACGGTATTTACGAGGAGTCACTTAAGGAGAATCCTGATTGTTTTTCTGGCAATACTTTTATCGTTGTAGGTTCAGGTAATAACGGTGGCGATGGCTTTGGTCTTGCAGTCGTTCTTAAAAACCACGGAATTTCAAATGTACGAATTATCAGCGTTACTGATCACTATTCTGAAGATGCTTCCTACTACATGAATAAGGCTCAGGAATTAGGAATTGAAACTATAAGTTTTATACCTGACAGCAATCAGTTTATGGATGCTGATACTATCGTAGACTGCCTTCTTGGAACAGGATTTAAGGGCGAGGTAAGAGGCACATATAAAGATGCCATTTCGGAGATCAATAGTAGTAATGCCTTCGTAATTAGTGCTGATATTAATAGTGGTCTGGATGGCGATAGCGGTGAATCTCTGCTCGCTGTTAAGTCAGATCTTACAGTCACAATCGGTTACCACAAAAAAGGAATTCTCCTTGCAAGAAATAGCGAATATATTAAGTCCGTAAGACTTACAGAAATCGGCATCGTCCTTGATAAAAAGGAAGACTTTCTTCTTACAAACGATGAGTGGAAAGATATGGAATTTGACGATATGCCATACGTTACAAAAGACGGCGTAACTTACTTTCGAGAGGAACTATAATGAAGAAAATTGTATTTTTTGATATAGATGGAACTCTTTGGGATTTCCGTAACTATATTCCTGATTCAACGAGGGAAGCAATCAGACTTCTTCGTGAGAACGGGCACTATGCATTCATTAATACTGGAAGAACACGCGGCTATGTTCAGAATCCTAATCTTTTAAGCCTCGGATTCGATGGTATTGTTTCCGGATGCGGTACTGCAATTGAATATAGCGATAAGGTTATTTTCCTCTACGAAGTTCCTCGTGATGTTATGGAAAATACGGTAGACGTAGTTCGTGGTCTTGGCTTTAGACCAATCCTTGAAGGATTCGAGTATCTTTATTTGGATGACCACGAATTTAAGGGAGATCTTTATGGCGAGAAGCTCTTTAGAGACTTAGGGGACAGACGTCGCTTTATAGATAAGGATAAGGGCTCTTGGAATGTCTCCAAGCTTTCATGCGCGACTATCGTTGAGCGTATGGATGAGTGCCGTAAGTTGCTTGGCGACACTTACGATTTTATCGTGCATACACCAGAGGTATGTGAGATGGTTCCAACTGGATTTAGTAAGGGAACGGGAATCCTTAAAACATGCGAACTATTAGGCGTTGACGTTAAGGATACTATCGCAATTGGCGACAGTGTTAATGACCTTGATATGTTCAGCGTGGCAGGAACAGCAGTTGCCATGGGTAATGGCTCTGACATCGCGAAAGAAAACGCAGACTTCGTTACGTCCCCAATGCTTGAGGATGGTATCTATAACGCTCTTAAGGAATTGAAATTAATCTGATTACTTGCGCTTCTTTGGTGTGTGATGTGGATTCTTAAATGAGAAAGAATCTGCAGTAAACTTTGCAATAACAGTGCCGTTTAATGAGAGTACGTGAACGTCGATGCTGGAGTTTCTTCCCATAGTCTCTGTAGAAATAGAATCGAAGAAGAATTCACCTTCATCCTCAACATAGAAATCGTACTGGGCATGCTTTGCAGTAATTGTAACTTCAGAAGTTAAATCACAGCACATAAATTCAGGGTATGTAATAAGAGTACAAGGCTCATCGTTATCGCCAGTGCTCTTTGACATACGTGAAATCGTAATCTTAAGATTGTCGTGGGCAAGCTTCTTTGTGCGTGCTCTGTAGATAGAATAACCGTGGTTATTAATAAGCTCGTAAATAGGGAGCGGATACTCAAGAGTAACGGAAGCTTTTGCGTGCTTATGCACGTTATCTGTAAGAGATAAGTGCTTCTTAATATCCTCCATTACCTTGCGGTCACCATATACGCCGCCATCCTGCATTCTTAACTTGAGTGCAAACTCAGCCTGAAGGAAGCATCTGTAGGCAGCGAAAGTATTAAGATCCTGAGTGAAAATCTCAGTACGCATTGCTTTATTTTCAGCAAGCAGAATCTTGCCCATTCTAAGAGCAACGTCAGCAAAAACTCCATCGAACTCACCCTGCTCGAATCTGTATCTTGTCTCACCATAGAGACGTTCGATAATTGATTTGGCAAGTGGGATATTTGGCTTTACGTACTTTCCATAGAAGAACATGTCAGCAATCTTATAAGTTGACTCGTAGATTCCAAAAGTCTGACCAATGGAATAGTAGAAGAATGCCTTCTCGTAGTCAGGAATGCCGTTATTTAAGCGTCCGTAGTAATAGATATATCCAAGTGTGTTTGCAGCGTATCCAAAGCCACCATCGCGCCATAAGATGTCCATACATTCAGCGGCTGTTTCCCAGTCACATTCGTAAACGCTGTTACCACCATAGCAGGCATAACCCTTGATTCTGATCGCTTCAAGATTTCCATTATCTGCAAGTTCATCTGTGAACTGACGGAACAAATCCTTAGTCTCCTCAGGAGCATCCTCGAGGATAAGATTGTTGTCGTGAGCAATTACATAATCGAGCTTAAGTGCATCGATATAAGTACGTGCATAAGGAGGATAT
This sequence comes from Saccharofermentans sp., assembly GCA_045639635.1. GTDB lineage: Bacteria > Bacillota > Clostridia > Saccharofermentanales > Saccharofermentanaceae > Saccharofermentans. The sequence goes on along the minus strand of JAZUDM010000063.1, from coordinate 18,680 downwards.
CCTTCTTCCTCAAAGAAGTATTCGATCTGCTCGATTAATTCATCCGCCTTAATTACTTCAGCTGCAGGAGCCTGCAAATCAGCTACTGTAAAATCGTCGTAGATGAGATAAATCTTCTGGAGAATCCAAAGAAGCATATCGTTCTCGAATTCAGGGAGCTCGTTAAGCTTAAAGTTTCTAAGATTAGATGGCTTGCCACCGATTAATTCATCGAGGTGAAGTGCACCTGAAAATACTGTTAAGAATGGTTCCCACCAGTCGAGGAAAAAGTTAAGCGCAGCAATCTTTGTATCGATACAGTTTTGAAGAGCATCCTGCATGTCGCTTAAAGAAAAATAGAGGTCAGTCTCGAAAACGATATCCTCACGGCCAAGCTGTTTCCATGGCAAAAGAGTGATATCGCTCCAGATTTTATCCATTGAAGCGAACTGTGCTAATGTTTCTTCCTCGATGTAAATGCTACGTTTATTCATAAATCCTTTTAATCCATTTTTTGCTTAATATAGTACAATATTAAGTGGAAGAAAAACAACCGAATTATATTTTCGAGAAGGAGCAGAATTATGGGACTTAATTTTAGAAAAAGCATTAAGATTCTTCCTGGCGTTAAGCTTAACCTCAGTAAGTCTGGCGTAGGCCTTAGCACAGGTGTTAAGGGCGCAAGAGTAAGCCTTAACTCAAAGGGACAGGCAAGAACAACTCTCGGTATCCCTGGTACAGGTATTTACTATACAAAGCAGGTAAGTGCCAAGAAGATTGCCAAGGAAGCAAAGGAAAAGTTCACAGGCAAGAAGGCTGATAAGAAGGGTTCTGCTGAGACAGCTGCTGCAGCAGTTGCAGCCAAGAACACAAAGAAGGGTCTTGATGAAGAGACAATCGCAGCAAATGCAGCTTCAGTTGCTGAATACGCTGAGTATGTTGAGTCAATCAAGTCAGTTCATAAGCAGAGTGATGGTGCAATCGACTGGGTTGCTTTGAAGAACAACGAGGTTCCTTCAAATATTGTTAAGGGCAGTGACGAGCATAAGGCCTGGACTGAACTTGCTGAATACGCTGACAGCGTAATCGAGGGTGATGTTGATACATATCTTGAGATTGTTGGTAAGATGGGACCATTTGAGGATCTTTCCGAGTATGGCTCTAACTTCCAGATTGGTACAGACAGAAGTGATTACCTCGAGGTTGAGTTTGGCGTAATGTCAGATGAAGTAGTACCTAAGGTTGAGATTTCACAGAAGGCTAACGGCGAGATTTCTGAGAAGGATTTGTCTAAGACTGCTTATTTCGATCTCGTACAGGACTATGTAGCAAGTACAACAATCAGAATCGCAAGAGATGCATTCGCACTTCTCCCAGTTGATACAGTTGTAGTACACGCTGTAGATATGGTTCTTAACACAGCTACAGGCTACGAAGAGGAGACAACACTTCTCTCAGTTAAGTTTGACAGAAGCCGCGTAATGAGCCTTAATATGGCAATGATTGATCCTTCAGATGCCCTCGGAGGATTCGAGCATAACATGAAGTTTAAAAAGACTGAAGGCTTCCAGCCAGTATCAAGAATCGAAGCTTAATCGATAAAACTAATTAGAATAATTAGATGGGCTGTCTCAAAAGGAAAATGATTCCAAATTGAGACAGCTCTTTTTGTTATAATGAATACTAGATAAATCTTAGGGTGGGGTTATGAATATTTGGGATATATTGGGAATACCAGAAACACAGGATATAAAGACTATTAAAAGCGCATATGCATCGAAGGCTAAGAGAATTGACCGCGAGGTTAATCCTGACGAATTTATGCAGCTTCATGATGCGTATAAAATGGCGTTGGCTCATTGTAGAAATAATGAAGTTTCTATTCCTTCGGCTGTTGAGGAAAAGGCAGAAGAAAAGACTGAGGAATCTTCCTTTGATTTTGGAAAAATCGATTCTACAATGGCTGACAGTATAGATGGTCATATTATCGATGATATTATTGCCTTTCGTACGGAGAATCATCTGGATGATATGGCAGTAATAAGAAGGTTATCTCAGGGAGCATTTACTATGATGGCAAATCAGATGACAGCTATGTACTGTGCTCTGGCTAGAGAAACAGATGATGAGACAGTATGGGATTCCTTTGTTGAAGAACCATTGATATCAAGTGTGATTATTGATCCGGGTTTCAGAAACTTCTGGAAATCAATGGTACCTGATGATTCAAAGCATAAGAGAAAAATAGAATTGTTATGTGAAGATGCCGAGGAAACTTTTCAGGAACTTAAGAAAAAAGAAAAGGAACGTAATGATGCTCTTACAGAAGAGTCAAACAGAAGACTCAAACTTCGTAATAAAGGATTGTACGTTGTTATTGCCGGATTAATATTAAATGCTATAGCATTCTATTTTATGCTTACTTTGGCTGAATTGGGACTTATATTATTTTTTGTCGGTTTTACTCTTTGTATTGTCGGAGGTTCTATAATAATTAAATCGGGTTTATTACCATAAGGAATATTTAGTATGGCAATTATTGGAATAGATTTGGGAACAACAAACAGTATGGCTTCTGTCTGGCAGAATGGTCAGGCGGTGATCATTAAGAATTCATTGGGAGATATTACAACTCCATCTGTTGTCGGTATCGATGACAACGGAGAAGTTTTAGTTGGAAAAATTGCAGCTGAGAGATTAATCAGCAGCCCTGATAAAACCACTTCAGAATTTAAGCGTAAGATGGGAACTACTTCTGACACAAAACTGGGTGATATCAGTTTCAGTCCTGAACAGTTATCTTCTCTGGTTCTTAAAAAGATAAAGATGGATGCCGAGGCTTTTCTTGGTGAGGAGGTTACTGAAGCAGTAATCAGTGTTCCTGCTTATTTTGATGATAAGAGAAGAAGCGCGACTAAACTTGCTGCCGAGATGTCTGGCCTTAAGGTTGAAAGATTAATCAATGAGCCATCAGCCGCAGCACTGGCATATCTTCAGAGCCATAGATATCAGGATGGCACTTATATGGTTGTTGATTTCGGTGGTGGAACATTAGATGTTTCCATTATTGATTCTTTCGACAGCGTTATGGAAATTTTAGCTGTTGCCGGTAACAATCAGTTGGGCGGTAAGGATTTTAACGAGGCTATATACCGACACTTTTTAAATACTAATGCCTTATCTGAGGAGGCCTTAACACCTGAGCAGAGAGCATCTATTTATAAGATGGCTGAGGCTTGTAAAATTGCTCTTTCAACTATGCCTATAAGTGTTATGTCCGTTAATATTAACGATAAAGTATATACTCTTTCATTGGATAACAATTCCCTCATTGATATCGCTTGTGATGTTTTTGATAAGGTTTCTTCGCCAATTAAGAAAGTGCTTCGCGATGCCCATCTGACAATAAATGATATCGAAGATATTATTCTGGTTGGTGGCTCCTGCAGAATGCCAACTGTAGCTGCATTCATACAGAAAATTACAGGGATGGCTGTTTCAACAGATATCAATCCTGATACTGCTATTGGTATCGGTGCAGGAATTTTCGCAGGTATGAAAGCAAAAAATGAAGACTTTAAGGAAGTCATCATGACGGATATCTGTCCATTCTCCCTAGGCGTTGAAATTGAGGATACAAGAACTCATGAGATAATTATGGATTTCTTAATTCAGAGAAATTCCATGCTTCCATCTTCTGTTATGCATACCTATTATGCGATTCGCGATAACCAGGATAAATTGTCTGTGAAAATCTATCAGGGTGAGAGCATGATCCCTAAGAATAATATCTTCCTGGGAAGTCTTTTGGTTGACTGTCCTCCAACAAAGATTCACGCTGCTATAGGCAAGACCAGACTCACATATGATATCAATGGAATCCTTATGGTTGATGTTGAGACCATGGATGGAGTAAAGCACGAGAAGGTTATTTTAAGTGATAACACTTCCATGAGCAAAGCAGAGGTAGAGAGGCGTAAAGCTTACTTAAATACACTTAAAATCTCACCTCTTGAGAAGGAGGAGAACAGACTTCTAATTGCTAAAGCTGAGAGCATGATTGAAGAGACATTAAGCTTTGAACGTGAGGTTCTTATAAATGCTGTAATGAAGTTCAAGTTCGCTTTGAACGTTGGTAACAGCAGAGATATAAGAATAGCCAGAGAAAATCTGGAAAACCTTTTAGACTGATTGAACGGGGGATGCGAGGCATCCCCTTTTAATTTATTTTTTTACAGCAACAAAAAACCCATCTCTTGCGAGATGGGTTAATTTGTAAATCTTTAACTATCAGTGATTCTATTAAGCGAAGAGGCTCAAGAGAACACCAGCAGCTACTGCAGATCCGATAACACCAGCAACGTTTGGTCCCATAGCGTGCATGAGAAGGAAGTTGCTCTTGTTCTCCTGCTGACCAACTGTGTTAGCAACACGAGCAGCCATAGGAACGGCAGATACACCAGCTGAACCGATAAGTGGGTTAACCTTACCACCAGAGATGTAGTACATAAGGATACCGATAAGGAGACCACCAACTGTAGCGAGACAGAAAGCAGCAAGTCCAAGACCGATGATGAAAAGTGTCTCTGGCTTAAGGAAGTTAGTACCAACAGCTGTAGCACCAACAGATGTTCCGAGGAAGATTGTTACGATGTTACACATAGCATTCTGAGCTGTATCGCTAAGTCTGTCTGTAACGCCACACTCTCTGAAGAGGTTACCAAGCATAAGGCACCCGATGAGTGGTGCAACAGATGGGAGAATAAGGATACATACGATTGTTACGATAACAGGGAAGCAGATCTTCTCAATCTTAGAAACAGGACGAGCCTGCTCCATCTTAACCTGACGCATCTTCTTAGTTGTAAGAAGCTTCATGAAGAATGGCTGGATCATTGGGATCAAAGCCATGTATGAGTAAGCTGCGATAGCAATAGCACCAAGGAGCTGTGGAGCGAGCTTAGATGTTACGAAGATAGCTGTAGGGCCATCAGCACCACCGATGATACCGATAGAAGCAGCCTCAGGACCTGTAAATCCAAGGAGTGTAGCTCCGATGAATGCGCATGAAATACCGAACTGAGCACCAGCACCCATGAAGAGTGATGATGGTCTGGAGATAAGTGGTCCGAAGTCTGTCATAGCACCAACTGCCATGAATACGAGACAAGGGAAGATATCAAGCTTTACACCAAGGTAAAGAACATCGAAAAGACCTGGCTCTTCGCCGATTTCTTTCCAGTTGATTCCTTCCTGGAACCATTCTGGGTGGAAGACACCAGTTGTAGCGAGATTTGTGAGGAGCATACCAAATGCGATAGGAAGAAGAAGGAGTGGCTCGAACTTCTTACCGATTGCAAGGTAGCAAAGAACACAAGCGAGGCCAATCATGACGAAGTTACGCCAATCAAGAACCATAAAGCCTGACTGCTCCCACAATGTTTTTAATACTTCTAACATTTGACGATTACCCCCAATTAAGCGATTGATACGATTGGATCGCCTGTAGCTACAGATGAGCCCTTAGCTGCAATAACCTGAGCAACCTTACCATCACATGGAGCGAAGATTTCGTTCTCCATCTTCATAGCCTCGAGGATAGCAACAACGTCGCCTTCCTTAACAGCCTGTCCAACAGTTACCTTAACGTCGAGGATTGTACCTGGCATTGGTGCTGTAGCAGGTGTTCCAGAAACTGCAACAGCAGGAGCAGCTGCAGGTGCAGCAGCAGGAGCGGCAGCAGCAACAGGTGCAGCCGCTACAGGAGCAGGAGCTGCTACCACGTCAGTTGTTCTGAGGAGGTTAGCCTTACCCTTCTCAACCTCAACCTCATATACTTTGTCATTAATTGTTACATTATAAATCATAGGTAGTTTCTCCTTTATTTCTCTTCAATAAGAGTAATTGACTTGAAAATTAACTCTGAAAGAGGGATTCCTGTGTTATCGCTGACAATAGCCATAATCATAGCAGCTGTCTTCTCATCACAACCCTTAAGTCTCAAAGAACCTGAAGAGAACTCTTCTTCCTTAACTGGCTCAGCAGGAGCAGCTGCAGGTGCAGCAGCAGGAGCTGGAGCAGGCTTCTTATCACTTACAAGAGCAGAGAAAATCTTACCTGAGACAGTGATAAGGATACAGATGATACAAAGAACTGCGAAAACAACAGTAATAACGATACCAGCATCAAGAAATGCTTCGTTCAATGGGAGAACCCCTTCCTTAGCTACCAATAAAGCTGAAGTCATAGGGATTAATCCTCCTTCTTCTCGATTGTATACTTAACAGTATTTGATTCCTTCTCCTCACGTGAAGCAAAGAACTTCTCAGCTACCTGTGGGAAAGCGATGTATGAAAGAACATCTTCGTCAGAACGAGCCTTCTTACCAAGCTCCTTCTTTGTCTTCTCGAAGATTGGCTCTAAGCCGTCAGCATATCTGCCCTGAACGAGCTCCTCTGGCTTCCAGCATCTGTCAACGAGCTCCTGGTTAACCTCTCCTGGAGCCTTACCGTACTCACCACGGAGGTAAGCCTTAATCTCCTTAGAGATGCTTTTGTACTCACCGAAGAGTACGTTCTGAACAGCCTGGTTACCAACCATCTGTGAAAGAGGTGTAACGAGTGGTGGATAACCCATATCCTTACGAACCTTAGGAATAGCAGCACAAGCCTCATCGAACTTATCCATAGCACCGAGATCCTTGAGGTTAGCGATCATGTTAGAAAGCATTCCACCTGGAACCTGATACTTAAGAATGTCAGCCTTAACGCCCATTACTGATGGGTTAAGTGTACCGTTCTCGAGGAACTTAGCCTTAACTGGTGCGAAGTGATCAGCGATCTCCTTAAGAACATCGTCCTTAAGATCTGTCTCGAAACCGATCTGCTCAAGAGCATACTTCATTGACTCTGTAGCAGGCTGAGCTGTACCACCAGCGAAAGAAGAAATAGCACAGTCGATACCATCACAACCAGCCTCAACAGCCTTCATGTATGTGAGAGGGCCAAGACCTGTTGTCTGGTGTGTGTGAAGGAATACAGGAAGTGATGTTGAAGCCTTAATAGCCTTAACGAGATCATAAGCCTCCTGAGGACCACAGATACCAGCCATATCCTTGATACAGATTGAGTGGCAACCCATAGCCTCGAGTTCCTTACACATCTCTGCATACTTCTCGAGTGTGTGTACTGGTGATGTTGTGTAACAGATACAACCCTGAGCATGCTTACCGCACTTGATTGTCTCGTCTACTGCAACACGGATATTTTCAAAGTCATTAAGAGCATCGAAAATACGGAAGATATCCATACCGTTCTCTGCTGACTTTCTAACGAATAATCTTACTACCTCATCTGGATAGTGCTTGTAACCGAGGATATTCTGTCCACGGAGAAGCATCTGGAGAGGAGTATTCTTTACCTTTGCCTTAATCTTACGAAGTCTCTCCCATGGATCCTCATCGAGGTAACGAAGGCAGGAATCAAATGTAGCACCACCCCAGCACTCGAGGGAGTAGTAGCCTGCCTGATCAAACTTCTCAAGGATGTCTTCGAAGTCTGAGAATGGCATACGTGTTGCAATCAAAGACTGGTTAGCATCACGAATGACTGTCTCTGTGAATTTAACTTTACTCATAAAGTCACGCTCCTTATATAATCTTTATTTACACAAATAAATTCATCTTATTATACTTTGTCGACATTCTTTATTAAATAGAAAATTTATCTCAGAATGCCGAATATTTTCTTTTTTTACTTACAAAATGCCAAAAATAGAAAAGGTTGCTCACGTTAAAGCAACCTTTGTAAAAAGTCTGTGTGTTTTTCTCCCCAAAACTTTACGAACATGACTTAAGCTCAGAAAGAAGTTCTGATGCAGTTACCTTTTCGAGAGTATCTGCTACTTCCTCGTCCTCGAAATAAAGCATCATTGGAACCTTAGGCTCTGCTGTAAATACCACGCGGCAGGATCTGTCATTACGCTTGTTATTACCCTTTGTATAGTTCTTAAGGTCGAGATTAAGAAGGGAAACTGCTTCCTTAAGAGCGTCCTTGTTTGGTGCATCCTCTGCTTCGAGCATATCAATTGCGCTAAAGCATGCTTTTTTTGCCTCAAGAATAGTCATCTCAGAAACTTCCTTGGAAAGCGCTGGCATTGCGTAAAAGTAGTCAACAACAGGGAAGATTTCCTTAGAGCATTTCTCTACAAAAACAGGATTTTTCTGTCTGATGATATAAAGCTCTGTGTCGTCAGAGGCGTAACCATTCTGGAGGTCAAAATTAAGTTCAGTGATCATCTCACTATAATCGATATTTTCAAATGTCTGTGGCATAGTTTTCTCCTGAATTTAAGTTTTATTTTAATTACTATGGTACAATACGACTGCAATTACAAGGGCATATATAGTTATTTGTTTGTAATTGGTGTTTAATTAGATTAGTAAACCTAATTCGCAATAGATGAATTTATTGTGTTATGTGGAGCGTTGATAATGAAAGTAGTTTTAACAACAGTTCAGGTACCTTTCGTACGTGGTGGTGCTGAATTTCTCGCAGATAATTTGAAGAATGCAATGAACGAATATGGACATCAGGCAGAGATTGTTTCAATGCCTTTTATCGATTCCCCTTTGTATAGAATTGAGGACCATATTATTGCAGCCCGTCTCATGGATCAGGAGTGGTCATGGGGTGGTAAGGCAGACCTTTGTGTAGGACTTAAGTTCCCAGCATATTACATGCCACATCCTAACAAGGTTGACTGGGTTTTGCACCAGCATAGAGCCGCTTACGATTTGTTTGATACTGATTTCAGTACAATCAAGAATAATGAGGAAGGTTTAAAAGTCAGAAGACAGATTATGAATGCAGATAATGCATATCTTCCTGAGGCTAAGCGTATTTATACAATCGCGCAGAACGTTAGTAACAGAATGCAGAAGTTTAATCATATTCATTCTGAGGCGCTCTACCATCCATGTCCTGATATGGATAAGTTCTACTGTGACGGCTACGAGGACTATATTCTCATGCCTAGCCGAATCAATATCACTAAGCGTCAGTTCCTCGCTTTGGATGCTTTGAAGCATTCACATGGAAACTTCAAGATTTACTTCGTAGGAAGACCTGATAACGAGTTTATGAAGGAAGAGTTCGACAAGAAGGTTGCTGAGTCTGGCCTTCAGGACAGAGTTAAGTGCTTTGACTACGTTTCACAGGAAGAGAAGTTCGAACTTTATGCCAAGGCAAAGGCAGTTCTCTTCATTCCTTACGATGAGGATTATGGTTACATTACTTTGGAGGCGATGGCAGCATCAAAGCCAGTAATCACTGCAAAAGACAGTGGCGGACCTTTGGAGTTTGTTACTGAAAATACAGGTGTTGTTGTTGATCCAACTCCAGAAGCAATCGCCAAGGCAATGGATAGTTTCTTTGATTCTGATATTGCTGAGAAGTACGGAATTGGCGGTAAGAAGCATTTGGAAGAAATGAATATTACCTGGGAGAATGTTGTAAAGGAGTTAACAAGATAATATGGAAAACGAGAGAGTTAACCTTATTTTGGATACACTTAATAAAGAGTCCGAACCATTTGATGATTCTTCAAAGTTTGATGAAGCTAAGAAGAACAAGATTATGAGTGCTTTGCTTGGCCGCGATGTTAATGTAGCTCCTAAGGCAAATCCAACTCCTGTTGCTTCTACCATTTCTGAGGACATTAAGGCAGTAAATAATCTCTGGGCAGTTAGTTACTATAGACCACTTGAGTCACGTAACCCTGTTTTGCGTTTTATTAAGAAGGCTGTACGTAAGGTTTGCGGACCTGTAATTTCACCTCTTATCGATGAGCAGAGAGAGTATAACGCTGCTGTTGTAAGAGTTCTTAACCAGTACTCTAACGACATCATTTCTATCCGTAGTGAGCACAACAGATTAAGAGCAGATCACGAGGCTCTTAAGGCAGAGCATTTTGCACTTAAGGCTGAGTATGAAGCATTTAAGGCTCAGTACGATTATGAGAATAGTATTGATATCGATTACGAAGCATTGGAAGCAAAGTTCCGTGGCAAGGAAGAGGATATCAAGGCTTCTCTTACACAGTACATCTGCCATTTCGAAGGCAAGTCCAACGTTGTTGATTTGGGCTGCGGCCGTGGCGAATTCTTGGAGCTTATGAAAGACAGCAATATTCCTGCACACGGCGTTGATCTTTGTGATTCATTCGTTGATGAGTGTAAGGGAAAGGGTCTTGCAGTTCATAAGCAGGATGCTATCGCTTATCTTGATGAACTTAAGAATAAGTCAGTTGGCGGTATTATCGCTACACAGCTTATCGAGCACTTAAAGAAGAATGATCTCGTTCGTCTTTGTAATCTTGCTTACGAGAAGCTTGAGAAGGATGGCGTTCTTATTTTGGAGACACCAAATCCAAGATGTCTTTCAATCTACACAAATGCTTTCTATATTGATCCATCACACGAAAAGCCAGTTCACCCTGAGTACGTGAAGTTCCTTTTGGAAGAAGCTGGTTTTGAGGATATTGAAATCGTTTACACAACAACAAGTAAGATTCCATATTCACTTCCATATCTTGAGACTGACGCAGTTAAGAATCTCAAGGAAGTTAATGACGGTATTTATCTTATGTCTGACCTCGTTTTCGGAAGTCAGGATTATGCAATAATTGCCCGTAAGAACTGATTTATAAGCAGTAAGTAGAGGTATTAATTTTATGAAAATAGCAATAGTTGCACCAAGTCCGGTTCCATTCAGAATTGGTGGTATTGAGAATCTCGTGTGGAGCATTTGTGATTACATTAACAAAGAGACAAATCACAGTGCTGATTTGATTAAGCTCCCTTCACACGAACTTGATTTCTGGTCTTTGATTGACAATTATAAGCAGTTTTATGATTTGGATTTAAGCCATTTTGATGCTGTTATCACATCCAAGTATCCATGCTGGATGATCAGACACGATAACGTTGTAACTTATATGGCTCACTGTTTAAGAGGTCTTTATGACTGTTATTTTATGATGAACCTTCCTTATGAAGTGGATAGAAATAACCACTTTATTAACCAGGTTTTGGACTACATGGAGAAGAACCCAAATCCAGCTTCTCTTGATGAGTTTTTTGATATGGTTTATTCCCTTAAGCGTCTTGAGATTCCAGCGCATTATTTTGGATTCCCTGGACCATTTATCCGACTTCTCGTTCACTACATGGACAGATTCGGAATGTCTTACAGCAAGAGAAAGAACTTCTTTGCTATTTCAGATACAGTAAAGAAGCGTACTGAGTATTTCCCAGAGGGCGCTAACATCAAGACTTTGTACCCTGAGTCAGAAAAGCAGGATACAACAGAAGGTAATTATGAGTATGTATTTATGATCAGCCGTCTTGATAACGCCAAGAGAATTGACCTTTTGGTTAAGGCAATGAAGTACGTTAAGGCTGATATCAAGCTTAAGATTGCAGGTACTGGTCCTTGTGCAGATGAGCTTAAGGCTCTTGCAGGTGACGATAAGAGAATTGAGTTCTTGGGATTTGTTAAGGATGAGGACGTTACAAAGCTTTATGCAAATGCTCTTGTAATTCCATACTTCCCATACGACGAAGACTATGGATATATCACTGCTGAGGCAATGATGCATAAGAAGCCAATCATCACTACAAAGGATGCTGGTGGCCCAACAGAGTTTACTGTTGATAACGAGACTGGATTTGTAGTTGATACTGATCCTGAGGCAATTGCAAAGGCAATCGACTATTTTGCAAGTAATCCTGATGAGGCAAAGCGCATGGGTGCTAATGCCTACGAGAAGGTAAAGGATATTTCATGGGAAGGAGTTGTAAAAGAACTCGTGGCTGAACTTGAAACTAAGATGAATCGTAAGAAGATCGTTGTTCCTGTTTCCTTTGGTGTTTATCCTCCAAAGGGTGGTGGACAGGCACGTATCTTTAACCTTTATAAGAACGTAGCTAACCTTTATGACGTTATTCTTGTAACTAATAACTATGACCTTAAAACTCCGGTTGTAGATGGCAAGATTGCAAATGGTGTAAGAGAGATTAAGGTTCAGGCTTCTGGTGAGTTTATTGCAAGAAAGCAGCAGTACGATATTGCTGTAAAGACTGCAACAGATGACTCAGCGTGTCTTGTTGCCGCTGACCTTAATACTTCATTTAACGAAGAACTTAAGAAGGCATTGAAGGTAGCAGACCTTGTAATCATGTCTCATCCATATATGTATGAGAACTTTAAGTCCTGCGGCATTGATGTTCCTTTCGTATATGAGGCACATAACGTAGAGTACCTTTTGAAGAAGGAGATGTATGGTGATTCTCCTGAGGGCAAGGAACTCGCTGCTGCTGTATTCGAGGCAGAGAAGGAGTGCTGCATTAAGTCTGAGTTCATTATCACATGTTCTGAGGAAGATGCAGTTAAGCTTTGCGAGGTTTATGGCTGTGAGAAGGACAAGATTATTGTTGTTCCTAACGGCGTTGACTGCGATAGCGTAGAGTTTATTTCTGTTGCTGACAGAATCAAGAACAAGAAGGCAGCAGGTATTGAGGATAAGGTTGGTATCTTCATGGGAAGCTGGCACAACCCTAATCTTGAGGCTTGTGAAGAAATCTTCAAGATGTCAAAGGACTGCCCAGATACAATGCTTATGCTTATGGGTTCACAGTGTCTCTATTTCACAAACAATGGCACAAAGATTCCAGGTAATGTTGGACTTCTTGGTATGGTTTCTGAGGAAGAAAAGGCTCGTATCTTCTCTATGGTAGATTTTGCCCTCAACCCAATGATGTCAGGTAGTGGAACTAACCTTAAGATGTTTGACTACATGGCAGGTGGTATTCCTGTTATCACAACTAAGTTTGGTACACGTGGAATTGAAGATAAGTCAGGCATGATTATCGCAGAAGTAGACGAGATGGCAGAAGCTATAAACAAGTTCTCTTTGGAGGAGTCTTCTGACATGGTAGTAGCTGCCAGAAAGCATATGGAAGAGGTATTTGACTGGAAGGTTATCGCCAAGACTTACCTTGATAAACTCGAGGAAATCCTTAAGTAAATCAGACATTTTTACTACTGTTTCCTTTAGCGTAATAAAGAAAAACTATTAATAGCACCTTATTTTCGAAAAAAGTCGACAAATTTTCACTTTTTGTTTGATTTTTTGACAATAGGGTGCTATTCTCTTTGCTTGCAGGGGTAACTGCGTTCACTTTTAGTGCGCGCTTTTTCTACTGTTAATAAAATGAAAGGAGATGTATCGATGCCAACATTTAACCAGTTAGTTAAGTCAGGAAGACAGTCCAAGACATACAAGTCAACTTCACCAGCTCTTCAGTTCGGCCTCAACACAATTCACAAGAAGAATACAGACGTATCTTCTCCACAGAAGCGTGGTGTATGTACAGTTGTTAAGACAACTACACCTAAGAAGCCTAACTCAGCTCTTCGTAAGGTTGCAAGAGTACGTCTTACTAACGGATATGAAGTAACAGCTTATATCCCAGGTATTGGACACAACTTGCAGGAGCACTCTGTTGTTCTCATCAGAGGCGGTAGAGTTAAGGATCTCCCTGGTGTACGTTACCACATCATCAGAGGAACACTTGATACTGCAGGTGTAGCTAACAGACTTCAGAGCCGTTCAAAGTACGGTGCTAAGAAGCCTAAGGCTGCTAAGGTAAAGAAGTAATCCTACTAATCACTAGGATCGGACAAATTGTGATCGATACATTGTTCATAGATTTGAGGTTCCTTTTCGGAGGACCTCCCAAATCTTGGGACATGCTATTGAAAGCACAGACACGTGTCCACAAAATTTAAAACTGAAACGTGAGTACCTATGGTTTCAGAAAACTGATAATCATATAAGGAGGGAAGTAAAGTGCCAAGAAAGGGTAATGTCCCAGTAAGAACTGTGCTCCCAGATCCACTCTATAATGATGTTAGAGTTACAAAGCTCATCAACAACATTATGTTGGACGGTAAGAAGGGCTTAGCACAGAGAATTTGCTACGACGCTTTTGATGCTATCAAAGAGCGTACAGGCGAAGAGCCAATTGAGATCTTCAACAAGGCTCTTGAGAACGTAATGCCACAGCTTGAGTGTAAGGCTAGACGTGTTGGTGGTGCTAACTATCAGGTACCTCTCGAGGTTAGACCTGAAAGACGCCAGACACTTGGTCTTCGTTGGATCGTTGCATATGCACGTCAGAGAAGTGAGCGCACAATGAGTGAGCGTCTCGCATCTGAGTTGATCGATGCATCAAACGGTACAGGCGGTGCATTCAAGAAGAAGGAAGACATGCATAAGATGGCAGATGCTAACAGAGCATTTGCACACTATAAGTGGTAATAACAAGGAGCTTTGAACGATGAAGAGAGAGTATCCACTCGAGAAAACAAGAAATATCGGTATCATGGCTCACATCGATGCAGGTAAGACAACAACAACAGAGCGTATCCTCTACTATACAGGTATCAATCGTAAGATTGGTGAGGTACACGAGGGTGCTGCTACTATGGACTGGATGGTTCAGGAGCAGGAGCGTGGTATCACAATCACATCTGCTGCTACAACAGCTCCATGGAAGGGCCACAGAATCAACATCATTGATACTCCAGGCCACGTTGACTTTACTGTAGAGGTAGAGCGTTCCTTGCGTGTACTTGACGGTGCTGTAACAGTTATGTCAGCTCGTGGTGGTGTAGAGCCACAGACAGAGACAGTTTGGAGACAGGCTGAGCACTACGGTGTACCACGTTTGGTATTCGTAAATAAGATGGATATCTTGGGCGCAGACTTTTTCCATGTAATTGACATGATCAAGGATCGTCTTAAGAATAATGCCGTTGCTATTCAGGTACCAATCGGTAAGGAAGATACATTTGAAGGTATCATTGACCTCATGACACTCCGTGCTGAGGTTTATACAAGTGAAGATGGTATGCAGTATGAGGACCGTGAGGTTCCAGCTGATATGGTTGAGTTCGTAAACGAGAAGAGAGAGCAGATGGTTGAGGCTATCTGTGAGACTGACGATGAGCTCATGGAGAAGTATTTTGAGGGCGAGGAGATTACAATCGACGAGCTCAAGGCTGCTCTCCGTAAGGCAACTATTGATTGTAAGCTTATCCCAGTAACATGTGGTACATCACTTAGAAATAAGGGTGTTCAGATGCTTCTCGATGCTATCATCGACTACATGCCAGCTCCAGTTGACATTCCAGCTATCAAGGGTATCAACCCTGATACAGAAGAAGAGGAAGAGCGTCCTTCTTCTGATGAAGAGCCATTTGCTGCTCTTGCTTTTAAGATCGCTACAGACCCATTCGTAGGTAAGCTCTGCTTCTTCAGAGTTTACTCAGGTATTCTTACAGCTGGTTCTTATGTTCTTAATTCAACTAAGGGCAAGAACGAGAGAATTGGTCGTATCGTTCAGATGCACGCTAATGACCGTAAGGAGATTGAGGAAGTATTCTCAGGTGATATCGCTGCTGCTATCGGCCTTAAGCTTACAACAACAGGTGATACACTTTGTGACGAAGACCACCCAGTTATCCTTGAGTCAATGGAATTCCCAGAGCCAGTAATCGAGGTTGCTATTGAGCCTAAGAGCCGTGCTTCACAGGAAAAGATGATTGTTGCTCTTCAGAAGCTTGCTGAAGAAGACCCAACATTCAAGACATATACAAACCAGGAAACAGGACAGACAATCATCGCTGGTATGGGTGAGCTTCACCTCGATATCATCGTTGACCGTCTCTTCCGTGAGTTTAAGGTTGAGGCTAACGTAGGTGCACCTCAGGTTTCTTATAAGGAAACAATCCGTAACACAGTTGAGTGCGAAGGTAAGTTCGTACGTCAGTCTGGTGGTCACGGTCAGTATGGTCACTGCTGGCTTAAGCTTGAGCCACAGGAGCCTGGTAAGGGTTACGAGTTCGTTAACGCTACAGTTGGTGGTTCTATCCCTAAGGAGTTCATCGCTCCTATCGACGCTGGTGTACAGGAAGCTATGCAGGCTGGTGTACTCGGTGGCTACCCAGTAGTAGACGTTAAGGTTACAGTATTCGACGGTTCTTACCACGATGTAGACTCATCTGAAATGGCATTTAAGATTGCCGGATCAATGGGATTCAAGGCTGGTATGGCTAAGGGTAACCCATGTCTCCTCGAGCCTATCATGAAGGTTGACGTTGAAGTTCCAGACGATTATCTCGGAGATGTTATCGGCGGTCTTAACGCTCGTCGTGGACAGATCAAGGAAATCGAGCCACTCAACGGAACTCAGATGGTTCACGCAGATGTACCTCTTGCACAGATGTTCGGTTATGCTACAGCTCTCCGTTCTTCTACACAGGGTCGTGGTACATTCGTAATGCAGATCTCACACTTTGCTGAGACACCAAAGAGCATTATGGAGGAAATCCTCAAGAAGTAATTCTTGTAGATTTACTTATATATCAACAGTTACCGCAAAGGTTGCCGCATAAATCCGCCCTACTTGAAAAGGTAGGCGCAAGTATTGTAAAATATGATTTATCGCGCGACCCAAGCGGACAGATATAAAAACAAAAACAAATAAAATTAATTTCAGGAGGAAATTACAATGGCTAAGGAAAAGTTCGTAAGAAGTAAGCCACACGTAAACATCGGTACAATCGGTCACGTTGACCATGGTAAGACAACTCTTACAGCTGCTATCACAAAGGTTCTTTCTTTTGCTGGCGGCGCTGAGTATAAGGAGTACGGTAACATCGACTCTGCACCAGAGGAGAGAGCAAGAGGTATCACAATCAACACAGCTCACGTTGAGTATCAGACAGAGACACGTCACTACGCTCACGTAGACTGCCCAGGCCACGCTGACTACATCAAGAACATGATCACTGGTGCTGCTCAGATGGACGGTGCTATCCTCGTTTGTGCTGCTTCTGATGGTCCTATGGCTCAGACAAGAGAGCACATCCTTCTCGCTCGTCAGGTAGGCGTTCCTTATATCGTAGTATTCATGAATAAGTGCGACCAGGTTGATGATGAGGAGCTCCTCGAGCTCGTAGAGATGGATATCAGAGATCTCCTTTCTTCTTATGAGTTCCCAGGTGACGATACACCAATCATCAAGGGTTCAGCTCTTGCTGCTATCGAGTGTACATCAACAGATATCAATGACCCAGCATACGCTCCAATCGTTGAGCTTATGGCTGCAGTTGATTCATACATCGCTACACCAGAGCGTCCAGTAGACAAGCCATTCCTTATGCCTGTTGAGGACGTATTCACAATCACAGGTCGTGGTACAGTTGCTACAGGCCGTCTCGAGAGAGGTATTGTTAAGGTTGGTGACGCAGCTGAGATCGTTGGTCTTCAGGAAGAGCCTAAGGCTACAACAATCACAGGTGTTGAGATGTTCCGTAAGTCAATGGATCAGGCTGAGGCTGGTGATAACATCGGTGCTCTCCTCCGTGGTGTTGACCGTAAGGAGATCGAGAGAGGACAGGTTCTTGCTAAGCCAGGTTCAGTAAACCCACACACAAAGTTCACAGGTCAGGTTTACGTTCTTACTAAGGAAGAGGGTGGCCGTCATAAGCCATTCTTCACAGGTTACCGTCCACAGTTCTACTTCAGAACAACAGACGTTACAGGTATCGTTAACCTCCCAGAGGGTGTTGAGATGTGTATGCCTGGTGACCATATCACAATTTCTGCAGAGCTCATTACTCCAATCGCTATGGAGCAGGGTCTCAGATTCGCTATCCGTGAGGGTGGTCATACTGTTGCTTCAGGTACAGTTTCTACAATCATCGAGTAATCTTTGATTTAAGATTTAATTAGTACTTAATAAGAGCCTTAGGGGATTTCCCCTAAGGCTCTTTTATTGTGCTCAAAAATGAATTATAGTGTCTATAAGGTGTAAATATGCGCCCAAACAGGAATATTGTAATATTTTGAATTTCATCTTTTGAAGTTTAACGTAACCTACACTTTAATTTTGAAGGGAGAACTATAATATGAGTATTTTTGTTTGCGGTGATATCCATGCAGTATTGGATATCGGTAAGTTAAGATTCCTGAATAACAGGGAGGACCTTACACGAGATGATTACCTAATCATCTGTGGTGATACTGCAATTTGTGGTTTCGATGTAGCTATCGAGAATGAAACACGTAGCTTTCTGAGAAATCTTCCAGTGACAGTATTATTCTGTGATGGTAATCACGAGAATTTTGCTACATTAAATGACTATCCTGTTCAGAAGTGGCATGGTGGTGATGTTCATGTAATCGAAGAATCAATTATCCATCTTATGCGTGGTCAGATTTACGATATCGATGGTGAATCATTCTTTGTTATGGGTGGTGCCTGTTCAACTGATAAGGATTATAGAGATGAAGGCGTGTCATGGTTTAGAGAAGAGTTACCTTCCAAAGAAGAATGCCATGAAGCATTGCTTAATCTTAGTAGAAATGGCTTTGAAGTAGACTACATTATTTCGCATTGTGCGCCATATGAAGTAGTTGCTGCATTAGGAAGAGAAGTCTTAGACGAAGAACTGCCATTCCTTAGATTTCTACAGGAAGTCTCAGATAGAACTAGTTTCACCAACTGGTATTTTGGCCATTACCATGAGGATGAAACAATTGATGAATACTTTCATTGTCTTATCGATGAA
>JAZUDM010000062.1:0-12480 GCA_045639635.1 Saccharofermentans sp. | reverse complement strand
AAATAGCCTTACTTCTGCTATTTGCCTGGAATCATCATGAAATTCTCCTTCATAGAATCGCATAACTACAACATTAGTTCTTCGGGCATAATATGGATGCTCTTCTGTAAATTGATTCCAGAGATCTATACGCTTCAACACATCTTCGTCTGAATTGCACTCATAGAAGTAAAAATGAAAAGATGTTTCATCTTCACCAAAAGTCCAGTTGGCACTTAGTTCATTAGTATTATGGAACAATTGCTCCTCGAGTATTCTTTCGAATTTCATAGTGAAGTAAAAAGATGAGTTTACATAAAGTAATACCACAACAAGAAACATCAGTAATCCTGATAATATTACTAAAGATATTATTTTTCCTTTGAGACTGAGTCTTCCCCATATCGCTTTAATCTTACTCATGTGAACAGATTACCAAATTAAAAATTAGAATTGGTAAAGAATTAGTTGAGATATCGTTCCCTACGACAAACTCTCCCTCATAAGATATCAAAGTTTTTAGGCTATGATGAAACTAATATAAGTCGTTAGCAGGAGTTTATTAAACATGAAGTTCCAAAAAGTTCTCATCTTGCAATCTCTTTCCTGTGATTTGTCAAATCCCAAAACAAGAGTAAAATATCTTTTATCAACTAAAAGGGATGCATTAATTAATGAGCAAAAAGAAATTCATCGTAAGTGAGATTGTTATAGGGGTTGTTGCTCTAATGGCAATTCTCTTTGGCGTATTTTATAGCAATATTACCGGGTTATTTACAAAGGGCACTAATCCTAATTCACTAGGAGATGGTGACATTGATAAGACTTTCACATTTAAGTGTAATGATAGTTTTGTATTTTCTGAAAGTGATCCTGAATTAGAAGGATATGTAATGCTCTACTACGATAGCAATGATGTTGGTATGGCTTACTATGTACATGTACCTACTAACATCGGCGAGACTTTCTATTATCGTAATTTTAACCTTACTGGTACATATAACGGAGTTTTTAAGAAAGCCGATTCTGCTATTAAGGAAAATGCGCTTTCATCTATTGAGAATTACTACATTGAAGTTTCTGATTACATAGAAGAATTGGATTATGAAAATGACCCTGCCTTACAAAAAGAGGTGCATGATTCAATCACTGATTACTATATCGAAGTAGTTTCTATTAACGAAGCTCCATCTATTATTCCACAGGTTTGTGCTTATGTAATTGGAGTAGTTTTAATTCTCGCGCTGATTATAAGACTCGTAGCTTTCGTAAGTAAAAAGTCTGCAGTTAAAATCGCACTTATTACAGCAGGTGCTATTTTACTAATTGTAGCTATCCTTATTGGTATTACTTTCAACAAACTAAGAACAATCCTCTCAGTAAAGCAGGAAGGCGAAGGAATTTACTCCATGTCTTTCTATGGCGATTCCAAGGTGGATAAACTTATGAGTGCCAATATCTCAACAACAGATGAACTAATAAACTGGATTATCAGTGAGCAGCTCTATGGGATTCCTATAACAATCGATGAAGCTAATTTCGGATGCTCTGCGTTCGCCTGCAGTAATGAATCAGGTGATACTTTATTCTGTAGAAACTTCGACTATTACGACACAGATACAATAGTAATCTACACTAACCCTAAGGATGGATATGCATCCTATTCCCTCTCTGATTTATCGGTTCTCGGATTAGGAAATTACGATATTAAGCCTGATTCCGTTATGGGACGAGTGTATATGCTCGCAGCACCTTATATGTGCGTTGATGGAATAAATGAAGCAGGACTTGCTGTTGGTATTCTTGAGCTTGATACAGAGGAATTACATCAGGACAATGGTAACCCTGACCTTCTTATTTACTGCGCTATAAGAGCTGTTCTCGATAACTGTGCAACAGTAAATGAAGCAATAGATTTACTAAGAGGATACGATATCCATTCTTCACTTGGTGTTACCTATCACCTTCAGGTTGTAGATAAATCAGGACGCTCTGTGGTAATAGAATGGCTTGATAATCAGATGATGGTAAATGAACTTAATGCTTCTACTAATTCTGTATTAACTCCTGGAGAGCATTTCGATGAAGGTGATCCTGATGACAGAATTGTAACTATCTACGATACTCTTGAAGAGAATAACTACGTTCTTTCAGAAGACGAGGCTCGTGACCTCCTGGAGGCTGTATCACAGGAATTCTTCACAGAATGGTCCTGCGTATATAATCTCGATGAATTCACTGTAAATGTCTATATCGATACTGATTATGGTCACGCATATACATTTGGTGGGGAGTAATTCACCCGAGAGCCACATCCAGGATCATCATGCTGACAAAGCCAACCATAAATGCAATAGTCGCGTGATTTGTATGCTTACCTTCGCTCATCTCTGGAATTAACTCCTCAACAACTACGTAAATCATGGCACCAGCTGCAAAACTTAAAAGGGCTGGCATCATTGGCACGATTAATGAAGCAAGTAAAACTGTGATAATGCCAGCAACTGGCTCTACTGCACCGGATAATATACCCTGAAGACAGGCTTTACGCTTGCTTACACCTGTAGCATGTAAAGGCATAGAGATGATGGCTCCCTCAGGGAAATTCTGGACAGCAATACCTATTGCCAGCGATAAGGCTGCTGAGAAAGATACAAGAGCATTTCCCTGCACCCATCCTGCGAATAAGACACCTACAGCCATACCTTCTGGAATGTTATGAATAACTACAGCCAGAACAAGCATTGTGTTTTTCTTAATACTGCTTTTTGGTCCCTCGATGGTCTCATCAAGATGCATATGTGGAGTTAATGTATCAATCAAAAGGAGAAATGCCATTCCAAGACAAAATCCAATCGAAGTAGGAAGTACAGCAAGCTTTCCTGATTCCTGGGATGCCTGATTGACAGCTGGAATTAAAAGACTCCAGAAAGAAGCAGACACCATAACACCTGCCGCAAATCCTGTAAGAATTCGCTGGAGATTCTGATTCATCTCATTCTTCATGAAAAGGACCATCATAGATCCTAATGCAGTTCCCAAAAAAGGAACTAAAAGACCAATCAACAGATATCCATTCATTTTATATCCCCATCGCCATCAAAGTGAGTTATATTATAATCGAGTTAGACATCGCTAACTAAAAGAAGTTTAATATGCACTTCAAAGATTGTCAATGTCCGCTGATTTGATGCTTTGTGAAGATTTACGCTTCCCAACTTCCAAAAATACCTATACAAACAATTTGAAAGAAAACTCGTGCTATACTATTCCCTGAATTAAATTTGCTAAGCGTACAAAAAACTCTACGGTAAACTTGGCGAAGGTCAGAAGCTTTATATTGCAAACGGCAATACTCCAAGAGGAGCTGTAGATTCAGAGTAAATAGGAAATACATATGGGTAATAACAACATTTCAGATAATCTGCGTAGTCAGGGATTTAGATCAGGTAAGACATCTGACCTTAGTTATATCGCTACACCTGGAGTAAGAGAAAAAGAATTCATGAAGCAGTTCCAGAAATCCGCTGCCAGAAGCACTAATCCAATAGTAGGGATTCTGGCGATGGTTACAATCGGAACGATAGTTATTTGCGCTCTTAATCCTAATATGGAGACTGCAATGAGAATCTTTATGCCTGTATTTGTATCCTTATTCTCAATTCCGGCAATAATCGTATACCTCATTAGAACCTATGGGGCTAAGAAAGTTGGATACGCAGAAGTTACAACCAAATTTAGCCGCTCCTCAAATGGAAAATCTCGTCAGACTTTGTACTTTGTAAATATTATTCAGCCTTACCCTAACAAAATCTACGTTGAGAATATTCAGATTTATAAATCACAGTTCGATAGGATTAATCCAGGAGATCAGGTAGCAATCGTCAAATCTTCGTTTGGATCTACAGTATTTAAAATTAACTGACACATAAAAATAGCGCCTCTTGGGCGCTATTCTTTTGCTTTTAAATCACACGTCTCCGTATTCGAACCAGTGTCTTATACCATAGTAGTCTTCACATAAAATTCTGTTCTCATCAGGAGACCACGAGATGATTGTAGATACCCAGAATAGTCTGTAGGTATCGTCTGTGCAGGAACAATCTGGAGTCTCGTGATTCTGAGCATATACAGTACAAGGAACATAACAGGCTGGATCGTAATCGTCACGTTCGAATCTCTGCTGATCTGTCATCATGAAGTATTCAAGTGAATTCGTAAATCCAAGTCCATATGTAGGATCTATATGGTAGTACTTACCATCAATCTTAACCAAAGACCACTGATGACCTACATTATCGTAGCCACGTTCTCCCTTCATTACACTAGCATCTACTCCTGCCTCTAACAAAAGAAACGAATATGCAACTGAAATCTCCTGGCAAATACCAATGCCTTCTGTAAGAAGTCTGTAGCCTGAGATCATTTCACTGACTTCAGTCTCACCTATATGGTCAGCAGCATAGTAATCGTATTCGTAAGTCGCAACAAAATACTGATAAAGAGCGAGAGCCTTTTCAAAATCAGAGTAATCGTCCTCTAATGTCTCGTTAAGAATACTAACTGTAAGATCTTCAAACTCCTGAAGCTTTACCTCGAACTCCTCATAAGGAATCGTATACTGAATACGGCCAACGCCATTCTCATAAGAAATGCCATCAGCACGTATTACATACTCTCTAATTACAGGGAAACACAAATAAGGAAACTGTCCCATAACCCAGTCATATGTCGCCTCATCAGGACACTCAAAAGTAGTCTCACCAGCAAGTACACAATCAACCAGATTAAAGTAAGTATCTCTCATCTCCTCACCCATAATCTCAGTCATAAGAGTAGAACAGACATAAGGATTGAATGTGTAGTGGCTTTCTCTGTCTTCTACTACTGTTTCTTCTGTTGTCTCCGCTGTAGTCTCCTGGGTAGTTGTAGCTTCAGAAGTCTCAGTTACTTTTGTAGTTTCAGTAGTAGTGCTATTACTACACGAAGTAAGAGCCCCAAGAATAATCAGGGTAGATAACAAAATCGATACGAATCTTTTCATATAACAGCCTCGCATGTAGTTAATTACTTTCGTTAATAAGACGCATTACTTAGAATTAATGTTGCTCTCTACAAAATAGTAGCACTAACCCACCCTAAAGAATTACAATGTTGCTTGAATATTTTACTGAACATAAAATGGGCACAATTCGTGAATATCATATAGGTCGTAAGGAGGTAATCGGGCTAAATGTCATTAAGATACTTGATTGTTGAAGACTCAAAAAAGATTTCTGACGGCATATGCGAATTCTTTGTTCGTAAGAGCCAGGGACTTATTCAGTTTGACCAGGCATTAACTGGCGAAGAAGGATTAAAGTACATAAGAAATACTAATTACGACCTAATCATCCTGGACATTATGCTTCCAGGCGCATCTGGATTTGATTTATGTAAAGTCGCAAGAAAAACCAGCGATACACCAATCATTTTCCTCACATCTTTAGGAAGTGAAGACAGCATTCTTAAGGGTTACGAACTTGGTGCTGACGATTATGTTGTAAAGCCTTTTAGCGTTAAGGCACTCTATGCCAAAGCTGAAGCCATGGTAAAGCGCTATAAGGGCGATAAGGAATTCACTATTCTTAAAATGGATGAGCTTGAGCTTAATACCTATACCATGGATGTAATGGTAAATGGCGAAGTTATTGATCTTTCTCCAAAGGAATTCTTCCTTCTTAAGATTCTTATGGAAAATCCTGAGAAAGTATTTAATCGAGACCAGTTACTTAACAAGGTATGGGGTTACGATTTCGATGGTTCAGACAGAGTTGTTGACAGTCATGTTAAGAAGCTTCGTAAGAGCCTGGGGCACGCAGGCAGAAAACTTGTAACAGTCTACGGACGTGGCTATAAGATCGTTTAATCGCGCCAATAAATTCAAATCAATAAGAAGGTTAATATGTTTAGTAAATTATTTAATAAAAAGAAAGCAATTAAGAAACCAAACTGGTTTTTATGTGTGCTTAAATTCATTGTTATATTCGCAATCGTAGGTGCCATTTTCTTTGCTTTTTCTGTGGATACCTTTGTTTTGTACTATATCCTTCCTGGAGAAGGAAATTATATCAATACATATACAAGTCAGATCTCCCAGTATGGATACGATGGCTTTACAGAAGAAGAGCTCTTATTAATCGAGAATTTAGTTGCTACAAAGCAGGCAATGTACGATATGCCTGCAGTCATCAGTATCGATGGTGAGGTAATCGATGATTCATCCTATGCTGTTTCTACAGTAGTTATGGACGATTCTCGCCCATTAACCGCTGGCGACAAGGCATTCATTATGCACTGGACTCCAGAAAATAATCCTGAAATCCAGAAACTTTACGACTACCACTGCGATATGGATTTATTCCATTACTATACATTCCATGTAGAAGATTACTATATTGATTTCGACACACATACTTTGTACTATGGCAAGGTTTCTGTTCTCAAGAATAGTGGTCCCATTATCGTTTTTACTGATGTAGCAATTGGGCCTTTCCCATCAGATAATGTAGTTGAAGTAATTGACCTTACACCTGCTGATAGTTCCGTATTAGAGGGATTAACTCACGTAGATAATAACAACTATGACGATAACTATACATTAACTATCTTCAGCATTACAGGTACTGCTGATGGTGGCGAGACTGCTGATAATTCTCAGTTCTTAATTAATGGCGAGTACCATAAGCTTGAAGCGAAGTATAACAACTACTTTACAAATGAAGTTCTCTGTAAAGTAATTTATGGGTGGTACGCTTTGTTTGTTGGTATTGTTGTTCTTATTGCAGCTCTTATCGTTGGTACTATCAAGTTCTTCAGTGATAAGTCTACATATAAAATCTTTGAATATCGTCGTTCTACAACAAATGCTATGGCACATGACCTTAAGACACCTCTTGCAATTGCAGCTTTGTCTGTAGATAACCTCAAGGATACTCTCAAAACAGATGCAGGACGTGCTGAATACCATGCTAACGAAATTGAAGACAGCATCCACTATATGGATCAGCTCATTTCTAACATTATGGACTTCTCTAATTCAGAGACAATGGACCGTAAGTACACAAAGGAAAATGTAGATGTTAGTAATGAACTTAAATCTCATAAGAAGACAATTGCCAAGGTCTTAGAGAATCGTAACTTAAAGCTCGAGATTAACGGCAGCGCTACAAGAGTTACAAACAAAAAAATCTGGAATCAGGCTTTGTTTAACCTTATAGATAATGCAGCAAAGTATGCTTCTTCTGACAGCACTATTACGGTTAACCTTGGTTCAGACGAGATCACTATCACGAATAACGTAGATAAGGATATCCCTAACGTGAATAAGCTTACTGAGCCTTTCGTAAAGGGTGACGAGAACCGTGGCGAGAACTCCGGAAGTGGCCTTGGTCTTGCAATCGCAGATAACAACTTAAGAACACTTGGCTATCGCCTGAAGCTTCAATGTATTAACAAAAAGTTCGTAGTAACTATTAAGTAAAACCTACTCCGTCTGGAAAATCCCAGGCGGAGTTTTTTATTAAGAATTACTTTTTTCCTGCCCCGGAACATTCGTTATACTTTCAGAAGGTATAATGTAGTTACATTAATATTTTGAGGGATAACTATGAAACGCAAAGCACCAGCACTTATTCTTATAGCAGCATCAGTATTAAGTCTTTTTACTGGCTGCACAAAATACTATTACGAACAGGAAGAAGCTGAAGATATGGCAGAGCTTGGCGAGAGTATCGTAAGCGAATATCTTGAAGCAAATAATATAGATGCAACTATCGGCAGCTGCGAAGCTACTATCTACGGAGTACCTGTAAGATACCTTACATCCTATGCTAATGGCACTCTTATAGAAGATGGCGTTACATACGAGTTCTATGTAGATACAGAGACAGAGCAGATCTATGTAGGTAAATATAGTGAAGAAATCTCCTCTGTTATCGAAAGCAAATTCTACGATGTAACTAATCTTACTGAGGATGATTTTTTAAGCATCGATAAGACATCTTACGGCATTATCCTCCCTAACAAGTGGGCTAACGAGAATGTACCTAAGGAAGACGTATACTTATCTGCATGCGTAATTCCAATCGAAGTAACAGATGTTGAAGAATATATTAATAACTGCGAGTTTATGTTAACTGCAACCTTCGATGGTGTAGCAAAGGACGATACTGATTTATCTTTCTTTAAAAATACAGATTATCTCAATGCATTCTCTGATAGTAATATTCTCCCTCTTGGAATCTCAGTTTCAAACAGATTATTCTCAGCAAATATGTACACAGAGAGAATGTCTTACTATGAATTTGAGCTCACAGAATACGAAGAATTCGAGATTGCCTTCTTAACTCACTTCTACGAGCAGGATAAAGATGGCGCAGAAGACTATGTATATGACATCAGTGACATAACAATTGACAAGGATGGCAATACTTATAACTTCAACCTCTTAAATAGATACGATAACTCATTCGCTACAACAAGACTTGTGTTCTACTACTATGGTGAGAACCCACCTGCAATCGACTACACATTCATGCGTCGTAACGATGAAGTAACAAAGAGCTGCCACTGGGAAGAAATTAGTAGCGGTGTCTGGAGACTTAAGCATGACAACGTGTACGTATTTCATAACGAAGAGTTCACGTTTGAGATGGTGTAAGTTCTAAATATTCGTAAGCATATTAAAAGCCTCTAAAGCTAATAACTTTAGAGGCTTCTTTTGTGCGTAACACTGTTACAAATCTTTAATTATTAAGGCTTTTCAAATTATCCAATACCATTACAGAGGTATGCAACATTGTAGTCAAATGAGTCAGCTGTAAGTACATTACCTGTAGTCTGGATCTCAAGACCATTGTAAATATTCTCACAAATCTCACTGCTTTCAGAACTTGAAACAACAATAATGTAACCATCTACTGCGTTATATACGATGTGGTAATAAACGTGAACATCAGACTCAGGGTAACATGTCTCGAGGTTGTAGATAACTTCTGTCTCAGTCTCCTCTACCCCTTCAGAAACAACTGGCTCTTCGAGAACCATCATTCCATCTGTTCCAAACTGACTTGCATAGAATACATTAATGTTATAAGTACTCCAGTCATCGTTTAGAACGCCCTGGGCACTCTCGCACCACTCATTACTATTACCCCAGGATACCTCATAGTTCTCTGGGAGATAAGTTGGCATGAACTGAATCTCATTACAAGTTTCAGGACCATTGAATGTAAACTCACGTGTAACATCCTCGTATACAACTACCTGCTCTTCTTCGTGAATAGTGAGAACATTGCCTTCTTCATCAATTACTTCAAAATCGTGGGATGGAATTACATAAGATACTGTTTCTTCTGGTTCTGGCTCTCTTACATTAAGTCTTCCTGCTACTGTAGCGTAAGCTGTTGCTCCAAGTGCGCATGTTAATGCTGCCGCAATACCGACTATAACAAACTTCTTAGTATTCTTCTTTGTACTCATATTAGTCACTTCTGATACGTCGCGATTATGTATTTCCAAAGCTTCGAGTCTGTATTCTTCAGAGATGTTGTTCATTGCTTCCGAAATCATTTCTCTTTTCATATCAGATTCTCCTTTTTCAAATATTTTCTTAATTTCTCACGAGTACGAAATAGACGTAGATTTACTACCGATTCTTTAAGATTCATGTTCTGGGCAATAGTTTGAACTGAATCCGATAGATAATATCTGCAAACAAACATTACTCTGTCATCTTTTTTTATGCCTCCGAGGAATCTGTTGATCGCATCAGAAACCACCTCTGCCTCAACATCTTCTACAGGGGAACAATCAGACTTTAAACATTCTTCCAATTCATCAATCGCAACGTCGTAATTACTATTTCTTCTCTTGGCACAATTAAATCTATATCTGTCCAGTGCCTTATTACGTGCAACGTTTAAAAAGAATGCACGAAGTGACGTTGGTCTTTCTGGTGGAATAGCATTCCACGTTGTAAACAGTGAATCGTTTACAACCTCTTCAGCATCGGAACCGTTTTTAAGAATGTTCGTACAGATAATCTGCGCGAGTCTTCCATATTTGGTTGATAATTCTCTAATTGCCTGTTCTGAGCGCTCAACGAACAAGTCAACTATTACTTCATCTTCCATTAATCTTTAACTCCTTATTTCGTCTCTCACCTATTAAGACGAGATACAAAGAAGAATATTTCACTTTTGTGGAATAATTTTTTAAATTTCTTATTTGGGGCCTCAGTCAGCCTTCGTAAAATCTGTCGGCTGGGCCAAAATACCACTGATGTATATCGTGGCAGTCATCTATTAATCCAGCGTAATATGCATCAACTTCTGAGAACTCAATATCGTTCCAGCCGTTAAACATAATGTCCTGACTATTATCCTCTTCAAGAATAGTTACATACTCTATGGATACCCTGTCACTACTAACGTATAAATCAGGGCAGCCAAAACAGTGAAGCATCTCATGTGCAATTACTGATCCCTGGATATAGAAGCCTTCGTTATAACGGCAGATATTTACTACCTCTGGGCAGTAATTAACTATAGTCTCTCCTATTTCGTATGCGAATGTATGAGATCTCACGTGTGCTTCTTCGTCGTTGTTATAGAAAATCATGTAGATGATATCGTCAGCGCCATAAGTCTCTTTAAGAGACTCAAAATCAACATTATTCCACATATACTCTGATTCAATCGCGGATGTGTTTTGTGTTTCTGGTCTGTTGATAAGATCATAATCAATAGTAACATCCATTCTAAGCTCAGGATGCTCGTTCCAGTCGTATACGAACTCAGAATATACTCCATACTCGGATGCCTGGTAAGAGAGCCACTGACACGCAAATGAGAGCATATCCAGCATCTCCTGCTTATCGTCTTCTGTTGTACCTTCCCATGAGGTAGTCTCATCGTCTACGAATAATGAGACAACGACTGTCTTTCCTCCAAGAAGACCAGCAGAACCATAAGCGCCATTATAATCTTCTACATATGGCTCAATGTAAGGGATATCAAATGTAGGTGTTGTCTCTTCTGAAGTCTCAGTTGTCTCAGTAAGATAGATGGTCTCGTATGTGGTGCTACTAGTAAAACTAGACGCTGTAGAATCAACGTCATTATTAGTACAGGACGCCAAACTTAAAAGCGCCAGTATAAATGACATAACTAATGAAACTTTTCTAAGCATACGATTCCACCAAAAACGACTAAGATTTACCTAATTAATTATACAAGTAAAGTACTATAATTACGCTAAACAAAACAAAGAAGGTAATTCTATGTGGCTTATAATGGCTATTCTATCAGCAGTATTTGCAGGAATAACATCTGTACTTGCAAAGTGTGGAATCAGAAAAACTGATTCAGATATTGCTACGGCCATAAGAACAATAGTAGTTGTTATATTCTCCTGGATTATGGTGTTTATAATCGGATCACTAAATACCATTTCTGATATTTCAGCTAAGTCACTTATCTTTCTTATCCTCTCAGGTTTTGCTACCGGTGCATCCTGGCTTTGCTATTTTAAAGCACTATCAATTGGAGATGTTAATAAGGTAGTTCCTGTAGATAAATCCAGCACAATCCTTACAGTAATTCTCGCGATTATTATCTTCGGTGAAACTAAGAACCTTGTAATTAAATTATTCTCTACTCTCCTTCTTGGCATAGGAATATTCCTAATGATCGAGAAGAAAGAAACAGCCGTAAAAGCCACCAAAAGAACATGGCTCCCATATGCGGTTTTATCTGCCGTATTTGCCGCATTAACTTCAATCCTTGGAAAGATTGGAATAGAGAATGTTGAATCAAATCTGGGCACAGCTATTAGAACCATGGTTGTACTTCTTATGGCCTGGGTTGTTGTATTTATTAAGGGTAAACAAAAAGAAGTAACTAAGGTTCCAAAGAACGAATTACTATTTATAACCTTATCTGGAATCGCAACTGGAGCATCCTGGCTATGCTATTACTATGCAATCCAAAAAGGTGTTGTAAGTATCGTTGTACCAATCGATAAGTTAAGTATTATTATCTCAATTCTTTTCTCTTGGATAGTATTTAAAGAACGCCTTACAAAGAAGGCGTTCATCGGATTACTACTTATGGTTATTGGTACGCTCGTTATGGCGATTTGTGGGTGATTAGGTTACTAGCCTCAAGGACTTACTTATTATCCTTATACTCGTGATATTGGTTTCTTGAATCCTTCATAAGACATACAGAATTTTAAGCTGTAGAAAGCAGCAAACGAGATGTCGGTCAGATAATTATTTCCTGAGATCATCCGGCAAATGATCACTGATACTGACAGTATCCCTGCAATAACCATCAAATACCTTCCGTACTTCTTTAAGGATGGGATCGCTAGCGAATATGCGGGAAAAATAACGATGAATAAAACTGCGTACAATACATGACTGCTTACAAAAGAACCCTGATGCGAGGATATCAG
>JAZUDM010000061.1:0-13869 GCA_045639635.1 Saccharofermentans sp. | reverse complement strand
GAGGGTACAAAACTCTCAACCATACCGGTGGTTATTACGATGAGGTCCCACCTGTTCCCATCCCGAACACAGAAGTTAAGCTCATTCGTGCCGACAATACTTGGCTGGAGACGGCCCGGGAAGATAGGTTGCTGCCGGTTTATATAAAGGCTTTAGCGCTAAACGCTAAAGCCTTTTTCATTGCAAAAATTTTGTAACATTTCCTTGTGTAAAAAAATGTTTATTGTTACCATATTATTGGAATAATTTGAAATGGCAACCAATGGAGGGTTACGCGCGGTTATGGCAAAGATTTTGATCGTTGATGACGAGCAGGAGATTGTAGCTTCTGTCTCTGAAGTTCTTACAAGTTTTGGTTTTGTGACTATTGGTGCAACTGATGGTCGTGCAGGCCTTCAGTCTGCAATTGATAATAATCCAGATCTTATTATTTTGGACTGGATGATGCCTGAATTTAATGGCCTCGATTTTACTAAGCAGTACAGAGCAAAGGGTTACAACACACCTATTTTGTTCCTTACAGCTGTAGGTAGCCAGGCAGTATATCAGGTTGAGGCACTTGGTAATGGTGCTGATGATTATATGAGCAAGCCATTTGACCCTACACTTCTTGTTGCCCGCGTAAAGAATTTGCTTAGAAGATCTTCTAACCAGGAGACTCCTGTTGCTCCAACGCAGGATACAAGTAAGCATGTATATTGTGATGGTGAGCTTGTAATTGATAACGATGCAATGCAGGTTTATGTTAATGGCGTAAGCTGCGATCTTACTTCTAACGAGTTTAAGCTTGTTCAGTATCTTGAGACTAATGCTGGCAGAGTATGCTCAAGAGATGAACTTTTGTCTAAGGTTTGGAACTATGCTTTCTCAGGCGATGTTCGTACTGTAGATGTTACTGTTAGAAGAACACGTAAGAAGATTGAGCCTAATCAGCCTAAGTACAAGTACATTTTGACAAGAAGAGGTTCAGGTTATATTTTCCCTAAAGATTTAACTTAATTTCCCATGAGCAAGCTCTTTGAATTCGTTTCCACTAATTTTTCATTGAGTCTGGTAATTGCTGGAATATTATTCTTTATGGCGCTTATTATTGGTTACCTAATTGGTAACGGTAATTTGAATAAGCGTGACGATGAGTACATCGATCAGGAATTAAATAACCTTAAGTATGAAGTTAGTTTCAGAACTTCTATTATCGATAACGTAAATTTAGGTGTAATCGCCTATAATTCCAACGGTAAAATCTACCAGAATCAGCAGATTTTAAGACTTAAAGAATTTTTGCCCCACGATATTAATAGTGGGGCTCTTAGTGTGCCAAAAACTATTGAAGAGTTCCTGGACAGATATGACTGTAATAATCACTTAAAGTCCAAGTATCTTTTGAACGCCGGAAATTCAAATAGTGAGTGCAGAGCGAATTTTACAACTGAGCACAGAGTTTTCGAGATTAAAATTCTCCATAGATTCCACGAGGATAACTTACTCGATATTGTTATCGTAGATGATATTACAGAGATTCAGGATTACGAGAGAAGGCAAAAGGACATTGCAGCTAACGTTTCTCATGAGCTTAAGACTCCTCTTACAATTCTTCGTGCTTCAGAATTTTTCGTAAATAACATTACTCCAGATAATATGCCTTCTTACGAAGAGCTTAAGAAGTGGGGTAATCGTGTTGTTGTAAATTCAGTAAGAATGGAAGATATGGTGCAGAACCTCCTTTATCTTTCAATGTGTTCCCAGCAGGTTCCAATGCAGATAATTGATGTTAACGATATTATCGCGAAAGCTCTTTCTGATGTTTCAGATTACCCAAACCGTAATAACGTTGAAATTGTTTATCCAGAGAATATGAGTTTCCCATTAATTTATGGTAACTCAAGACTTATTACCCTTGTTGTTAAGAACCTTCTTACAAATGCGATTAAGTATATTAACTTCGAGGGGAAGACTGAATCTCATAAGATTATTATTAGTGTGTCTGAAGTTGATAATAAGATAGGAATTCAGGTTTCTGATAATGGTAGAGGTATTCCTGAAAATGCGTTAAAGGATCTTTTTGAGAGATTTTATCGTGTTGATAATTCTGGTTCACATGATGTCGGTGGTACAGGTATTGGTCTTTCTATTGTTAAGGAAGTTGCAGACATGCACGAGGGCAGAATTTATGTAGATTCTAATCTTGGTGAAGGATCTTCTTTCACACTTATGCTCTCCAAGGCATCCGAAGTATTTGGTGTCGTTTACGACGATTCAAAGACAGGCATCATAAGTGAAAAGATGTACCTTAAATCTGCAGCAGAATTCATCGCGCTTCATGCTATAGAGGCAGTAAAATCAATGGGATACGACGATGCGATAGTAGAGGCGGAGGCTTTCGAGCGTGTGTCTTCCAACGACACAAAAGCACATGATGATGCTCTTATTGGTCTTTTACGTAAGTTGGGCGACGAGAGATACGAAGAGCTTGTTGAAGAGTTAACATTCATCGAGGAATTTGACGAGGAATTCGATGACGATTTTGACGAAGGATTTGACGACAGCTTTGAAGAAACAGAAGAGAACTTCGACTTAAGTAACGAGGAAGACTTCAAGGATTTCCCTGAGAAGGCAGCAGATATTCTTGCCCAGCAGGAAGAGGAAATCTTAAAGCAGAAAAAGGAAGAGGCAAGACGTCTTTTGACACAGCCAATTCTTCCAAGAGCGACTCAGATTATTAGTCAGGACGAGGCTGAAGCAGAGGTAAAGCCTGAACCAAAGGCAGAAGTTCATATCACATCTTCTAAAAATGCTCCTAAAATCAGTCCAATTATCGAAAAAACTAATAAAAATACTTCAGATTCCAAGATGATACATCCAAATCCGGGAATTAAATTGTATAATAGTAATGGTAAAAAGAGCGCTCGTAAGAAGAAAGCGCCTGCCAATAGTGAAAAAACTAACGTGTCTTTAGGTCTGGGGGAGACTGAGAGACCTTCTGCAATTAAGCAGGTTTTAGATAATAGCATGCCTATTAAACCAATAAATAGAAATGATGAAGGGGAATCATAAAAGTGAGCCCATATGCATATAAGATAACTGGAGGAAATAAACTCCGCGGCGATATTAATATTAGTGGTAGTAAGAATGCTGTACTTGGTATTCTTGCAGCAGCTATGATGATTGATGGTAAGTGTACTTTAGAGAATGTTCCAGATATTTCTGACGTACATGTAATGATTGAACTTTGTGAGACTTTGGGTGCTTCTATTGAAGTTACAAAGACTGACGATGGTTCACTTACTCTTTTTATTGATCCAAGAACAATTAACACATATCAGGCTACAGGTCCTGCTGTTTCCAAGATCAGAGCTTCTTACTATTTGCTTGGTGCTCTTCTTGGCAGAGAAGGCAAGGCTTCTTTAAGAATGCCTGGTGGATGTAATTTTGGTCAGCGTCCTATCGACCTTCACCTCAAGGCTTTTGCCGCAATGGGTGCCAAGGGTGCAAGACCACAGGATATCGATGGCGGTATTATTACTCTTGAGGCAAGACCTCTTAAGGGTGCTCGTGTATTCTTCGATATCATTAGTGTTGGTGCAACAATTAATGTAATGCTCGCAGCTGCCAAGGCGCAGGGTACTACTACAATCACTAACGCTGCGAAGGAACCACATATCGTTGACGTAGCTAACTTCCTTAACGCAATGGGTGCGAAGATTAAGGGTGCTGGTACTGATACTATTAGAATTACTGGTGTTCCTGTACTTCCTGGTAATTTCTGCTACTCAATCATTCCAGATCAGATTGAGGCAGGTACTTATATGATCGCCGCAGCTGTAACTGACGGTGATGTTACAATTCACAACTTAATTCCTACACATATGGAGCCACTTTCTTCAAAGATGAGAGAAATGGGCTACGTTGTTGAGGAAGGCGACGATACAATTCGTGTTTATAGAGAAGAAGGTACTGAGATTTACGGTACTAACATTAAGACTTCTCCATATCCTGGATTCCCAACAGACTTGCAGCCACAGGCTGTAGTTCTCCTTTGTCTTTCAAAGGGAATCAGTAAGATGCATGAGAATGTTTGGCAGAATCGTTATCAGTACATTCCTGAGCTCACAAAGATGGGTGCTAATATTAATGTTTTCGATAGTATTGCTCTCATTAATGGTATCGAGCAGTTCAAGGATGCTACTGTAATTGCTACAGATCTTCGTGCTGGTGCTGCTCTTGTTTGTGCGGCTCTTGCTGCTGAAGGTACAACATATGTAACTAACGCATCAAAGATTGATCGTGGTTATGAGCATATTGTTGAGAAGCTTCAGGCACTTGGTGCTGATATTGAGAAAACAGAAAGCTCATCTTACGAGACTGATGGCGAAGCATAATGTCATCCTTTGAATTAATTCCTTTATTCAGTGGTTCGAGTGGAAACTCAACACTTATAAAAGTTAATGGCAAGAACATCCTTATCGATGCAGGCAAAAATTGTAAGCACGTTAAGGCTGCTCTTGATGAGGTTGGAATGAATCCAGCCGATATCGATGCTATTTTTATTACTCACTCACATAGTGACCATATTGCAGGAATTGATGTATTTATTAGAAATTTCAAGACAAAGCATTTGTTTGCTACTTCTTCAACACATCACGTGCTTTCGAGAAAATTTAGTAAACCACATCCTGATACAGAAGATATTGTTGTAGTTCCAGGTGAGACTATCGATTTAGGCGATGGAGTTACAGTAGAGTGCTGTAGTACTCCACATGATGCTCATGGTTCCTGCTGCTATAAGATTAACTACAGCGATCGTTCAGCAATGGTAATGACTGATTTGGGTTTTGTTTCTGACGATATCCGCAAGATGGCATTAGGTGTTGATGGAGTTTTGATTGAATCTAATTACGACAGAAGAATGCTCGTATATGGACCATACCCAGAAGATTTGAAGATTAGAATCGCCAGCGACAGAGGTCACTTAAGTAACGATGACTGCGCTGAGATGATGAAGGAAATGATTTCTAACGGTACAGTTAATTTTATCCTTGGACATTTGAGCGAGACTAATAATACTCCTGAGAAGGCTTACTCTACAGTTACAGATTATCTTAGTAAGTTTGGTTTAAATCAGAGCGTAGACTATAATATCGCAGTTGCTAACAGACACTGCCCAACCAGGGGGATTTCTATTTTATGAAACTTCGAATAATCGCTCCAGGTAAGATTAAGGAAAAGTGGCTTATTGGCGGTATCGACGAATATAAGAAGCGCCTTTCCAAATACTGTCAGGTAGAGATAATTGAAGTTCCAGATAGCCCTGATTCAATCCCTGTTGATAAGGCTCTCGCAAAAGAAGGCGAGCTTATTCTTTCCAAAGTAAATAATGGTGATATGTGCTGGGTTATGGATCTTCACGGCAAGCTTTTAACTTCAGAAGAACTTTCAGAATACATGGTAAAGGATTTTGAAAAAGGTGGCTCCGTTCTTACGATTGTTATCGGAGGCAGCAACGGACTTGCTCCTGAAGTTGTAAAAAGAGCTGACAGAAGAATCTGCCTTGGCAACATCACACTTACTCACCAGATGACAAGATTAATCATTTTGGAGCAGGTTTATCGCGGATTTAAGATTGCAAAGGGCGAGAAATACCATAAATAATGGCCAAAAGCGCTTTATTTGCGCTAAAAGTTTGACTTTTATACTAATGGCTTATATAATTCTTGAAGTTGTTTTCTCTTTAGTCAACTAAAGAGAAGCGCGAAATAATAAAAATTCTACAAAAACGGAGGAGAAAGCACATGGGTAACAAGTTTTATACACCCGACGGATTTTGCGATACATTGCCTAATGTATGCGCATACAAGAAAGATGCCGAAGGCAGGATAAGGACTTTGTTTGCTCATCATGGCTTCATCGAGATTGAGACTCCTGGCGTTGAGTATTGCGATATTTATACAAAGCCTGATTTTGTACCAGAGGAAGAACTTTATAAGTTCACAGATCACAAGGGAAGACTCCTTTGCGCTCGTTATGACGGTACTGTACCTGCAGCAAGATTTGCAGCAACAGTTTATAAGAATGAGGCACTTCCTTTAAGACTTTCATATATCGAGAATATGTACCGCTTTAACCAGAGTGGTGGTGGTAAGCAGAGTGAGTTCACACAGGCTGGCGTTGAGCTCATGGGTGCAAAGGGTTCTGATTCAGATGCAGAAGTTTTGGCTCTTGCAATCAGAACAATTCTTGAGACTGGTATCGAGGATCTTCAGATCAGCATTGGTCAGGTAAAGCTTTTCGAGGGCATTATCAGCCAGCTCGGTATTAGTGAAGAGGATGCCCAGATTATCCGTAATGGTATTGAGTCTAAGGATTCTGTTTCTATCGAGAAGGTTGCAAACAGAATTGGTCTTTCAGCTCAGGATAAGGAGACACTCCTTATGCTTCCAGAAGGACAGGGAACTTACGATATTATTGAGGCTTTCAGAAGCCGCGTTACAGATAGTAAGGCTATCGAGGCTCTCGATAACATGCAGGAAATTTTGGATGTTATGGATGAGTACGGTTACCTTAAGTATGTTTCAGTAGATCCAGGACTTCTTGGTGGTACTGAGTACTACACAGGCGTAATTTTCAAGGGTTACACATATGAGGTTGGATTCCCAATCGTAAGCGGTGGCCGTTACGATAACGCTGTTGGTGTATTTGGCAGAGACATGGAGTGTGTAGGTTTCTCATTGAGCCTTTCACTTGCAATCACTGCTCTTATGAGACAGGGAAAAATCACTGAGAAGGCTCCAATCGATGTAATCATCGGTTACGATTCTTCTATCAAGGGCGCACGTGCCAATGCAATCGCTATGGCAGACCAGCTCAGAGACGAAGGTTCTTCAGTAATCCTTGATACAACAGGTATGACTGAGGATGAGTTAGATGCTTACGCAGATGCTAATAATATCGCTGCATCATTTTATGTAATTGGGGAGGTAGAAGAGTAATGCTTACTATCGCTTTATCAAAGGGAAGACTTGCAGAGCAGGCAATCGAACTTCTTGAGAAGGCTGGCTACGATTGTACAGCTGCCAAGGAGAAGTCAAGAAAACTCATTCTCGAAGACCCAAATACAGGACTTCGTTTTATCCTTGCAAAGCCAACAGATGTACCTACATACGTTGAATATGGTGCTGCTGATTTGGGCGTTGTTGGTAAGGACACACTCTTAGAAGCTGGAAGACAGCTTTATGAGGTAATTGATCTCGGTTTTGGAAAGTGCAGAATGTGCGTTGCAGGTCCTAAGGATCTTCAGAACGGCAAGTTCGATTTAATTCCAAACAAGAGAATCGCTACAAAGTACCCAAACATCACAAGATCTTATTTCGAGGGAATCAAGAAGGAGAGCGTTGAGATTATTAAGCTTAATGGTTCTATCGAGCTTGCTCCACTTATCGGTCTTGCGGATGTAATCGTAGATATCGTTGAATCAGGCAGAACTCTCGTAGAGAACGGACTTGATGTAATTGAGACAGTAGCAGATATTTCTGCACGTGTTGTTGTAAACCGCGTTTCAATGAAGATGAAGTCTGATGAGATTCGCCCAATGATTGAAAAACTCAAGGTTCAGGTTGAACTTATGAATGCTGAGAAAGAAGGCTAATTATGAAGTGTAAATTAGTTAAGGGTAATAAGGAGAATCTTAAGGAGCTCTGCGACAAGTTAGGCGCACGTTCCAAGATGGACCTTGGCCCAATTATCGACACTGTTAATGGTGTTCTTACAGATATTAGAGAGAATGGTGACGCTGCTGTTTTAAAGTACACAAAGATGTTCGATAAGGCAGAGCTTACACCAGAAACAATGCGTGTTTCAGAAGAAGAAATTAAGGATGCTATCTCAAAGGTAGATCCTGAGCTTTACGAGATCATGAAGAAGGCAGCTGCCAATATCCGTGCTTTCCACGAGAAGCAGAAGGAAGAAGGTTTCATGATGGAAGTAGGTAAGGGCGCTAAGATTGGTGTAAAGGTAAGACCAATCGGAGTTGCTGGTGTATATGTACCAGGAGGTACAGCACCACTTCCTTCAACAGTACTTATGGATGTAATTCCTGCTTCTGTTGCTGGTGTACCTAGAATTGTTTTCTGTACTCCTCCAAAGGCTGACGGAACTATCGCTCCTGTAATTCTTGCTGCAGCTTCTATTGCTGGTGCAACAGAGATTTATAAGGTTGGTGGTGCTCAGGCTATTGCTGCTATGGCATACGGTACTGAGACAATCCCACGTGCAGATAAGATTTGTGGTCCTGGAAACATTTATGTAAATACAGCAAAGAGACTTGTTTTCGGTCAGGTTGATATTGATATGTTCGCAGGCCCTTCTGAGATTTTGATCATCGCTGATGATTCTGCTAATCCAGAGTTTGTTGCTGCTGATATGCTTTCACAGGCAGAGCACGACAGAATTGCTTCTGCTATCGTTCTTACTACTTCAGAGGATCTTGCAAACAAGGTTCTTGAGGCTGTAGACAGAAGATCAGATGCTGCAAGCCGTAACGAGATTTTGAAGGCTTCACTTGAGAATTACTGTTCAATTATCGTTTGCGATGACTTGGATACTGCAATTGCTTTCTCTGAGGAGATTGCTCCTGAGCACCTGGAGCTCGTTGTAGAGAATACAGATGAGGTTCTTAATAAGATTAATAATGCTGGTGCAGTATTCCTTGGTTCTTATTCACCAGAGCCTTTGGGAGATTATTTTGCTGGTCCTAACCACACTCTCCCAACATCAGGTACTGCAAGATTCTTCTCACCACTCAACACAGGTGATTTCTATAAGAAGATGAGCGTTATTAACTATAACGAAGAGTCCTTGAAGGATGTATATAAGGATGTTGCAAAGTTTGCAGATAGCGAAGGCTTAACATGTCACGCAGCATCAATTCGTACACGTTTTGAGGATTGATATAAAGAAGGTAAATAGAAATGAGTAAATATTGGAACCTGAAGACTCAGGGAATTGAACCATACGTTGCAGGTGAGCAGCCTAAGGATGGCCAGAAGGTAATTAAGCTTAATACTAACGAGAATCCTTATTCACCATCACCTAAGATTAACGAGGTTCTTAAGAATTTTGATATTGATACATTAAGACTATATCCGGATACAAATTCAACCGTGTTTATCGACGCGGTTGCTTCCGTTTATGGAGTAAAGAGAGAAAATGTTTTCGCAGGTAACGGTTCTGATGAAGTTCTTGCTATCTGCTGGCAGGCTCTTTTCGAAAAGAAGACAAACACAACTCTTAAGGTTTTGATGCCAGAAATCAGCTACAGCTTTTACCCAGTTTATTCTGAGTTTTACGATGTAGCTCCAGAGAAGATTCCTCTTCGTGAGGGTTTCCGTTTGGAGCCAGCTGATTACTGTGGTAAGGAGTGCGCTGGTATTGCTATCGCAAACCCAAATGCACCAACTTCAAGAGCAATCACTTTGGATGATATAAAGAAGATTTTGGAAGCAAATCCTGATGTGCCTGTAATTATCGATGAGGCTTACGCAGCATATGCTGAGGGCTATGGCACAGCAGCTTCACTTATTAATGACTATAAGAACTTAATTGTTGTAAAGACAATGTCAAAGTCATATGGTCTTGCAGGAATCAGACTTGGTTACGCTATTGCAAGTGAAGAGATTATTGTTGGTATGAAGAAGGTTAGAGATTCATTTAACTCATACCCAGTAGACAGACTCACACAGCAGATTGGTGCTGCAGCAATGCTTGACCGCGAGTATTTCGAGAAGAATCGTGTTGCTCTCATTAAAACAAGAGCTAATACTACAGAAAAACTTCGCGAAATGGGTTTCGAAATTCCAGATTCTTCTGCAAATTTCATTTTTGCCAAGCCACCAAAGGGTGTAGACGCAGAAACACTCTACAAAAATCTTAAGGCAAAAGGTATACTTGTAAGGTATTTTAGTAAGCCTGTTATCAATGAATATCTTCGTATCACAATCGGTACAGACGAAGAGATGAAGGTATTCCTTGACGAAGTTTCTAAGGAGATTTGATATGGCAAGAACTTCTTTGATTAAAAGAACTACAGGAGAGACAGACATCGAAGTAAAGCTTAATATCGATGGTACTGGTAAGAGCAACATCAATACTGGTATCGGTTTCTTCGATCATATGTTAACTGCTTTGTCCAAGCACTCTGGTATGGATCTTGATGTTACATGTAAGGGTGACCTCGTAGTAGATGCACACCACTCTGTAGAGGATGTTGGAATTGCAATCGGTATGGCTTTCGCTGAGGCTATCGGAGACAAGAAGGGAATCGTCAGATACGGTTCTGCACGTTGTCCTCTCGATGAGGCATTGGGCGATGCTGTTGTAGATATTTCTGGCAGACCATTTATCGTATTTAATGCAGAGTTTGCTGCAGATAAGTGCGGTGAGATGGATACACAGCTTTTCGAAGAGTTCTTCCGCTCATTTGCTTTTAATGGTGGAATCACACTTCATATCGCGGCTCCATACGGAGTTAACGATCACCACAAGGCAGAGGCAATGTTTAAGTCTCTTGCAAGAGCCTTAAGACAGGCTGCAGCTATTGATGAAAGATTTAAGGACCAGGTTATTTCAACCAAGGGTGTCCTTTGATATTGGAGGTACAGAATTATGATGATTAAAGACACAGATTTTATTACAGAAGTTCCTGTATTCATTAAGGGTAAGGTTAGAAACGTTTACGACCTTGGTGATTCACTTCTTATGATCGTTACTGATAGAATTTCAGCTTTCGACGTTGTTTTCGACGAGCTTATTCCTAACAAGGGTAAGGTGCTTTCATCTATCTCTGCTTTCTGGTTTGATTTCACAAAGGACATCATCCCTAACCACGTAATTACAACAAACCCTAAGGAGTATCCAATGGGTCTTGATAAGTATGCTGATGAGCTCGAGGGCAGATCAATGCTCGTTAAGAAGGTTCAGATGCTTCCTGCAGAGTGCATCGTAAGAGGATACCTCGAAGGTTCAGCTCTTAAGGAGTACAAGGCTAACGGTACTGTTGGCGGCATCAAGATGCCAGAGGGAATGCGTCAGGGCGATAAGCTCCCTGAGCCACTCTTCACACCTTCAACAAAGGAAGAGACAGGTCACGATATCAATATCACATATGATCAGCTCAAGGAAATCCTTGGTGAAGAGGATGCAGTTGCACTTCACGACGCAGCTATCGCTCTTTATAACAAGGTTTCAGAGTATGCTCTTACAAAGGGTCTTATCCTTGCTGATACAAAGTTTGAGTTCGGTAAGATTGATGGTAAGCTCGTTGTAGCTGATGAGATGTTCACACCAGACTCATCAAGATTCTGGGATGCAGCTGACTATGAGCCAGGCCGTGCACAGAAGAGCTTTGACAAGCAGTACCTCCGTGAGTGGCTTGAGACACTTGACTGGGGTAAGACATACCCAGCTCCAACACTCCCAGATGAGGTAATCGCTAAGACAGCTGAGAAGTATCGCGAGTGCTACTCAAAGCTCACAGGCAAGGAGCTCGAATAATTAATGATTGCAATTATCGACTATGGTGCAGGAAATCTTGCATCAGTTAAGAAAGCTTTCGACTACATTGGCGTTGATTCAGTTATTACTGACGACGCTAATGTTGTTCTTAACGCAGATGGCGTAGTGCTCCCAGGCGTTGGCGCTATCTCATACGCTATGGACTGCCTCAAGTCAAAAGGCATGGACGAAGTAGTAAAAACAGTCATTTCAAACGGCAAACCAATGCTTGGAATCTGCCTTGGAATGCAGATGCTTTTCGAAGAGTCAGAAGAATCTTTCGACTCTAACGAGAACGTTAAGGGCTTGGGGATTATCCCAGGCGTAGTACGTAAGTTCCCTGCAGATATCTTAGGCGCTGAGAATAAGATTCCTCAGATTGGCTGGAACCGTCTCGAGTCAGTTAACTCAAAGATTCTGACTGAAGGCGACTTCGTATATTTTGTTCACTCATACTACTGTGATCCATCCAATTCAGAAGACATTTCTGCAATGACTGAATATGGCATCAAATACTGCTGCGCAATCGAGCGTGGCAACCTCTTCGCAACTCAGTTCCACCCAGAAAAGAGCGGTGAAGCAGGACTTAATATTCTTAAGAAGTTTGTAAGGAGAGTAGAGGCATGTTAATTCTACCTGCTATTGATTTACTTGGCGGCAAGGCTGTTCGCCTTAAGAAGGGCGATTATAACGCTGTAACAGTATATTCAGATAACCCAATCGAATTCGCATATGAGTTTAAGGAAGCTGGTTCTTCATGGATCCACGTTGTTGACCTGGATGCTGCTAAGTCAGGTATTCCAACAAATTTCGAAGTTATCCGCAAAATCACTTCAGAAGTAGGTTTGAAGGTTGAGACAGGTGGCGGTATCCGTAACATGGATACACTAAAGCGCTGGATTGAAGATTATGGTGTATCACGCTGCGTTCTTGGAACATCAGCTATCAAGGACCGCAAGTTCACTGAAGAGGCATTGAAGGTTTATGGTGAGAAAATCGCTATCGGTATCGATGCCAAGGGTGGCGAAGTTGCAGTTGATGGCTGGACAAAGGGCAGCGGAGTTAAGGCTCTCGAGTTCGCTCTCCAGATGAAAGAGATTGGCGCTAAGACAATCATCTTCACAGACATTGCTCGTGACGGAATGCTCACAGGTCCTGCTTTCGATAGCACAAAGGAACTCGTTGATAACACGAGCCTTGATGTTATTGCTTCTGGTGCAATCCGATGTGATGAGGATGTATTCCACATCAAGGATAGCGGATGCGCAGGCGTAATTATCGGTAAGGCTTTCTATGAAGGAAAGGTAGATTTGAAAAAATGCTTACAAAACGTATAATCCCATGTCTCGATGTTAAAGACGGCCGTGTAGTAAAAGGCGTTAACTTCGTTTCATTGCGTGACGCAGGTGACCCGGTTGAATGCGCAAAGCAGTACAACCGTTCAGGCGCAGACGAACTGGTTTTTCTGGACATCTCTGCAACACTTGAAGCACGTGGCACAGTTATCGATATGGTTAACCGTGTAGCTAATGAAGTATTCATTCCTTTTACAGTAGGTGGCGGTATTCGCACACTTGATGACATCAGAGATATTTTGAACGCTGGTGCAGATAAGATTTCTCTTAACTCTGCAGCAGTAAAGGATCCTTCATTTGTTAAGGCAGCAGCTGAGAAGTTTGGTTCACAGTGTGTTGTAGTAGCAATAGACGTTAAACGTCGCGAAGGACAGGAAGATAAATTCCCATGCGGCTACGAAGTAGTAATCGCAGGCGGAACAAAGCCAACAGGCATCGA
This sequence comes from Saccharofermentans sp., assembly GCA_045639635.1. GTDB lineage: Bacteria > Bacillota > Clostridia > Saccharofermentanales > Saccharofermentanaceae > Saccharofermentans. Next base: position 531 of record JAZUDM010000061.1, on the reverse strand, counting down.
TGCTCTGTGGTGGGCTAAGGAAGTTAACAGACTTGGCTGTGGTGAAATTCTTCTCACATGCATGGATAAGGATGGCACAAAGTCAGGTTATGACAACGTAATCACATCAATGATTGCTGAAGCAGTAAGTGTCCCAGTTATCGCTTCTGGTGGAGCAGGTAAGATGGAAGACTTCAAGGACGGTATCCTTGACGGTAAGGCAGATGCAGTACTCGCAGCTTCTCTCTTCCACTTTGGTGAGATTAAGATCAGTGACCTTAAGGAATATCTTAAGGGTGAGGGCATCCCAGTTCGTCAGCTCGCACCTTCTCTCGAGAAGTGGCAGCAGTTCAAGAAGAACAAAGATGACATGGTTCCAGCAATCACTATTGATGCTGCTACAGGTGAAGTGCTCATGATGGCTTACATGAACTACGATGCTTTCGACCTCACATGTAAGACAGGTTACATGCACTACTATTCAAGATCACGTGACTGTCTCTGGAAGAAGGGCGAGACGTCAGGCCACCTCCAGAAAGTAGTTGAAGGTCG
>JAZUDM010000060.1:0-33657 GCA_045639635.1 Saccharofermentans sp. | reverse complement strand
CTATCGATACGACGATAGAGTGTTAATACAAGATCAACTATTTCATCCAAACCACGAATCTCGCCGTTAGCATCAGAAACTTCTCTATCAGAAACAATATCATCACAACGCTTAAGATATTCAGGAAGACTTCGAAGTTTTCTATAACTCTCAGCCAATGACTCAGCAAGACTGTCGTCTGTTCTGCCGTTACCATACATATTAGTTAGTGTAAGGAATGCTTCGTTACTCTCCTTATACTTCCCATACATTTCTGAGATAGAAAGATTAACAGCATTAATAAGAAGGACCTTAAGTTCATTATTATCAAGAACTACAGATCCAGACTCAAGAAGCTCACTCTCCTTGTCATCTGCGCAGACATATCCCTTCTCCTTAATAACACGGCTACAGAAAGCATCAATAGTCTGAATATAACTATTAGGAAGCAAATCGAGCTGTCTATACAAACGGGTAATCTGGCCTTCCTTATCACCTGTTTCTTTAAGTTCCTTAATCTTCTTTCTAAGTGCGTCCTCGAGTTTTACGCGCATGTTATTAGCGGCTTCTCTTGTAAATGTCATTACGAGAATTCCATCAACATCAAAAGCGCCCTCAAGAATCTTAGTAACGATTCTTTCAACAAGAACTGTTGTCTTACCAGAACCTGCAGCAGCAGAAACGAGAATATTACTGATAGGAGCATCTACAATAAGCTGCTGTTCGTTAGATAACTTAACATCCATATTACTGCTCCTCCATTCTCTTTCTCATTTCATCAATCTCATTAGGTTTCTCAATACCTTCAATATCTGAAACCTTATAAAGAACCTTCTGCACTGGCTTGGACTTATTGTTGCCACAGGAAGATGAGAATGGACAGTAATCGCACTCAAGTCCACCACCTGATGACTTGGAATTAACAATTGCATCAGCCTTACCCGCTCTTATATCCTTACAGGAATTCTTAATTGAGTAATCCACATACTCTCGTACTGTGCTAAAAGCATCTTCATCAAGCTTTGAAAGGCTAGGCTTTATTGAAATATCCTTGCCGTGATCAGGCTTAAGCCCAATTGGGAAATAACCAACACTAACTACATCGCCAAGACCAGAAACAGCATTGGCATAAGCAAAGAGCTGAATCTGAACTCCAGCCAGTGTCTTTTTAATCTCAATATTCTTCTCACCTGTCTTATAGTCAATAACACGAAGCTTACCTGTATTAACATCAGTATCGATACGATCAACATATCCAATAAATCTGAAGTCAATTCCATCAACATTCAAAGTCATGCCATTGCCTTCTTTTTCAATATTGAACTCGAAGTTAGTTGGTGCAAAACCAGTAGCTGCAATATCGTCAAGAATTGGTGGCAAAGAGCATTTAAATATTCTTCTGGCCTTAACGCCAGGGTATACCTTAAACTGCTCAGTCTTCTCAGTCATAAGATTAGAACTATTACAGTAGTCATCAAAGAATCTGTCAGCGATTCTGTTAAGCTCATCCTTATCAGACTTTAAAGTCTCAGAGAGCTTGGCGTAATCTTCAACTGTGAGTCCCTTCTCATAAAGCTCCTTAAGATACTTCTCAAACATGTGATGGATAATGCTACCCATACTGTTAACCTTAATCTCACGACCGTCATCACGCTCCCTGATACCAAGAACATCCTGAAGCATATACTTCATATGACAGCCGTTAAACTTCTCAAGAGAAGAAACACTTACGCGCATGCTGTCGCCAACAATATCAGAAAGAACATCAGGACTAATCATAGAAGTCTCAAAGTCATGACGACGCTCAATTCTATTTCCATAAATACGGTCAACAAAACAGTTCTCCAAAACTTCATTTGAAGAATAGTCCTTGAAATAATCGTATACACTGCTGGTCTTCTTATCGTATTCGTTAACAAAATAAATTCTGTCGCTAACACTACTCATCATCAATGCTGATGTAATGAACTCAGTTCTGGTTCTGGCCTGAGCCTTATCCGGAAGTTCAACCCTGGAATCAGCTGAGAACTTCATAAGTTCAGTTGAATTCATAAGACCATCAATCATTCTCTTATATGGGAAATTCTCGTTAGTTGCACCGATTACAAACATTACCTTACACTCTGTAAAGCATGCCTGCTCGGTAGTAACAATATCAACAGAATCTACCATTAGAGGAATAGTTCCCTGGCTCTTGTTACGCATATCAATCTTAATGAGCGAAAGGAAATGTTCCTGCTTAATCTCAACATCATTCATTGGGAGTGTGAAGTCTACAAGAAGACTCATAATCTCCTTATATCCACGAACAAGCGCAGATGCTCTGTCCACATCATTTCTATCTTTAAGTTCCTTGGAAAGAGCCTCAATTGTTGGAACATAAGTATCAAGATAAGATGCAAGAACTGATGCCTTGGAAGAAATAGTCTTTTCCTCATTAATAGACATAGCTACATCGTGAATTGGCTTAAGAACACGTTCAATCACATTAGCCCAGAGATATTCAGCTGCCATAACCTCCTCGCCATTTCTATAAAGGCGCATAGCGTACTTAGGAGGGCTAACATAAAAGTCCGAATCAAAAAGTCTGCTACCATCAGTGATGTTATTCTTTACACAGTAATTCTCAAGAGCATCGATATCCTCACCCGTGATACCAACGATACCTGTTCTTAATAAAGACAAAACATCATCAAGAAGAAAGTATCTGATTGGAAGTTCCAAAAGAATAGTCGCAAATCTAAATACAGGAGTATTACTAACAAGAATCTTACGGTCAACAAAAGCCTCAAGTCCGTATCTTGAAAGAACACTTCTTAATCGATCTGTAATTGATTCATCAACACAGACAATACGGATGTCCTTATAGCGATAATTCTCCTTACGTGTAAGTCTAATAATCTCATTAGCGATATATCCGATACGATCATCGAGATTAAGAATTGAAATGAGTTTAATATTATCAGTTAAAACTGTATCAGCACTCTTATCACGTCTTAAAGCATAGTTATTAGCTGCAGCCTTAATCGTAGAATCACAAGTAGATAGAGGTTCAAAACCACTTACGATTACATCTGAAGTGCTAGCACAAATAGAACTAATAAACTCATCACCATTTACATAAACAGACAAATCATCAGAAGAAGATAATCCATCTGAAGAAACAGGATAAAAACAGAATGTAGCACCAAGCTTATTAAGGTTTGCAATAAACTGAAGTTCCTGTGGTGTTAATACTCTTAAAGCACCAAAACCAATAACCGCAAAGCGGCTCTTAACGAACTTAGAAAACTCTCTATATCGTCTGGTACCAAGAAGATCCGGATTAGCGATAAGCTTAGATAAAAGCTTATTAACCTCAGAAATCGGATTAGACAAAAGATTCATATCAAATTCGATATTAATCTCTGACAGGTAATCAGCAAGGTACTTAAAATCGTGAATCTTGGAACAATAGATAGATTCACTGTCCTCACTAAGCGCATTCTCATAAGCAAGCGAAATAGCATCAGCATCAATTCCATAACGGGTAAAGTCACCCAAAAGTTCGATAAGACCATCGATATATTCGAACTTACCAACGAACTTACCAAATGTCTCAAAGTCACTATGGTGCTCAGCAAGAATTCTATAAATAGCTGTTCTTAAAACAAGAGAATCACCTGAAGAAATATTCACTCCACACATCTCACTAATACGTGTAGCAAGACGCATAAAACTCAAAACATCACCATTAACAAAGGCTGCATTAACCTCCGAATCTGAATCAGTATTCTTAGGAAGTAAATCAACCACAAGGCGCTCAACTGCAGCCTTGGAAGACTCAGGTGAAATAAAGATTGTCTGCCCGTCAAACTTAGAATTAAGAGTAGACTTAACAATATGTTCAGAAGAACATCTAAGTGAATTTGTCTTATAAATATAAATCATCCGCCATACTCCAGAACTATTTTTCTAAAGTATAACGGATGAGAAATTGCTTAGTAAATAAATTTTTGGCCTTCTGAAGCCTCTATAGAAACTTAGTCCTATTATACGGACAATCTGTCGAGGTTAGTACCATTCATAGCCTTCATTGTTAAGTTCTTAGCTGCGAGCATATCCTCAATTGCAGCCTGCTCCAATGGACGCTTAATCTTAAGTGTTGTTGTCTTAATCATATCCTTCTCAGAGAATACGAAGTTCTTAACAAACTTATAGTGTGGCATTCTGTGGTTAACCTCAAGCATCTGCTCGTTAAGGTATGTAGAAACCTGATCATCTGTTGGAACACCAGGAACACCCATCTCAACACCGACTCTCTCACGATCGATAAGAAGCTTAGCACAGATATCAATCTGATCACGTGAACTCTTGTTACCCCAAACGAAAGCCTCAGTAACACCCTTAATCTCAGTAATAAGAGCCTCAATCTCTTCTGGGAATGCCTTCTTACCACTTGTAAGAACGATCATAGACTTAACACGACCTGTGATATGGATTGTACCCTTCTTATCGATGAAGCCCATGTCACCTGTGTGGAGCCAGCCATTCTCATCGATAGCCTCACGTGTAGCCTCTTCGTTCTTGTAGTAACCCTTCATTACGCAGTCAGACTTTGTAATGATCTCACCTACTGCACCTGGCTTCATATCTTCTGTATCGATAGCTGCCATAATGCCAGTCATAGGACGACCTACACTACCATGAACGTTACACTCAACTGTGTTTACAGAAATAACAGGAGCTGACTCTGTAAGACCGTAGCCCTGGAAGAAATCGATACCGAAGTTACAGAAAGAATCTACGTATCTCTTATCGATACCAGCACCACCGATAATTACCATACGGAGGTTACCACCGAGCTTATCAAGAATCTCCTTATATACTGCTCTACGAACATCAATACCAATCTTTGCAAGGAAGTTAGTAATAGGAATCATGAAGTTAATAAGCTTCTCCTTACCAGACTCCTTGATACCATCCTCAACCTTAGAGTGGATATTCTCATAAAGAAGTGGAACAGAAATACTTACGTCTGGCTTCCACTCCTGAAGGTTCTTAGTAACATATCTAAGACCATCAGAAAGACAAAGTGTAGCACCAGTACTCAAAATAAACATGTCACATGTATTCTCGAAAGTATGGTGCAAAGGAAGGATTGAGAAAGCTCTGTCTCCAGCCTTTACATAAAGTGTTGTAGTAATAGCGTAAACATCTGTACAGATATTTCTATGTGTAAGAAGAACACCCTTACTCATTGAAGTTGTACCTGAAGTAAAGAGAATGATTCTAGGATCATCTACATCGATATCTACCATATAGATATCATCGCCCTTCTCCTCACGAATCTTCTTACCCTTAGCAATAAGTTCTTCCCACTTAACGAACAACTTATCCTCTGGGAACTCACCTGAGATTCCTTCTGGATACATACATACGAACATATCAACGTCGAGCTCAAGCTCACCGCTATGCATCTTCTCAACAATTGAAAGCATCATTGAGTGGTGCTTTGGGTGATAGAACAAGATCTTACTTGTAGCTCTCTTAAGAAGAGCAACGAGCTCCTCTTCTGGAAGCATTCTGTCAAGAGGTACACCAACGCTGTCTGTAGCGAGGATTGCGAAATAAGAAATGAACCACTCATAGCAGTTCTCTCCTACTACTGAAAGCTTATCGCCCTTATACTTGCTGTCTGCGATAAAAGCTGCAAGATTTCTGATCTCTTCGCCGAATTCATAGAAAGACTTATGTACTTCTGAAAGCTTAGGATTTCTTCTGAAAATAAAAGCATCGAGTTCAGCATACTTATCACAAGTTTTGAGAATCAAATCTCTGATATTCTCGAACTTTTCTGCCTCATAAATCGGTGTTCCAGTAATAATTCGCATAGTTACCCCTATATAAAATTTAATAAATTCGCAAAAATAATAACATTTACAACTTTTCAAGTAAACACCTTAAGCAAAAATACTTTGAAATTCAAAGTATTTTGCAAAATTGCCACATTTTCAGACAAAATACAAATATTTACAATATAATAATTGAACATAAAACTTGCATATTAATATTTAATGGTATACTTAATAATATTCTTTATTAATTTAATGGAGATAACTAATGGGCGAGAATACAAATAAAAAGACAGAGGGTAAGAAAGATACATCCCATCTTGATAAAATTTACCCTACAAAAAGAGGTATTTCAGGAAACCTTGCTAAGATTGCTTTCCTTCTCCTTACAGATATCACTACTAACTTTAAGTGTATCGGCAGAGAGAACTTCCCAAAGAGCAATCCTTATGTAGTTGCTTCTAACCACCAGTGCTTTGCAGATGGTGTACTTATCGATAAATTCCTCCCACGTGGACACTTTAAGCACATGTGTGCTCTCGTAGCTTCTGATCTTGAGACAGACTACGGTCCTCTTGGCAGACTCATCGTAAGAGTTGGACGTGGTATTCCAGTAGACAGATACGGTAATCCTGTTCGTGGACTTATCAAGGCTAAGAAGGAAGTTGAGAATGGTAACATCTGCTTCGTCTTCCCTGAAGGTACAAGAACACACGATGGTAAGCTTGGTGAGATGAAGGATGGCGCATGCTACATCGCAATCAAGTCAAATACACCACTTGTTCCAGTTTATATTTCTGGTGCATATCAGATCTGGCCAAGATCTCAGAAGTGGCCACATCCTTACAAGGGATTCCTTAAGAGAAAGAAGCTTCGTATTTACGTAGGCGAACCACTCTGGGGTAAGGATTACGACAACGATGCTCATAAGATGACTGCTGCACTTTCAAAGTGGATGCACGAGCAGGAAACATTACACTTCGATCCAGATTTGGGTTAAACAAAAATTTAAAGCACATTAAAAGCTCTGCAGTCGCAGAGCTTTTTTTGTTGTCAATTTATGGATTTAACTGGAACTCCATTACTACCGGGTCATGGTCAGAATAAATATAACCATAGTCGGTACATACATAGGAAACAATCGATACGTTATTAGAAACGATAAAGCCATCAACAAGAACTGTAAATGTAGTATCTGGATTATATGGAGCATCTGCATTTCTGCAGGAATCGTGATTAATATCACTAATAGGGAAAACATCGATTGCAAGACTAAAACCTGCTGGCAAATCCTTACGCGGAAAAATCGATGCCCAGGAAGGAGCATTAGGAGAAGCGCCAGGTCTTAAGTTATGGTTAAAATCTCCACCGCAGATTACATAGTTACCTGCTTCATAATCCAGACTCATATCAGCAAACAGCATTGAAAGCTGTCCTTCTCTTACGCTTGGATCATTTGTATAAGCAGAAAGATGCACGTTATAGATACACAGGAACTTACCATTCTCAACTGGAATTCTTGAAACTGAATAACATCTGTCGAGATCAACAAACTTTGAAAAAGAAGTTGAAATTGGAAGACTTCTTCTCAGTGCATTATTTATAGCAAATGGAGAAACTGTAACAAGACCAGATACGTTAGCGCCATGTGGCTCATTAAGAGGATACATGAGGAAAGCTGAATCGTAGTTCTGCGCGAAAACATAACTTCCATCTCCAAGAATTCCCTGAAGCATCTCATACTCATTAACGTGGTATGTTCTTGTACCGTCAGTATCAACTTCCTGCATAATAACAAAGTCAGGATTAAGTTCGTTAATAGTATTACCGATATTCTGGATATTAGTTCTTAAGCCCTCTTCACTTCTGGCCCAGGAATATCTGCCACCATCCATAAAGAAACTATAGTCAGAAGTATATGCACCAAATCCGATGTTGTATGTAAGGATACTATATGTCTCATTTAAAGATACACTCTCATCAGCCACATTGATATTTACAGGCTCCAATGAAAGATTATCTTCTACTCTGCTATATGAAGCAAAAACATATATAAAATAAGCGATTACTACCAGAAGCAGGACACCGAGAACGGTAGTAATAGTAATTAAAACTTTCTTTTTCATCTTAAGCTTCCCCTATCCAAAAACGTGTAAAAAATTACGCGCATTTTTTGAATATCCTTCCCCCACTATTAGGATAATCCAAAAACGTTTTACTGTAAAACTTTATAACCGTCTTCGGGGAAAAATCCCATCTTTACTGCCTTAGGATTAACTTCAAATCTTACTCTGTGTCCGAAGAAATCCTCGCCGTCATAGTTACCAATAAGCTGGAAAGATGGCGACTTCGATGTAATAACACCACTTGTAGCCTTTACTGCAGTAATTCCTTCATGCCCGATATGTTTTCCAAACCTATAAAGAGCAAGAAGGTATAAAGCTCTCAAAAGCGAAACATCGTCGATAATAATTACGTTAGCAAGGCCATCCATAATATCTGCATTCGGTGCCGGACAAAAGCCACCACCATAGTACTTGGCATTACAGATACTTATAAGTGTATGCCTGTCAGAAACACTTTCGAAAATCTCTCCTGTTTCAAGTTCTAACTTATATGTAAAGTTATGTGCTCTCTTTCCAAGGATAAGACTTAACGCAGCTCTTATATAAGCTGTATTTCTGTTCCATTTAGTTTCTTTGGCAAGAACTATTGCCTTGGCCTTCGCCTGAACTTCAGTATCAAGTCCAATTGAAGCAACGTTATTACAATAGTTAGACCAGTTTGGAATATGGGCTCCCATTACGTCATAGCTGTCAATCTTTATAAGATCAATCTGCTTAAATTTAAGCTTATCGAGATTAGATAGGATATGAACCATCTTCCACTTACGCCACTTAGGAAGTACTGACTTTACGAAGTCATTTCCTGTGCCGAATGGAATTGCTACAACCGGAGTCTTACGGAATGCAAGCGCATTAATAATCTCGTGGATAGTTCCATCACCTCCACAAGCACCGATTACAATTCTGTCTCCAAACTGTTCGCTGATTTCAAGAGCCAGATCAGCTGCGTGTCCACCATACTCTGTGTAACGCATCTCGATTCTGTCTCTTAATTCTGAATTATTATTAGCAAGATAATTAATAGCATCCTCAAGATCTGCCAGTGCCTTAGGATTTGATCGACTGTTGATAATAAGGATGTATCGCATATTAATTATTCCTTTGGTTCTAATGTAAGTCTATAAACAAGATCCACCACATCTCCAACAGTCTTTGCACTGTCAAGGAGATCATCAGGCAGTCTGATGTCATAAGCCTCCTCAAGTTCAATAACAAGCTCGTAGATCTGCATTGAATCAAACATTAAGTCATCAACGATGCTTAAATCTGAAGTAATCTCTGTTGGAGAAACTTCAAGCTCATTTACAACCAACTTTAAGATATCTTCGAAAATCATATCCTTCTTTCGAATTATCTCATCTTCATTCATACGTTCTCGGGGATTCTCATTATCAGACATTGTCTTCTCTCCTTCTTGTGGTCTCTGCAACTTCCTTTGCAGTTTTTCTTACTGATTCTGATTTACTATATAAATTAACCTGCTGCTGCAAGTATTTATCGATTTCATCTACCATACCGAATAAGAGCTCCTGCTCCTGATCGTTATATGGCTCCAAAATATGTCTCGCAAGAATTCTATGGAACTTACCATGCATTCTGCATGCGAGCTTACCCTGCTTTGTAAGACTGATTCTGACGATTCTTCTGTCATTAGTATCACGGTTACGTGCAACATATCCCTTTTTAACAAGACGGTTAATGGAAATTGTAAGTGTACCTACTGTGATGCCAAGTAATGAAGCAGTCTCTGTCATTGTTCTTGCGTCGTATGGACCAATTGCATCGAGAGTATGCATTTCAGCGATTGAAAGGTCAGAAAAATATCCTCTCTGAATTGATTGTTCTTCAGAAAGAATAACATTCTCAAAAATTCGAACGAGGCGTTCTGCCATCTCTAACTCTTCTTTACGCATTGTCTACTCCAAAATTAGTCTGACGATAATTTTACACTAAACCCTCAATTCCCTCAATAGAAGGATATTCGCCGCCATAAAGTTCAGTTCTTGTTACGATACAGTCAGCAGCTAATTCAGAAGAATAGCCTTCGTACTTACAAATGCTATTCAAAAGAATATCAGGTCTTAAGTTCTTACTTGAACCTGCATAAACCATAATGTGTGCCTTATCTGGAGTTGAATCAGGAATAGGCTTAATCATCAAAGGTCTTATATCAGCATTAACGATCTTACCCTTGGACTTCTTTTCAACTCCGATAGTCTCATAAGAGAACATCTTAAGAAGTGGCTCAGTAATACCAGGGGCTTCCAAAGTATATTCAGCTGTTGTAACAACGCTCATAAGACTTCTCTTTGGCTCATCAATAGATACGCATGTAAGAATCTCTAAGCCTTCTGGTAGTTCTGGATTAACCTTAGTCATGAATTCAACGCTATCAACAGGTACAGACATAGCTGCATCAAAGTAATCACCTGTTGTATTAATTCCAACACCAAGAGGCAAAGCAAATACCATCATTGGACGTGGGTTATAACCCTGAGAGTAAAGAACAGGAAGTCCTGCTCTTCTGATAGCACGCTCAATTGTCTTCATCAGATCAAGGTGGCCGATATATGAGACAGCACCCTTGCGGCTAAAGCGACATCTGCAGACATACTGAGTCTGATGCTGCTGTCTTGTCATTTCCAAAGAACGATCATTTTGTCTCATAACATACACCTGTCTTAAAACATGCTGCACCACAGCCTGCACATTTCTCTCTGCAATTGGGAGTTACTACTTCCTTATAAGCTCTTTCTCTTTCAAGTTCAAAGAACTTACGTGTAACGCCAACGCTAATGTGATCCCAAGGAAGAACGTCACCGAAGTCATATCCACGGGCATACATCTCCCAGTTAAGACCATGCTTATTTAAAATCTCTGTCCACTTCTCGTAATTGAAGAACTCATCCCATGCATCGAAAATAAAGCCAGCCTGATATCCTTCAATAATTACATCGTTAAGACGTCTGTCGCCTCTTGCAAGAATTCCCTCCCAGCAGGATGTCTCAACATCGTGCCAGATATATCTTATATTCTTTGAACGCTTGAGAAGGTTTCTAAGGTGTGCCTGCTTTTCCAAAAACTCTTCACGAAGATTCTGCTTTTCCCACTGGAATGCTGTAAAAGGCTTAGGGATAAACATAGAAGTAGAAACTGTAATTTCAGGTCTTCTAGGCTTCACTCCCATTTCGCGATATGTATCGTAATATGTATCCTCAATATGCTTTGCCAAAAGCGCAATGCCCTCAACATCTTCCATAGTCTCTGTTGGAAGTCCAAGCATAAAGTAAAGCTTTACTGTAGACCATCCACCCTGGAACGCGAGCTTAAGTGCAGACAAAATGTCCTCTTCGTTAATACCTTTATTAATAACATCACGAAGTCTCTGAGTACCTGCTTCCGGAGCAAATGTAAGTCCGGACTTACGTGTCTGAGACGCCTTCTCCATAAGGTCCAAAGCGAAGTTATCGATACGAAGTGAAGGAAGTGACAAACTTGTATGCTTGCCTTCGTATGCCTCAAGAAGTGAGTCTGTAAGTTCTGCTAATCCTCTGTAGTCACTTGTAGACAAGGAAAGCATTCCAAGTTCATCGTAACCAGTGTTATTAATTACACTAATACCCTGCTTACAAAGTGTACCAACACTCTTTTCTCTTACAGGACGATTGATGTAACCTGCCTGACAGAATCTGCAGCCACGAATACAGCCACGGAAGAGTTCAAGATATGCTCTGTCGTGAATAATGCTGTTATTAGGAACAACAGGATTAACAGGGTATTCAACACTGTCAACATCAGTAACGATTCTCTTCATGATTAAATCAGAAGCGTTCTCGTTAATCTTAGTTAATCCCTGATACTTACCATTTGAGTCATACTTAGGCTCGTAGAAAGAAGGTACGTAAACGCCCTCAATTCTTGCAAGTTTCTCAAGAACTTCCTGGCGGTTTAATTTACCACCATCCTTATATTCCTTAATTACCTCAATAACCTCTAAATCGAGTTCCTCGCCTTCGCCCAACAAAACTGCGTCGAATACATCTGACAATGGCTCGATGTTATACGCTACAGGACCACCGCATACTACGATTGGATCCTCATTAGATCTGTCGCAGGACTTGAATGGAATCTTACCTAAATCAAGCATCTGCAAAACATTGGTAAATGCCATCTCGTATCCCAATGTAAAAGCAACTACATCAAACTCATAAAGAGGTGATTTTGTCTCAAGAGAATAAAGTGGAATATCCTTCTCACGCATCACCTTATCCATGTCTGTCCATGGTGAGAAAACACGCTCACAGGAAGTATAGTCCCTGGAATTCAAAACCTTATAAAGAATCTGAAGAGCAAGATTACTCATACCAATCTCATATACATCCGGGAAACAGAATGCTGTTCTGACGGCACTACAAGTACCCTTTGTTCTTAACTCATTAAGAACATCTTCTTTAATAATCTGATTCTTCTCGCCACCAACATAACGTCCTGGACTTTCCACGGACATTAAAACAGAATGTGGAACACTAATCTCAATATGCTGTCTCAATTATATTGTCTCAACCTTAATTGTATTTGTATTGCCCTGCTTACCTGTGATAAGACCACCTGTAAGAACTACGTTATCGCCCTTCGAAAGCTGAAGTTCACTCTTTGCAACCTGAAGTCCGTGATAGAACATTACCTCTACTGAAGTGAACTGCTCGTTAAGGATTGGAGTAACACCCCATGAAAGATTAAGCTTTCTCCAGCTCTTCTCCTGTGTTGTCATACCGATAATATCGATTGGACAACGGAAACGGCTTACCATTCTTGCTGTTGTACCACTCATTGAGTTAACAACGATACATTTAGCCTGAACGTCTACTGCCATAGCACATGTTGCATGTGATACGGCATCCAGATTATTACGAATCTTAAAGTCCTGCTTATGAAATCTTGAAGCATAGTCAATCTGATTCTCTGTAAACTCAGCAACCTGAGCCATTGTTCTTACAGCCTCAACAGGATACTTACCTGCAGCAGATTCACCTGAAAGCATAATTGCTGAAGACTCATCGTAAACAGCATTAGCTACGTCAGAAATCTCAGCACGTGTTGGACGTGGATTTGTAATCATTGACTCGAGCATCTCTGTTGCAGTGATTACTCTTCTGCCAAGAAGACGACACTTCTTAATAAGTTTCTTCTGAACTGATGGAACCTCAATAAATGGAATCTCAACACCAAGGTCACCTCTTGCGATCATAATTCCACTTGCAAGCTCACAAATCTCCTCAATGTTATCAACTCCGGCACGGTTCTCAATCTTGGCAATAACCTCAATATCTGAGCCACCGTTAGAATCAAGGAAACTTCTGATTTCCTGCATATCGCTCTTGCTGGATACGAAAGATGCAGCAACAAAATCAACATCATTCTCAATACCAAAGAGAAGATCTTCCTTATCCTTCTCACTTAAATAATCTCCACACATAACCTTGTTTGGGAAGTTCATGCTCTTTCTGTCAGAAAGAACTCCACCAACTTCGATTGTACAGATAACATCCTTACCTGAAATCTCATCTACAACGAGAATTACAAGGCCATTATTAACAAGAACCTTATCACCAACAGAAAGCTGCTCTGGAAGCTTATCGTAGTTAACTGAAACACGTGTCTCATCACCCTCGATATCTTCTGTTGTCAAAATGAACTTATCGCCATCCTTAAGTTCAACCTTATGGTTCTTAAATGTCTTAATACGATACTCTGGTCCCTTTGTATCAAGCATAACTGCAATTGGAAGATTCATCTTCTCACGAACTCTCTTAACAAGTTCAATCTTCTGCTTATGCTCTTCGTGTGTTCCGTGTGAGAAATTGAGTCTGGCAACATTCATTCCAGCCTCAAACATTTTTGTTAAAGTCTCTTCGTTATCACTTGAAGGACCAATAGTACAGATAATCTTTGTTTTACGCATAAAAAACCCCTAAACACTAAACAATATTAAATCAGTATATTTTATCACGGCAAATATAATTCATGCTATAATTACGCACGCAATTAAAAGAATAGGATTATACAAATAATGAAGAGCAAAAGTGCAAAAGGCTATCTACTTTTACTGACTACAGCAGTAATCTGGGGTTTTTCATTCGTAGCACAAAGTGTAGGAATGGAAAGCGTCCAGGCATTCACATATAACGGAATCCGAACACTTATGGGTGCCCTTGCACTATTGTGCGTAATTTTAATCAAAGATAAGTGCTTTAAGATCGATAAGGATACTCTTATCCACGGCTCAATAATGGGATTAATCTTTTTTTTCGCAAGTAATCTTCAGCAATTTGCTTTCTACTATTCAACTGCAGGAAAAATAGCATTTATTACTGCGATGTATATTTTCTTCGTACCAATACTTTCGATAATTTTCAAAAAGAAGGTACACCCTCTTATTCTTTGCTGTGTCCTGATTTCAATTATTGGTCTTTACTTCCTTTGTATTCCTGGAGGAAGCCGTTTTGAAATAAATAAAGGCGATTTACTCGCACTTTGCTGCGCTGTCTTCTTCTCATTTCATATTATGTCTATTGATAAGTTTTCGCCTATGCATGACGGTCTTAAGCTTTCCTGCACACAGTTCTTTGTCGCAGGAAGTATTTCAGTTATCTGCATGTACTTATTTGAAACTCCAACTATGGAAGCAGTCAGCAGTGCTTCGATTCCACTTTTATACTCAGGCATTATGAGTTGTGGTGTTGCTTATACACTCCAGATCCTTGGACAAAAGAATACAAATCCTACAATCGCTTCAATACTTATGTGCCTCGAGTCTGTATTTGCTGTAATCGCAGCAGCAATAATTATTAAGGAAATCCCAACTTTAAGAGAGACTATTGGTTGCATCATTATGTTTATTGCAATAATCCTCTCACAGATTATTGAAGGCAGAGCAAACCTTAAGAAGGATCAGAAAACTTAAGTTTCTTCTCAATAACAATCCAGGCAACAAGACATAAAACATCTATAACTGTAACAACGATGCCAGTCTTAAGTTTTGGATAAACGAATCTGATATTAGTTGTTCCAGAATCTACAACAAGAAGATTATTAAATCCTCTGATATTACTATTGCTGCTAAAACACTCATCGTAAGTAATAGACGCATTTACATTATCTTCCGGAGAAACAATAGTAATTGAATAATTATCGTAAGTAACAGTTAATGGAACGATAGTTCTTTCTGGAAGTTCAGTTCTTTCAAGTCCGAATACATCGTCGACAATCGAATAAAGAACTTCATCTTCAGTATCCATGGCCTCGTAAATAATATTAAGACCAACATAATAAATCTCTGGATAATCATTATTATTTCCAAGGAATGGAATAATAGTTGAATCGAGTTTTACGTATCCCAAGACATTATCAGTTCCCTGAAAATACTGTGTTCTGAATTCAACATTCTCCGTTGAGAAATCTGAAGCATACATAGTATTACCGTTATAGTTAAGTGCAGGATAACGGTTAGTAAACTGAATCACAGAACCACTAACACCAAGAAAATATGGTTCATTATTAACTGGGTCTTCAGGAAGATGTGATGCATCGATAACAACACGTGTACCACTATCAGAAACAGCCTCCACTAATCTTTCTGCAGCAGCCTTATCGTGATACATAAACCCGGTTAAGAAAATAACCTCGTAGTTTGTAAGTTCTTCCAAAGAATAATCATCAATATAATTACTGTCACCATAGCAGAATACAGGATACTTTGTTGTCATCGTATGAGAATACTTACCAATAGCAAGACCCTTATAAACAGCAATAGTTCCATAAGGTGTTCCTGGTTCTATTCTGGAAAGCATAAATACATAGCAACCTGTTGTTTCCTCAACAAGTTCATAGCCTGTCTCTTCTGAAGCCAAAAGCAAAGATGCTCTTCTATATTCAGGAATCATTGATTTAGGAATAATGATTTCTTCGTCACCTAACTCAATTGATCTGTCGAACATATAGAGGAACTGACCGTTCTTACATGCATCGTTAATAAGCATAATATTCTCTTTTGTAAGAGCACCTGAACGTGACCATCCGAAAGTATACTGTGAACCCATCATTGGCACAGCATAAGATGGATATGGTCCCCATAAACTCTCATCAAGAATACTGATTCTGTTCGCCTTATAGTCAGACACAAGTTCCAGACTATTCTCACAGTTTGAAGGAATATTGTACTGATAAATCTTTACAGAATAGAAAGGCAAAGCATCAACCAAAATCAGAATCACCATTATTGCACTGAACTTCTTTTTAAGAGAAGTCCAGTCAAACATGGAAAGCATAAACATGCCATAAGCAATTGGGAGAAATCTAATCATCCAGAAAAGTCCGCTAAATGGAATCTTAGAAATAATCACAAAGGCAGTTGGAGTAACCAAAAGAAGAATAATAATGAAATAGATAAATCCAGCCTTGTTCTTTTTATTGCTGGCAATTATTCCGAACACTGAAAGCAGGAGAACACTTAAACCACCATAATATGGAAACCCTCCGATTGTGAATCGAACAGTTGGATTAATAAGTCTTCCGAAAGTAGTTACAAATGTTGATGCTGCTGTATTAGCAGAATCAGAAGATCCTGCAAGACCTCCTGTAAGTGCAGGAATAATCCATATAGCCATAAGCCCGATTCCAAACACCATATAAGCAAGAGCAGAAATCTTACGTTTAATATTTGACTTATTAAAGAAAGAATCAATAAGAAGATAAAGAAATACAGACACACCAGTAATCGCAGTAATCATGAGGTGTGTAGCTGTCATTATCGTCATAAGGACAACAAGACCTATAGCAGCTTTGTTCTTATTAAAATCAAGGTAATCCTTAAGTATTAAAAGCAAATAAGGAACATACATAAGGCAGACCAAAAAAGGAATATTACCTTCGTAGATAAGAAAATGCACTGTTGTTGGGAACATATACCACATAATTGCAGCAACAAAACCCAAAACATTATGGTTTGTCTTAATACCCATTAAAATCCATGGAATACCAGCAACAACAATTATTAATGGCAAAAACAACTGGTAAGAAAGAATAATATTACCGGAAGTAATAAACATTGGAATACTAAACAAATAGTAAGCAACAGGCCCCCAATATCTATAAGTTTCGATTCCGTTATACCAGTTAAGGTCATAAAGTGGATAAAAGCATCCTTCTTTTATCGCATTAAAAGTATGCTGGGCCTTATACATATGACCCCAGACATCAACACCAGAAGGATATACATCGTATAATTTAAGGCACGCAAAGAATAATCCGGCAAAAACCAGAAGAAGCAAAAATTCAACTATAAACACGAGCCAGTTTTTTGACTCTGCCTGCTTCTTATTATCCTTCGACTGAAGCTCCACCATCAGCACCTCTC
This sequence comes from Saccharofermentans sp., assembly GCA_045639635.1. Lineage (GTDB taxonomy): Bacteria > Bacillota > Clostridia > Saccharofermentanales > Saccharofermentanaceae > Saccharofermentans. Next base: position 16,303 of record JAZUDM010000060.1, on the reverse strand, counting down.
ACCTTCTCAAGAATCAAATCAGTAATAGTATCAATTGTCTGATCCTCTGACATCTCAACATCATCCAAAAGGCTAATTACATAAGTTCTGGCAGGCGTCTCACTCATTTCCATCATAAGAAGAACCCAACCAAGCTTATTTAGTATTTTTGAAACCTCATCCTTAAAATAATCTGCAACATTTTCCAATGTTGGATTAATTACATTAAATGGCTCAAGATCATTAATGTACTTATCCTGATACTTATCAAAAAACTCACTTAAGTTTCTTTCGATAACACCAAACTTATTAAATTCCTTATTGGCTTTTACAATGTGGAAAACCATTTCCCATGAGTGTGTATGAGGGTTTCCAAGAACGCCGTCAGTATAAATAGCGTGCCTTGCATTAAGATAAAACTTAAATTTGTACTGCTTATATCTCATACCCAATCACCCCACTATCTCTTTATAGATAACTTCAAAATCTTCAATTACAGCATCTTCGCCTGTACCCATTGCGTATACACTTGAAGTAAATCCTACAAAGACTTTTGCGTTACCATTCTTTTCGTTAAGTTTTTTGAGGAACATTTCCTTACGACGATTAACTTCAGCATCACTTGCCTTATACACAACGATTCCAAATGCGCCCTTACAAAGTTCAAACATTGATTCGCGCTGATTTAAAGAATCTGAAATGCAGGAAGCAAACTCTGAAATTTCCGAAATGCTATAGTATCTGTCGCTCATAACGAACTTAATTACAATCATCTTAACAGGACGCAAATCCTCTGTATTAGATTTTGAAAGAAGCGCTCTTAATACAGACACATCCATAAATTTTTCAAGTCTTGAATAAGACTGCTCAAACTCAGAATCAGTACGTGGACCCTGTCCATTATGTCTGGAATCAATTTCGTTATTAATGTATGCTTCCATATCAGTATTACGTGTAGCAAGTTCATTCTGAGTTTTATTCAAATCATAATTTGCCTTATCAAGCATACCAACATAAGTTACAAGTAAACTAAAAAGAACGACGCAGACAATAATCACTGTTAAAAGCACATAATAATTATGCTGAACAACACCAGCAAGGTCATAAATACTGTCTGTCTCCGTAACAAGCGAAAGCTTATAGCTATTACCCTGGAAGTTCCATTCTGTAGAAGAAACCTGAATATTCTGCTCATTTAGATTTTTCCAAAAAGTTTCACTTCTTCTGTTGTTATAAAGCTTGGAAGTATTTGAAACTGTCTTTGCAAAGATAATCTCCTGATTACTTTCAAGAACAAGATAGCAATTACCTGAAGCATGGTATGTAGTAGGAATATAGGTAACAAGATCGTCATTTCCTGCTCCCTCTTTCTGCTTATCCTGCACCAAAAGCGCAACAGACTGAACCGTTTTATCCTGCTCTTCGTTATAAAGAGATACTATTCTTAACTTATTAATCTGAAGTTCGTAGCTAATTGCTACAACAACTAGAACAACAAAAACCAGAACACCAATAAATACAGGTGCAATTCTATATCTGTTTGTCTTCTTTTTCTTATCCTTCATCATTATTCACCACCCTGCGAAGCTTAGAAACAGCACTAAATACGATTGAAAAATCATCCTTAATAACTTTCTTAATATCATCAAATTCCTGCTTGAAATTTCTTGTGCTCCAGGAACGTTTCTTAAAATACATAGAATTAATAATGCCTGCAAATCTGAACCAGAAAGTAATGAAATTAAAGATAGGAAGAAGAATTATGAGATACCACTTGCGTGCATAGTAGTGTCTTAAATCCTTGAAATCTTTGAGGAACAGAATTATGCAGAAATACAAAAGAAGATTTGCAATGCTGTAAAGAATAAACAAAAGCAAAATAGAAATAAGGATTAATCGCATTGGGTAATTAATCATGGCAAGCGCAATAAGAGCAAAATACCAGATCATTCTTGGAAATGCGAAAGTATGATCGAAAACAATAAGTCTGATTACAAAATCCTTCCAGTAACGACGCTCAATTTTCATCTTGGACTCATCACGGAACATATGGAGAACCTCAAGTTCACCAATCTGCCAGCGCTGACGCTGAACATAAAGTCTGTTAGCAGATTCAATAGGATCAACAAAGAAAAATGAGTCACTTGCCAGCGCAACTTTCTTATTCATCTTATCTCTGATCTGGAATGTAACATGAGTATCCTCGCAAAGAGTATCAAAATTATAAAGATCTGACTTCATAATTGCAGAACGTCTGAATCCAGAAAACGCTCCAGACAAAGTAAACATGCTATTAAGTTCTGACTGAAAATTACGTCCTGAAAGGAAAGCCTGACAATACTCACCAAATTCCATCTTCTGGAAAAGGCGAAGGAAAAAATTATCAGTCTCATCAATCAGCTCAGGGTTTGTTAAAACAGTTCCAGTTACGCAATGAACCTTTGGATGATTCTCAAAATATGACACGATATTTCTAAGTGCTGACTTCTCAAGAACGCCATCACTATCAATATGAATTACATAAACACCTGTACTATTAAAAATCGCCTGATTTAAAGCCTTGGATTTACCCTGAGAAGCATTAATCCAGTTAATTCTTAAATCCTTATAAAGCTGCTGACACTCGCAGTAGATTTCAAAACTATTATCCTTTGTCTGATTATTTGCAAGGATAACATCAATCTTGTCACTAGGATATTCAGAATCATTAATAGAAGCGATGCACTTCTTAAGCGTATCCGCTGAGTTATAAATTGGCACGATGACAGTAATTTCTGGATAGTACTCAATCTTTGGAACATTCTTATCAAAGATTCTTCTTTTAAGAAGAATGAAAAAATTACCAATAGTTGGAATAATCTCCATAATAATAGGAATAATAATCCAGGCTATCCAGAAAACCATTTCAGTTTGGAAGAAATTACTTAGAGTGTTCATAGTTAAAACCTCCAAGTGTCTGCCTTATAATCTGTGGCTTTGTGAATACATAGAAATACAAAATTACAGTACAGATATAGAAGAAAATTCTTCCAATAATTGTATGTGCAATAAAATACAAATCCAAACCGCCAAAGTAAACCGCGAGGCAGATTACAAAAATTCTAAGCACGTTCATCATAAAAATAATGAGCGTTCCAATAAAGCCTACAACAACTCTCTCATATATCTTATAAATCTTAAAAAAGGCCAATAATGAAATAAAAGCAAGAATCTCAATAACACCAGAACACTCATAATCAATAAACAAAGAAAGATTAGTTCCGTTATGAGATATAAACAGGAGACCTGATTTAAAGTATGAATTAAAAATACCAGTAACAGATCCAATAACGCCTGCAACCGTAGCTACGTTTTTCTGAAGAAAAGGTACAGCAACTGGCTCTATAAAAAACATCGAAAAAGCAAACACTCCAACACTACCAACCAGGTAATACCAAAAACCTGTCTTCGCACGATACAAAACGGTCATTATATAGACCCAAATGGCCAAAAGTACTAATACAAAAAATACCATCTAAAGCATCCCAGACGAAATGAGTTTTATACTTCTTCTGTTTCCTTTAAAACATCTTTCTTCTTTTTTGAATAAGCAAGACCTGCGCCAAGTCCTACCATGGCTACCGCAATACAAACACCAATAACAGGACCTGAAGAAGTACCAGCAATAGATACTCCTTCGCTTCCAAGAGAAGAATTTGTGATTGTAATAACACTCATATCCTCCACATGGATTCCATAAGCATCAGCAACCAAAGACATTGGAACCTTAAATTCAAACTCAGCACCATTACTATCAGGGCCAGCTGAATATGGGCTGTTATAAACTGTATAAACAACCTCATTACCTAATTCCTTAGGATTCCAGTTTGTTGTACTGCCACGAACTCCTACAGAAAGATTTGAATACTCACCTGGTTCAGTCTGCGCATTACATGAATAGTAACCACCAGCTGAATCATAAATATGCATCTCAAGTGGAGTATTATTAATTGTCATTGTGAATTGTCCAAAAGGCATCGCACCAGAATAAAACTCTGATACCTTAAAATGAACATACATATAATCGCCATCTGTATAAATCTGGCCAACATGAACTGAACTTCCATTCCAGCCTCTGTAAGTAATCTCCTGACGTGGAACACTTGACCAGTCATCATAAAGACCATCAATAGCAATAGTAGAAGCTGCAAAAACATTCAAAGCATTGAAGCAGACAGTGATTGAAACAACCATCAGCAAAGAAACAAATTTAGTAAAAAATCTAGTCTTCATACTCCTACTCCTCCTAAAAACTATTTCAACCTATACGATCAAGAAGTTTATTCAAAAGATCATAGTTCTTGCCACTAATATTGTCATTGAGATTCGGCAACATAATTCGACTGCTGACATAATATGTAGCCTGCGGATTATCCGAAACTCCTAATTCATAAAGTTCAACACCAATCTCCCCCAAAAGGCTATTTAGTGATTCATAGAACCTGTCACCCATCTCCTCAATACTTGGATAATTCCCTCCAAAATAATCCAGACTATTAAGGTTTTGGCCATAAAACTGACTAAGAAAATCCTCCGTAATCCTAACCAGTTTCTTATCTACATCCGAGTCGACGTAGTTGGTATTAATAAACACAACAAATGTATGCGAATGAACATCTGCATCTTTTGTCATATTTGTATGAGATGCGTTAAATCTAAACTCATGCTTTAAATATCTGTTCATACTTAATACCTCAAGATAATTATACACCCAAATTGTGACAAAATTTTGAACAAAACAAAGGAGGTGCATAACACCTCCTTTTGTAACAAATAACTAAAATATATTTAATAATTAACGATTAAGTTCCAATTATCTCGTCACGATCGTCCATCTCTGTGTATGGCTTACGCTTATTAACACACTTAAATGCAGGACGCATGATTCTGCCACCAGCAACGAGCTCCTCGATTCTGTGAGCACTCCAGCCAGCGATTCTTGCACATGCAAAGAGTGGTGTGAAAAGCTCAGGTGGGATATCGAGCATTGAGTAAACAAGACCAGCATAGTAGTCAACGTTAGCACAAACGATCTTGTCGTTGTTCTTAACCTCGTGGAATACTTCTGGAGCAAGTTCCTCTACCTTTGTATAAAGCTCAAATACATCAGAAAGACCCTTTGCCTTAGCAAGCTCTGAAGCATAAGACTTAAGAAGCTTTGTTCTAGGATCTGAAAGTGTATATACAGCATGTCCGATACCGTAGATAAGACCTGACTTATCAAAAGCTTCCTTCTTCAAAATCTTTGTAAGGTAAGCCTTAACCTCAGCGTCTGACTTCCAGTCAGATACGTTCTCACGAAGGTCATTCATCATAGCGAAAGCCTTGTTAGAAGCACCACCGTGCTGAGGTCCCTTAAGTGAACCAACTGCAGCAGCGATTGCAGAATATGTATCTGTACCAGTAGATGTAACAGCATGAGTTACGAAAGATGAGTTGTTACCACCACCGTGCTCAGCGTGGATACAAAGAGCAACGTCAAGAACCTTAGCCTCAAGCTCAGTAAACTTTCCGTCTGGTCTTATAAGGTGGAGTACGTTCTCAGCTGTGCTGTACTCAGGCTTTGGAGAATGGAGGAAGAGACTCTGACGCTCAACATAGTGTCTTCTGGCCATATAACCATAAGCAATAAGAACTGGGAATCTGGCGATAAGCTCGATACACTGTCTCATTACGTTATCAATCTTAAGTGAATCTGGATTCTCGTCATATGAATAAAGAGCAAGAACTGATCTTGCAAGCTTATTCATGATATCTGGAGATGGTGCCTTAAGAATCATGTCCTCTGTAAATCCGAATGGAAGTTCACGACATGAAGCAAGAAGCTCATTAAAAGACTTAAGTTCCTCGTTAGTAGGAAGATTACCTGTCAAAAGAAGGTATGCTACCTCCTCAAAACCAAAGTTATCCTTCTTAATGCCATTAACAAGATCCTTAATCTCGTAGCCCTGGAAGAAGAGCTTACCTTCTACAGGTACACGCTCAGCATCGTCCACGATATAACTCATTACCTCACCTACTTCAGTAAGGCCAACAAGTACACCAGTACCATCGTTATTACGAAGACCTCTCTTTACGTTGTACTTAGTGTAAAGAGTTGGATCAATTTTGCTATGCTCCTTAGCAACATCAGCAAAATTAGCAATCATTCTATTTTTATCATTGCGCTCAAGCATTAATACTTCCTCACAATCTATAGTTTCACATTTTCACAGTATAAGAATAATAAAGTTGCAAATAGTATTTGTCAATTTTTGAAGGACTTACAAAACTAAATTTCAATATTAGGCACAAGAAACTAATTGAAATTATCTTTTCTATAATCAAAATGACGTATCAGTTATATTCAACTTGCAAAAATCATCTTTTGGAAGCAAGAACAAAACCCATAATTGAAGCAGCTGATGCGGCATTTAAAGATTCTGCCTTACCTGGCATTGGAATCTTAACCTTCTTATCGCAGGCATCGATTGTAGAAGCCATAAGACCATTGCCCTCGTTACCTACAAAATACGCTGCCGGCAAAGTTAACTCCGCTTCGTTAAGTAAGTCTCCGTGAAGTTCAGTTGCAATAAGACTGATATTCTTTTCCTGAAGTTTGGAAATAGCTTCTTCTGAGTTTTCAACAGTCACCATCGGGATATGCCATACAGAACCCATTGAAGATCTTAAAACCTTCTCGTTATAAGGATCAACTGTACCCTTGGTCATTATTACGGCTGTAAAATCAAATGCATCCGCAAGTCTTATGACTGTACCAAGGTTACCCGGATCTTGAAGTTTTTCCAAAACTACGTAAATATCCTTGCCATCGTTTCTAAAAGGAATCTCATCAGGATTTTCCGGCTCATTTACAATCATGGCCACACCCTGAGGATTTACTGTAGAACAGATTTTATTAAAGCACTCATCTGAAAGAACGATAACTTCAGAAGAAACACCATAAGTACTATTCCAGGAAGATACCATTTCGTATCTAATTTCGGTACATGCAATAAGTGTTGGAACAACCCCTGATTTAAGCGCATCTTCACAAAGCCTTGTACCTTCAATAAATACAACGCCTTCCTTTGATGCTTTCTTCCTGTCATGAAGAAGAGTAAGTCTTTTTACCTTTGGATTGTCTTTGCTTTTAATAATATCCATAACCACTAAAGCATATCACAAATACTTATCCACTTGAAGATTTACCTTGACCTTCAAAGTAATTAGAACTAGACTAGAAAGGTATTTTGATTATTAGGAGGTGCACTCACATGGACAGTTGCGACAGTACGGGTCGAAGTAGATACTTCAATGGCATAAATGATAGTACTGTAATTGGTGCTGCCATGATTTATGCACTCTAATCTGTATTCTCATTTATTCCATTGATTTTTTACCGGTTCCTATACTTCACAGCATTCACAACTAAAACTTGTGAAACTATGCCAATTTGCGCATTTTTTCGCTTAATGAAGGAGGAAAAACAATGGATAAGGAAATCCTTAAAGAACCAAATTATGTTGAAGAACTGCTTCTTATTTTGAGAAGCGATATTAGCAAAGACGAGCTTTTGGAGAAACTCGACGATTACCACGATAACGATATCGCCGGTGCTATCGAGCAGATGACTCCAGAAGAGCGTCAGAAGCTGTACCCTGTTTTGGGACCTGAGAAAGTTTCTGAAATCTTCGAGTACATCGAGAACCCTGATGAATTCCTTTCTGAGATTTCAATCGAGAAAGCTGCCGAAGTCATCTCCCACATGGACTCTGACGATGCTGCAGATATCATCGAGGAAATGGATGAGGACATTCAGGAAAAGCTCATCGAACTCATGGATGAAGAAGCCAGTGAAGACATCAGGCTTATTCGTTCTTACGATGAAGACGAAATCGGTAGTGCCATCACTAATAACTACATTGTTATTAAGAATGACTTATCAATCAGACAGGCAATGCACTCATTAGTTGAGCAGGCTGGTGACAACGATAATATCTCTACTATTTACGTTGTAGACAGCGAAGAGAAATTCTACGGTGCTATTGATCTTAAGGACTTAATCGTAGCTAGAAGAACAGATAACCTTGAAGATATCATCTCTACTTCCTACCCTTACGTTTACGATCACGAGCGTATCAGTGAATGTATCGAGAGAATCAAGGATTACGCCGAGGACTCTATCCCTGTACTTACTGAGAACAACACGATTGTTGGAATCATCACAGCGCAGGACATCGTAGAAGTTGTAGATGACGAGATGGGTGATGACTACGCTAAGTTCGCGGGTCTTACTTCTGAGGAAGACTTGAAGGAAACTACAAAAGAAAGTATGAAGAAAAGACTTCCATGGCTTATTACTCTTTTGTTCCTTGGAATGTTTGTATCTTCAGTAGTTGGTGTATTTGAAGCAGTAGTAGCAATCCTTCCTATCGTTATCTGCTTCCAGTCATTAATCCTCGATATGGCAGGAAATGTTGGAACACAGTCCCTCGCCGTTACTATCAGAGTTTTGATGGATGAGCAGCTCACAACAAAGCAGAAGATTGGACTTGTATTTAAAGAGATGCGCGTAGGTTTTTCAAACGGACTTTTCCTTGGAACACTCGCCTTTATCTTTATCGGACTTTATATCCACTTCTTCAAGGGAACTCCAATAACTCAGTCATTCATTATCTCTGGCTGTGTTGGCGTTTCACTTCTCGTTGCCATGATCATTTCAAGTATCGTAGGTACTTTGATTCCTATGTTCTTTCATAAGATCAAGGTTGACCCAGCTGTAGCATCAGGTCCACTCATCACAACAGTAAACGATCTTGTTGCAGTTGTTACTTACTATGGTCTTGCATGGGTATTCTTAATTAATATCCTGCACATCGTTTAATTAATTTGTTCTTTCTCATATTTTAATAGGTTAACGGCCAGTGTCTTTTATGGGCACTGGTTTTTTATTGTGTGGTTGGTCTTGCATTTGGCAGAGTGTGGTGCGATTTCATTCTGAATCACAATCTGAATGGCTACTCAATTAGATAGGTATTCAGATTATTGGCACTCTCAATCTGAATCACAATCTGAATGACTACTCAATTAGATAGGTATTCAGATTATTGGCCCTCTCATTCTGAATCACAATCTGAATGGCTACTCAATTAGATAGGTATTCAGATTATTGGCCTTCCCACTCTGAATGTCACGCTGAATGCTACTCAATTCCGTGAGGTATTCAGAGTGAAGACAAAACAACCCAATAAATCAAGGCATATAAAAAGCCGCCCTTATAAAAGGACGGCCATTACTTATTAAGTTATAACTCTATATTAGAGAGCTGCCTTAGCCTGCTCGCAGAGTGCTGCAAATCCCTTTGGATCTGTGATAGCGATATCTGAAAGAACCTTACGGTCGAGCTCAACGCCAGCCTTCTTAAGTCCGTTCATGAACTTGCTGTATGAAAGGCCATTGATTCTAGCTGCTGCATTGATTCTAGCGATCCAGAGCTTTCTGAAATCTCTCTTCTTCTGGCGACGATCACGGTATGCGTAGCTACCTGACTTAAGTACTGCCTGATTAGCAACCTTGAAGAGCTTGCTCTTCTTTCCAAAATAACCCTTAGCCTGCTTTAAAATCTTAGCGTGACGTGCTCTAGTGCGAAGTCCTCTTTTTACTCTTGACATATATATATCCTCCTAAAGAATGTGTTCAACTTTTACTTCCCTACAAGAAAAAATTACATGTAAGGGATCATCTTTCTGATTGTCTTTGTGTCTGGTGCTGAAGCAACCATGTTGTGACGAAGATGTCTCATTCTCTTAGTAGGTCTCTTACTCAAGATATGACGACGGAAGCTCTGTGCACGGAGCACCTTACCTGTACCTGTTACCTTGAATCTCTTCTTTGATGAACTGTGTGTCTTCTGCTTAGGCATTATTATATCCTCCTTGAATTGATATCTTACTTTTTCTTAGGAACAAGGTACATAACCATGTTACGTCCCTCGATCTTAGGTTTCTTGTCAACTACACCGTACTCCTCGATACCCTCAGCGAACTTCTCCATAACTTCAAAGCCCTGCTGCTGATAAGCCATCTCACGGCCACGGAATCTAATGTTGATCTTAACTCTGTCACCAGCCTTAAGGAACTTGATAACGGCCTTCTGCTTAACTTCGATATCGTGAACATCAGTTGTAAGCTTAATTCCGATTTCCTTAGTCTCAGTTTCCTTCTGCTTCTTTCTCTGCTCCTTCTCACGCTTACCCTGCTCGAAAAGGAACTTGCCGTAATCCTGAATTCTACAAACAGGATTCTCTGGATTAGCTGAAATGCAAACAAGATCTAAATCTGCTTCATCAGCTGCCTTAAGTGCATCCTCAATAGATACAACTCCTACCATCTGGCCTTCAGCATCAATCAGTCTAACCTTTGGGAACTTGATGTCCTCGTTGATCATCTGATTTCCGGTTGGTTTAGCTATACAAAACACCCCCTGACATAAAAAAAGAACGGTTCAAACCCGCTCTCTACATAACCATTTCTTAAAGTCTAATTAAGAAAATTATGAACCTCTTCGCTAAAAACTTGAGGTGAGAAACAGGTTTCTGCTTGAATTGACCTTGTAATAATACCTACAAACCCCTTGTTTGTCAAGCATTCCTACAAGTTTTCTTTTTGTTAATTGATTATAGCACGCTTTAAGTAGTATATTGATATTCGGAAACAAAAAATAATAAATATTTATGTGAGGTATATATATGATCGCATCAAAGATGATCCCAAAGCTTGCAGGCGGTTCTGCAATCAGAAAGATGTTCGAAGAAGGCAATCGTTTGAAGGCTATTTACGGTGCTGATAACGTATTCGATTTCTCTATTGGTAACCCAGACTTAGAGCCACCTAAGGAAGTAATCGACGCACTTAAGGATTTGGCTAATAACCCAACACCTGGCATGCACGGCTACATGAGCAACAGCGGATACGAGTCAACAAGAGCAATCATTGCAAAGAAGCGTTCCGAGGAGTCAGGTCTTGAGATTGACGCTAACGCAGTTTGTATGACTGTAGGTGCTGCTGCAGCTATGAACGATGTTCTCCACTCACTCCTTGACGACGGTGATGAGGTAATCGTTCTTGCTCCATACTTCATGGAGTACAACAACTATATCGATAACCACAATGGTAAGGTTGTTATTGTTCAGACAGACGATGGCTTTATGCCAGACATCGCTAAGATTGAGGCTGCAATCACAGAGAGAACAAAGGCAATCATTGTTAACTCACCTAACAACCCATCAGGTGTTATCTACTCAGCAGAGATGCTTTCAGATCTTAACAAGATGCTCCTTACAAAGGATCACGTTATCCATGTAATTTCAGATGAACCATACATCGACCTCGTTTACGATAATATGGAAGTTCCTTGTGCACTTAAGTACATCGATAACTTAATCATCTGCTTCTCATGGAGTAAGTCACTTTCACTTCCTGGTGAGAGAATCGGTTATACACTCGTATCTCCTAAGCACGCTGACTACGAAGATTTGACAGCAGCTATCGTTCTTAACAACAGAACACTAGGTAGCGTAAACGCTCCTGCTATCTGGCAGAAGGTTATCGAGAAGTCAATCTACGCTAAGGTAGATGTTGCAAACTACGAGAATCGTAGAAACCTTCTCTACTCTAACATCATCGATGCTGGTTTTGATTCAGTTAAGCCAAACGGTGCTCTTTATATCTTCATGACTACACCAAACGGCATGACAGACGACGAGTTCGCTGCTGTCTGCGCTAAGTATAATCTCCTCTTGGTTCCTGGAAAGAGCTTCTCACGTCCAGGCTTTATGAGACTTGCATTCTGCGTATCTGAGTCTACAATCAGAGGCTCACGTAAGGCTTTCTTCGCTATTGCAGAGGAGCTTGGTCTTGCACATAAGGCAGAGCTTTAATAGAAATCATTATCGAAAAGCATTTTAAAAGGATGACCCGAGAGTCATCCTTTTTTTGTGTTTCAAAAACTATAAGTTACATCATAAGGTCTTCGAACTTAACGTTATTGTTCTTGCACCACTTCTTAATGTAAGAATAAAAATCCTCAAAAGGCCACTCAGGAAGAGCGTCGCTGCCCTTGAAAATTGTGACTGCCATTCCCTTATAGAATCTGCCAAGAATATAAACATACTCACCTTCTGAAGTAATAATTCTAATTGATGAATTATAAGACTTGGATGGATCGTACCAGCCAGGCATTGTTACAACAACCGCCTTAATCTCGCTGGAACTAAACTTAGTGTCATCGAAATAAACTTCATTTCCAATAAACTTAATATTCTTTGGGGATCCAAATCGCGCTACATCCTGAAAGCTCAAACAGACAAAAACAATACCCATAATCGCAAACACAGCGACAAGTGGCAAAGCGTCTGCAGTAATTCTTCCGTATGAAGCATACTCTGTAGAAATCATTCCAAGAGCCATAAATACCATAGCAGCACCAACGATTCTTGCAACCATTGGTTCGTTTTGACGAAGTCTTCCGAGGGATTCTGGAAGCTTAAACTCTTTGTCAGGAATATCTTCGTAGTCTGGTGAATATCCGTGTTTACGGCTGTTAATCTCGTAATTACAATCGCTGGCAACAAGTGCTCTTCTTGAGCAGAATCCAACTACTTCTTCACCCTTTTCGGTATTGAACTTAAGGCGATAAGTAGTGCTTGTATAATTATGGTTCTTACCATAATGTCTGGTGCACTGCATTCCCTCGTAGTCGCGGCAAGAATAAACAATCTTTCTTCCGTTAGAAGTCTTTACAATAACATCGTTATCCTTAATAGAGATGGACTTACCGCTCTTTCCAAACGCCTTTCTAATGATAGAAGAAATTACTGAAACAACAAAACCTATAAGGAGTAAATAGCTTATATATAAATCTCCCTTATTACTGAGGTGACCACCTGAAATAGCAATAGAAAGTGGAAGACCTATGCCCAGGAGAACAATAAGCCAGATAGCAATGTCACCAGCGACCTGGCCTGGGTCTTTATATACAATTGTGCCATCAGGCATTTCTTGTCTTATTGCCTTCTTAATCTTATTGGCTTTTGAAGTTCCTGAACTCTTTTCCTTACGAATGGATTCCTGCTCCATCTTATAGTCGTCGAGCTCATCGTAATCCTTATTCTCAAACATCTCTGTTACCTCCGAAAAATCCCCCGAAGTATATCAAAAGGCAGGGTCAAATGACGCCTGCCTTCAAGATAAATCTTAAACCTTCACTCAAATCAAGCGATTGGTGCAAGTGTACCAATGATTGCACCGTTGTCATAGTTAAAATCAATTGAATAGTGATAAACAACAATCATTCCGTCACCGATTGGGATAAGGAAAGACTCAAACAAGTAAGTATCTTCAGACTCAGTATTGTAGAAGTAACCTACACCACCCTCTGAATACTCTGCTGGGTGAGTCTGATCAGCCATATTCTCAGCTGTATATGGGCCATATGCTGGATCAAGTGTTACTGTTGAGATAATCCAAACCTCAGAATTTGTGTTATCAGAAATGAATACATCTGGAGTCATACCCATATCTTCAACGCTCTCACGCATGTTGTTCTCAACATATGTTGACTCGCTGTACTCATCACCAAATGTAATTGTAACGCCAGCATGCTCGTTGATGTACTGGTTTGTTGTTCTGTCGAATGTACCACACATATCAGGATCATGCTCAAGGAGACCCTCTGGTGTTGTTGAAGCTGGAACTTCAGGAGCAACGATTTCAACTGTTGCTGAATCGTAGAAATAATCAGTAGCAGTAGTTACTGATACACTAACTGAAAGATCACCAGGCACGAACTCATCAAGACCAAAAATGTCTGGATCTACTTCGTAAGCTGAAGACAATGCATAACCCATTACTGATGCTTCTGCATATGAACCATCCTCAGATGAGAAAGTAAGATCGAATGTTCTGTCTGTGAAGTAGCCGTACTCATCATCAAATGTAACGAGGAGTGAAACGCTGTCTGTTGTAAGAACTGTATCATCAGATGCGCCTACCCACTCAACTGTGAAATCAACAGTAGCATCGTCTGGAACTACACCATCGAAATCTGTATCGAACATATCAAAGATATTATCGTTGAACTTTTCAGGTGACTTAACAACGTAAGCCTCTTCATCAGCATCGTAAATCAAATCGAGTGTTGCTGAAACATCTGTAAAGCAGTCAGCCTGCTCTGCCTGGTCAATAGAGTTAATCCATGCTGCTACAAAATCTGGCATATCAAGCTCGAATGAACCTGAGTCAACATATGAGAAAGTAACATCTACCTTAGCGTTACCTGTCTCTTCATCAAACTTAACCTTACCAACTTCGAAAGAAGCTGTCTCGAACCAACGCTCGTAGATCTCATTGATTGAATCATCATCTGTTACATCTGTAAAAGTAAGATCATCAATATAATCTGCATCGTCCTCAGAAACCATCTTCTTAAGGCTCTTCTTATTAGCGCTTAAGAGTGCCTCGCAGTAATCGTTTGCAAACTTTTCTGCATCCTTCTTATCTACTGTAATCTTTGGGCCCAAGAATGAGCACGCTGTACTTGAAAGTGCAATTGCGCCAACAAGAAACATTGAAATAAACTTTCTATTCATCTTTTATCCTCACTTTTCCCTCTGTGAATTTCTTTTACGAGTAAAAGTATAACATTAAAACACCCCCATTGGGGATGGGGGTAATTTTATAAACAAGTTACGAATTTTTATCAGATTCTCTCCAAAACCTTATCTGTAATGCCCTTTGTATCAAGAACTGTAACATCAGTTGAAGAACCCTTAATATCTACTGTTCTAAATCCGTCAGCAAGAGTCTTCTTTACTGCTGCTTCAATTGCATCAGCAGCTTCCATCTCGCCTAATGACCATCTAAGGAGCATTGCTGCAGAAAGAATAGTAGCAAGTGGATTTGCCTTGCCTGTACCTGCAATATCAGGAGCAGAACCATGAACTGGCTCATAAAGACCAGGTGTATTAGGAGCACCCAAAGATGCTGAAGGAAGCATTCCGATTGAACCTGTAATCTGGCCTGCCTCATCTGACAAAATATCACCAAAGATATTATTAGTAACAATTACATCAAAGCTTGAAGGTCTTGCGATAAGCTGCATGGAAGCATTATCAACATAAAGATAATCAACAGCTACATCTGGGTACTCTGGCTTTAAGCTCTCTGTAATCTCTCTCCACATACGTGAAGACTCAAGTACGTTTGCCTTATCAACAACAGTAAGCTTCTTGTTTCTGCCCTGAGCGTAAGTAAATCCCTGTCTTACGATACGTGTAATCTCACCTGCTGAGTAAGACTCAACGTCATAAGCAACAACACCCTTAGGTGTACCATCAGGAAGAAGCTCATTTGCCTCAGTATCCTTACGTCCACGCTCACCAAAATAAATACCACCGGTAAGCTCACGTACGATGAGAATATCAATCTCGCCTACGTTCTTAAGAGGAGAAGCCTCAGATAACTCCCCGAACATAAGAGCAGGTCTTAAGTTAGAGTAAAGACCAAGACCCTTACGGATATTCAAAAGTCCCTTCTCAGGTCTAATGGATGGATCAACCTTATCCCACTTAGGGCCACCTACGGCACCAAGCAAAACTGCATCAGAAGCCTTACAAGCCTCAAGTGTCTCATCTGTTAAAGGAGCGCCATAAGCATCGATAGATGCGCCTCCGAAAAGTCTCTCGTCAAAAGAAAGACCAAAACCAAACTTAGAAGAAACCTTCTTTAAAACTTCAACTGCAGAAGCTGTTACCTCAGGTCCGATACCATCGCCTGCAATAACAGTAATCTTATAATTCTTCTCGCTCATGGATTATTCTCCAATCTTTGTCTTTGTGTAAGGAACAAGTCCACCGCAGTCAATAATGTTCTTAATGAACTCTGGGAATGGCTTTGCTGTATAAGACTCATTCTTAGTCTTATTTACGATAATTCCTGTATCGAAATCAGCCTCAATCTCGTCGCCGGCAGAAATCTTCTCTGAAGCCTCTGGGCACTCCATAATAGCAAGACCGATATTAATTGCATTACGATAGAAGATACGTGCAAAATCAGAAGCGATTACAAGAGAAACACCACTTGCCTTAATAGCAATTGGAGCATGCTCTCTTGAAGAACCACAACCAAAATTCTTACCTGCTACCATAATGTCGCCTGCCTTAACTGTTGTTGCGAAAGCAGTATCGATATCCTCCATACAGTGAGCAGCAAGCCAGGAAGGCTCAGCTGAATTCAGGTATCTTGCA